>JBIQKK010000103.1:0-7575 GCA_044506585.1 Hyphomicrobiales bacterium
GTTCCTGCGGGGCGCGGAATAGCAGGCTGGCATCGCCATAGGAATAGAAGCGGTAGCGAAGGCGGATGGCGTGCGCGTAGGCGGCCTTCATCGTGTCGAGGCCGGCGAAGGCGCTGACCAGCATGAAGAGGGTGGAGCGCGGGAGATGGAAATTGGTCATCAGCACATCCACAGCCCGAAAGCGGAAGCCGGGGGTGATGAAGATGTCGGTTTCCCCGATGAATGGCTCCAGCCGACCCGTGGCGCGGGCCGCGGTTTCGAGCAGCCGCAGGCTGGTGGTCCCGACGGCAACGATGCGGCCGCCCCGGGCTTTGGCGTCCCGCAGGCGATGGACGACGGCCTCGGGGAGTTCACCCCATTCTGCGTGCATGACGTGGTCGTTTGTATCGTCGACCTTCATGGGGAGGAACGTCCCTGCCCCGACATGCAAGGTGACGCGCTCGATCGTCACTCCGCGGTCGGACAGCTTCTGCAACAGGCCCTCGGTGAAATGGAGCCCCGCCGTCGGGGCCGCCACGGCCCCGTCCACCGCGGCGTAAACGGTCTGGTAGTCGGTCTTGTCGCGATCCTCCGCGCCGCGCTTTGCTTCGATGTAGGGCGGAAGCGGCATCGCGCCGTGGGACTTGATGGCTTCATCGAGCTCGGCACCGCTGAGCTCGAAAGCCAGCGTGACCTCGCCGGTCTCGCCCTTGCCCGCGACACTTGCGCGGAGCGACCCGTCGTCGCCCAGCTCCAGCCGGTCGAGGATCTGCAGCCGCTTGGCGGGACGGGCGAAGGCGCGCCAGGTGCGGGCATCGACGCGCTTGTGCAGGTTGAACGACACCGAGGAGCGGTTCTCGCTCCTGATGCGCGTGCCCTTCAATTCGGCGGGGAGAACGCGGGTGTCGTTGACCACCAGCACGTCGCCCGGCTGCAGGATGTGCAGCAGGTCGGGAACGTGGCCGTCAAGCAGCGGTTCGCCTGGGCGAACGACCAGCATGCGAGCGCTGTCCCGCGGTTCGGCGGGGTGGAGCGCTATCCGATCTTCAGGCAGCTCGAAATCGAACTCGGAAACGAGCATCGGCGCGCTCAGGACGGAGAGCAGGACACCGGCCAGGCGCCATGGCCGGGGATATCCAGCGTACCGCCATAAACCGCGGCGCCATCCCCCGTGGTCGCCTTGAACAGCCGAAGGCGCGCGATGACGGTTGTCACGGCCTCGTCCACGGCATCGATCCGCACCGTATCGGCATCCTCGAACGCCTGGCCGACGGCGACAGGGTCGCCCGGGCCGTAGGCGACGTCGCTGGCCCAGACCTGTTCGCCCACGCTGATATTGAGGCCGACGACCGAAAGGACGTCCAGCGTTCCGGCGAGATAATCGAAGCTCGCCTCACCGCCGGGGCTCGCGCACGAAACCCATTCGGTGGCGGCAGCCGGGGATGCCAGCAGCATCCCCAGCGAGAGCATTACCGCGGCCGCTTTCATGCGGCGTCGGCAGCGACCTTGACGGAGATCATCTTATCGGGATCGCGCACCGGCTCGCCGCGCTTGATCTGGTCCACATTCTCCATTCCCTCGATGACCTTGCCCCAGACGGTGTACTGGCGGTCGAGGAAGCGGGCGTCGTCGAAGACGATGAAAAACTGCGAGTTGGCGCTGTTGGGGTTCTGCGCGCGGGCCATCGAGACAATGCCGCGCACATGCGGCTCCGCGTTGAACTCGGCCTTGAGGTCGGGATAGCTCGACCCGCCAGTGCCGGCACGAGCGGTGTCCGGCCCCTTGCCGTGCTGCACATCGCCGGTCTGCGCCATGAAGCCGTCGATGACACGGTGGAAGACCACCCCATCGTAGGCGCCTTCACGCGCCAGCTTCTTGATGTGCGCGACGTGGTTGGGCGCGAGGTCGGGGCGCATTTCGATGACGACCGGACCTTTGGTGGTCTCGATCAGGAGCGTGTTCTCGGGATCCTTGTAGTCGGCCATTGGGCGCTCCTTACTTGTTCTCGATAGTGGCTGAAATGATCTTGTCCGGGTTTGCCGGCGGCTCGCCCCGCGTGATGGCGTCGACATGCTCCATGCCCGACACGACGCGGCCGAAGACGGTGTAGTTCCCGTTGAGGAACGTGCAGTCGCCGAAGCAGATGAAGAACTGCGAATTGAAGGTGTCGGGGTCCGGGCCACGGGCTGCGCCGACGACGCCGCGGGTAAAGGACTCGCCGCTGAACTCCGCCTTCACGTCATCGAGGTCGGATCCGCCGCTTCCGGCGCGGCTCAGATCGAAATCGGGGCTATCGGCCTTGCCGAACTGCACATCCCCGGTCTGCGCCATGAAGTCGTCGATGACCCGGTGGAACACGACATTGTTGTAGTCGCCCCGCTCGGTCAGGGTGACGATCCGCTCGACATGGAGCGGCGCGACCTGCGGCAGGAGCTCGATATCGACGATGCCGTCCTTGAGCTCGAGGATCAGGTGGGGCTTGGTCTCCTGGCCCAGCGAGGCCGAGGGAGTGGCGATGGCAGCGCCGAACAACGCGGCGGCGAGGACGCCGAAAACGCCGAGTATGACCCCGGCGCGCTTCAGGGGAGAGTTCATTCTGGATTCAAAGCCTTGAGGACGTTGGGGGGGACGAACTTCGAAATATCGCCTCCCATTTCCGCGATCTGGCGCACCAGCGTGGCCGAGATGTGGCGAACCGGCGGCGAGGACGGCAGGAATACGGTCTGCAGCTCCGGTGCCATCTGGGCGTTCATGCCCACCATCTGCATCTCGAAATTATAGTCCGTGGTGTCGCGCAGGCCCCGGATGATGAGCTTTGCGCCATGGGAGCGGGCTGCGTCGACCATCAAGCCGTCGAAATCGACGACCTCGAATTCGGTATCCGTCCGCTTGCCGATCGGCTCCAGCGTCTGGCGCAGCAGCTCCATGCGATCCTCGTGGGAAAACAGCGGCTTTTTCGAGTGATGCGTCCCCACGGCCACCACCAGGCGGTCCACCAGCTTGCAAGCCCGTTCGATCACGTCGAGATGGCCGTTGGTGAGGGGGTCGAAGGAGCCGGGATAGAACCCAACCAGCCGGGTCATGTGCGCCACCTTTTGCCGGTTTGCTGCAGGTGCGCGGGTTCTGTCACGGCCCGCCCGAGAGCGCAAGCGTGCCGGAAATGGGCCGTGACGGCACGTTTTTGAGCCACCCGCTTAAGCAACGATTCAGGCCCCTTCCGTAAGCTCATGGCCTAATCGGGAGCTCTGCAGCCAATGTCGGCTCGCAACATGGTGCGTAATCTGCGCGATAGCGGCGTCCTGGAAGCCAGGTCCGCCACCGCAGGGTTTCGCACGACGGCGCTGTTCTTCCTGTCGGCGCTGACCTTCGGCTACGTGCTTTATTTTGCGGTGAGCGTCGGCGTGCCGAGCCTCATCGAGGCGATGGAGAAGAAGCCGCCTCCCGTAACTTACGCCAAGCCGCAGGATCGCTGACACCGGCATCAGGCCCGCTTCTGGAGGGCCAGCCAGACCCCGCCGGCCATCAGGATGGCGCCGGAAACGCGGCTCACGAGTTTGATCCGCGCGGAGGACAGAAGGCTCCGGGCGCGGCCGCCGAGCACGGCGTAGATGGCGTCGGTACTGCCGGCGATGAGCATGAAGAACACCCCCAGCACCATCACCTGCGGAAAGGTCGCCGCCTCTTCGGTGACGAATTGCGGCAGGAACGCCCCGAGGAAAATGAGCGCCTTGGGGTTGGACCAGATGACGAGGAAGCCATCGACGACCAGGCGCGAATAGCTCTTGGCGAGGCCGGCGGTGGCGTGACCGAGTTCACCCGATGAGCGCAGCATGTTGAAGCCGAGCCAGACGAGATAGGCGGCGCCCGCCAGCTTGATCCAGTCGAAGGCGAAGGCCATGAAGCCCATCACCGCCTCGAGGCCCAGCGCCACGACGCCGATCATGGTCACGAGACCCAACTGCGTGCCGGCGATGATCGAGAGCCCGGCCAGCGTGCCGCCCTTCAGCGAATTGGCGAGGATGACGGTCACCGTCGGGCCGGGCACGATCGCGAGGATGAAACAGGCGCCCAGATAGGGGACCAGCGTTGCAAGGCTCAGCATCAGCCATCCCCCTCCAGATCGAGGCCGTAGCCCACCTCGTTGCCGGGCTCGTCCGTCCAGGCCAAGCCAAGCCCCAATTTCCGGAGAAGCGCAAGGGAGGCCGCGTTGGCCGGATCGAGGGTGGCGGTCAGCCGCGTGACGCCGTACCTGCGCCGAAGCTCGCCGATCATGGCGGTGCAGGCGGCGCTCGCATAGCCCCTGCGCCAGTGGGCGCGGCCGAGGACGTAGGCGATTTCGGCGGACCGGTCGGGCGTAACGGTGGCCTGGACGTAACCGACGAGCTCGCCGGCGGCGTTGCGCACGATCCAGTTGAGCCAGTGCTCGGTGCCGTCGGGCGAGAGGCGCGACTCGAGGCGCTGGAGGCGCTCGCGCAGGGCGGCTTCGCTCGCGGGCTCCTTGGCGTCGATATATTCGTAGAGCGAGGGGTCGCCGATGACGGCGTAGAGCTCGCCAGCGTGTGCGGCCAGTTGCGGCTCAAGTGTTACGCCCTCGCCCGCAACCGCCCGCATCTCCAACGGCTATTCGTCCCCGCTTTCGTCCTCGTCGCCGGCGGGCTCGCTGATGTGCTCGACCGAGACGACCTTCTCGTCATCGGCGGTCTTGAACACGATCACGCCCTGCGACGAGCGACCAACGATCCGGATCGGCTTGTCGCCGCCGACCGGCAGCCGGATGGTCTGGCCGCCGTCGGTGATGAGCATGATCTCGTCGTCGTTCTCGACGGGGAAGGAGCCGACCAGCGGACCGTTGCGGTCGTTGACGGCCATCGCGACGATGCCTTTGCCCCCGCGGCCGGTGGTCCGGTATTCGTGGCTCGAGGTCCGCTTGCCGTAGCCATTCTGCGAGACCGTGAGGATGAACTGCTCGGCCGCGCTCATCAGGGCGTAGCGTTCCTGGTTGAGCTCGCCGGCGATGGCCTCCTCGAGATCGTCCGATGCGGTCTCCTCGCTCTCGGACTCTCCGCGCACCGCGCGGCTGGTCTTGAGATAGGCCGCCCGCTCTTCCGCACTCGCATCGAAATGACGGATGATCGTCATGGCGATGACCTTGTCGCCCTTGCCGAGCGAAATGCCGCGCACGCCGGTCGAGTCGCGACCCTTGAACACACGGACCTCATCGACCTGGAAGCGGATCGCCTGGCCGAGTGCGGTGGTGAGTAGAACGTCGTTGTCGGCCGAACAGGTCTCGACGCCGACGATCTCGTCGCCCGCATCGAGCTTCATGGCGATCTTGCCGTTCTTGTTCACCTCGACGAAGTCGGCGAGCGAATTGCGCCGGACGTTGCCCGAGCGCGTAGCGAACATGATGTCGAGCTTGTTCCAGTCGGCTTCCTCCTCCGGCAGCGGCAGGATGGAGGTGATCCGCTCGCCGTCCTCGAGGGGCAGCATGTTGATGAGCGCGCGTCCCCTGCCCTGCGGCTCGGCGATCGGCAGGCGCCAGACCTTGAGCTTATAGACCTGCCCCAGCGACGAGAAGAACAGCACCGGGGTGTGGGTGTTGGCGACGAACAGGCGCGTGACGAAATCCTCGTCGCGTGTCGCCATGCCGGAGCGGCCCTTGCCGCCGCGCTTCTGCGCCCGGTAGGCGTTGAGCGGCACGCGCTTGATGTAGCCGCCATGCGTCACGGTAACGACCATGTCCTCGCGGGCGATGAGGTCCTCGTCCTCGAAATCGCCGGCGGCGTCATCGATGGTGGTGAGACGCGGGGTCGTGAACTCGTCCTTGATCGCATTGAGCTCGTCGCGCACGATCGACAGCACACGCTCGCGCGAACGCAGGATGTCGAGGAGGTCGGCGATCTCCTTGCCGAGCCCGTCGAGCTCCTCACCGATCTCGTCGCGGCCGAGGGCCGTGAGGCGGCTCAGCGTCAGGGCCAGGATGGCGCGCGCCTGCTCGTCGGAGAGACGGAACGTGCCGTCCTCGGACATCCTGTGGCGCGGATCGTCGATGAGCGCGATAAGCGGTGCGACGTCGCGCGCCGGCCAGTCGCGGTCCATCAACTGCTCGCGGGCCGTTGCCGGATCGGGCGCCGAACGGATGAGCGCGATGACCTGATCGATATTGGCGACGGCCACCGCGAGGCCGACCAACACGTGCGCGCGATCGCGCGCCTTGTTGAGCAGGAACTTGGTGCGGCGGGTCACGACCCGCTCGCGGAACTCGGCGAACGCCACCAGGATCTGGCGGATGTTCATGAGCTCGGGCTTGCCGCCATTGAGTGCGACGAAGTTGCAGCCGAACGAGGACTGGAGGGGCGTGAACCGGTAGAGCTGGTTGAGCACCACGTCCGGAACGGCATCGCGCTTGAGCTCGATCACGACGCGGATGCCGTGGCGATCGGATTCATCGCGGATGTCGGAGATGCCCTCGATCCGCTTGTCGCGCACGAGTTCCGCCATCTTCTCGATCATCGCCGATTTGTTCACCTGATAGGGGATCTCGGTGATGATGATGGCTTCGCGGTTGCCGCGCATCTCTTCGATGTTGGACTTGCCGCGGATGAGGATGGAGCCCCTGCCCGTCTCGTAGGCCGAGCGGATGCCGGCGCGGCCCAGAATGACACCGGCGGTCGGGAAGTCCGGCCCGGGGAGTTTCTCCATGATCTGGGAGACCGTCGCGTCGCGGTTGTCGAGCACCAGCAACGCCGCGTCGATCGTTTCGCCGAGGTTGTGGCTGGGGATGTTGGTGGCCATGCCCACCGCGATGCCGCCGGCGCCATTGACCAGCAGGTTCGGGAACTTCGCGGGAAGGACCGTCGGCTCCTTGTTGGAGCCATCATAGGTGTCCTTCATGTCCACCGTGTCGTTCTCGAGGTCGTCGAGAAGCGAGTTGGTGATCTTTTCCATGCGCACTTCGGTGTAGCGCATGGCGGCCGGCATATCGCCGTCGATGGAGCCGAAATTGCCCTGCCCGTCGACGAGCGTCACCCGCAGGGAGAATTCCTGCGCCATGCGCACGAGCGACATGTAGACCGCTTCGTTGCCGTGCGGGTGGTACTTGCCGATGACGTCGCCGACCACCGTTGCCGATTTGTGGTAGGACCGGTTCCAGACGAAATTCTGCTGGTTCATCGAGTAGAGGATGCGCCGGTGCACGGGCTTCATGCCGTCGCGCACATCGGGCAGCGCGCGGCTGACGATCACGCTCATCGCGTAATCGAGGTAGCTCTTGCGCATCTCGTCGGTGATCGAAATCGGCTGGATATCGGAGGGCAGCGGCGGCGCCGCGCCATCGTCTTCGGGAGTGTCGGCCAAGGGACTTTTTTCGGGCTGTTGGACTGGTTGCGGGTCTATTCGATTCCCGGGCGAGAGGCCAATGATTCCGGGACTTTGGGGCTGGTTATGGGCGGGTCATCCACCGCTTGCTCATATGGGGGCTCGACGGGACAATTTCCAGCTTGCCGAGGGCCTTTTCGGGGGGTCCCCGCCCCGCTCGCGACGAGTTTTGGCGCCGGATCGCCCTGCGGCTCCCGGTGGCGGCGGTGCCCTTTCCCC
>JBIQKK010000011.1:0-18946 GCA_044506585.1 Hyphomicrobiales bacterium
CTGGACAGACAGTCTGTTGCGGCGGGTGTCGCCCGGGCTTCCGGGACTTATGTTGCTAGGGGTGCAAGAAGCGCTCCCAACGTCCGGGCAAAGGCCTGTAACTGTGCGCTAATACCCCGCTTATACGGGGGTTTAGCAACAATCTAAGTCCTTGAAAACAAAGGGAAATGGCGGAGAGGATGGGATTCGAACCCACGAGGCCCTTTAGAGGCCTGCGCCCTTAGCAGGGGCGTGCCTTCGACCACTCGGCCACCTCTCCTACCGCCGCGCCTTATTCCTGCTTTGACGCAATAAAGCAAGCCGAGCAAGGCACGTGGCCGTTGGGGAGGTTTTGGACAAGGGTTCCGACAGGCAGTGCGAATCGCGGCAAATATGGAGCACTATGCCGGGAGATCGTTGATACTGGGCGCCACATAATTGCCCCTATAGCGCGCAGCTACTTGCAGGTTCGAACGTTACCTACCGATTTTCGCGGCGAGAGGTGTCACGTGAGATTAATGCGTCTTGTATCGTGCATTGTGTGTTTGCTTGGACTTGCCGCATTGGCACCCGGTGCGGCCCTGGCTGCATCGGTCGAGGGCACCTGGCGCACGCTCGACGGCACCGAGATCACAGTTGAGCCGTGCGGATCAACCTATTGCGGAACGCTGAGCTGGATCGTGATCCCCAGGTCCGAGGCAGCGATCTGCAAGTCGATGGCCAAGGATGCTTTCGCGGCGCTCATGCTGGATACGAAGAATCCGGACAAGTCGCTCCAGACGCGACCGCTGCTGGGAGCGCCGATGATGTCCATCAAACCCTCCAAGGATCCCGACGCCTATTCGGGGACGATCTACGACGCCACCACCGGCAAGACGCACGACGTACTGGTCTGGATCCTCAACGGCAAGACGCTGAGGCTCGGTGGCGGCTGCATCGGCAGCATGTGCGTGCAGACACAGGACTGGCCGAAGGTGGCCGAACGGCAGGATTCGCCCGGCTTCACTTGCGACGGCGGAGTCTGAGACTAGGTGCGGCCGAGCAGCTCGATGTGCCGGGCGATGACCTCTCCGGGGTCCGCAACTTCGCGCGGTACGGTGATCGCGAGTGCCCGCTGCGTCGCGGGTCGTGCATCGATCATATCCCGCCAACGGTAGACGGCGGGAAACTCGTCCTCGCCCATCGTCAGTTCCTTCCATTTGCGCGCCCATCCGAAGATGGCGAAGTCGGCGATCGAGAGGCCGTTGCCGGCGACGAAATCGATGCCGCGCCCGCGCTGACGCCGCAACTGGCCGTCGAGCACGCCATAGAGGCGCCGGGTCTCGTCGACGTAACGCTTCACTGCATAAGGGTTCGGATCGCGCTCGGGCGAGAGGAAGTGCTCTGCCTGGCCCAGATACGGCCCGAAGCCGCCGACCTGCCAGAACAGCCACTCATCGATCTTGATACGCTCGGCCCAGCTCTCGCCGTAGAAGCGGCCGTACTTTTCGGCGAGGTATTTGAGGATGGCGCCGGATTCAAACACGGAGATGGGTTTGCCGTCCGGGCCCTCGGGGTCGACGATCACCGGCATCTTCTGGCTGGGGGCCAGCACGCCGTAGTCGTCTCGCTTGGGGTCGCCGCGGGACATGCGGATAGGCACGATCTCGTAGGGCACGCCCAGCTCTTCGAGCATGATCGTGACTTTGCGGCTGTTGGGCGAACCGAAGTAATACAGAAAGATGGGCTGGGTCATGCCGCAACGCTAGCGGCGATAGCCCAGCCCATGCAACGGCTTGGGGCGGATTGTATTTCCATCAAGCGCGGCGAAGACGCATGTGCGGTTCGCCATCGGAGGTGCGGGCAGCAGACACGCCGTCGGTTCCGATCGTGGCGCGGACTCGCTGGCGCTCCATCGGCCAGTCGAAGCGGCTGACGTTGACGGGCTTGTCGAACTTCACCGTCACCTCGAAATGCCGCATGTCGGCGAGCAGCTGCACGCCCAGGAGAATGCCCGCAAAGGGGCGGCCCAGATAAGTGCCGCTGACGCGCTGCCCGACCTGGAACGGCACGACAACGCGGTTCGGCAAGGCAGCACTCGCGATATTCCAATCGCGATAGCCGTGCCGCCGCGCGATCTCCTCGAGCGCGTGCCCGTGGGTGATCGGAGTGCCGGCGAGCGCTCGTTCCTCGCGGAGCGCCTTGGCTTCGGATTTCAGGGTCTCGATGGAGGGGGTATCGAGCGAATAGGTCATGGATCGGTCCTTTGAACCGAGGCGATCGTCTCATGGGTGCTCGCCTTGCCATGTGCGCCCCGAAGGATAGCGTCCATGTCGTAAGGGTCCGCGGCATGCGGGCTGGCTTCACCATCGGGTTGCCCCGGCGAGCGGCTGGCGCCAGCAGCCGCGGCGTAAATGGGACGCGACAGATGCAAAGTCAATGCGGGGGCTGCCAAGGGCGCATTGCCAGTCCGGCCTGAAAAGGCTAGCCCGCTCGTGTGACCGAACTCCTCCTGTTCTTCGCTGGCCTCATGGGCGGCGCGATCAATACGCTCGCCGGCGGCGGCAGCTTCATCGTCTTTCCCGCGCTGCTGGCGGTCGGCGTGCCGCCGGTGCTCGCGAACGCATCCAATACCTATGCGGCGTTACCGGGCTATGCATCGGGGACGGTAGGCCTGTGGCGGCAGATGGCCGATCATCGGCATCTCCTCCTGCCGTACTCGATCGTGTCGGCCATCTTCGGCTATGCGGGTGCCGAATTGCTGCTGCGGGTATCGGACGCGCAGTTCTCGCTGGTCGTGCCGTGGCTCATCCTGTTCGCCGTCATTCTGTTCGTGTTCGGAGGGCGGATCAACGCATTCGTCGCCGCGCGGGCCGGGACGGGACGCGGGGCCCGCGCGGCGGGGGCGGTGCTGCTCTATGGGCTGCTCGCGGCCGTTTGCGTGTATGGCGGGTTCTTCAACGCGGGACTCGGTGTGCTGCTCCTGGCGTTCCTGACGCTCGCGGGGGTGGCCAATATTCATGCGGCCAATGGGCTCAAACTCTATGTGTCGGCGATCGTGGCGCTGGTGGCGACGGTGCGATTTGCGGTGGCGGGGTCGATCGACTGGTACCACGGGAGTATCGCGCTGCTGGGCGTGGTGATCGGCGGATATGTGGCGGCGCGGCTTTCGACCCGCATTCCGACGGCCGTGATCCGGGCGCTGGTGATCGTCTATGGCGTTGTTTTGACGATCTATTTTTTCTGGCAGACCTACGCGGCGGCCTGAGCCGGCCTGATCCAGACGGCGGCGTCGTGGAACGCTACACCGCCGAAAGGCGGGATCTGGTCGGAGCCGATCAGGGTATTGATGCCGTTGCCGCCGGGGTGGGCGCGGTTGGGATGGACGCCTTCGGCGACCAGGATTCCTGGGGGTAGACCGTCGAGGATGACGGCCGTCAGGTCAACGGTGCCACGGTGATTGCCGATTGTGACCCTCGATCCCGCGACGATGCCGTTGGCGGCAGCGTCGTCGGAGCGGATGAAGACGGTGGGAACCGGCTGGCGCTTCTGCGAGCCGGGCGTTTCGGAGAAGGATGAATTGAGGAAGCTGCGCGAAGGGCTCGTCGCGAGGCGGAAGGGGACCTCGGGGCTCGTCTTCTCGTTGATGTCCCAGTAGTCGACCATACGCGGCACGAGTGCGGGGTCGATGGTCCAGAGGTAGCCCTTGGCGGCGGCGATCTCGTCCCATGCGGGGCGGAAGCGGAAGCGGCCGTCGGGGAAGTTGAAACCGTGGGCGAAGCGCGCCTCCCCGTCGGGCGGGTCATTGTCGATGAAGCCGGTCTTTTCGATCTCGTCGAGCTCGCCGTAATTGGAGCGGCGCAGCGTCTCGGCGACCATCTGGCGATCGGTGAGGTGCAGCGACTCGCCATCGCTGCCGAGCCGGCGGAGCAGCTCGCTGACCACCTCGAAGTTCGACCGGCATTCGCCCGGCGGCTCCACCAGCCTGGGCCCGATCAGTAAGCGGGTGTGGCCGCCGCGGCGATAGTAATCGTTGTGCTCGAGGAACATGGTTGCGGGCAACACGATGTCGGCCATCTGGGCCGTTTCGGTCATGAACTGCTCGTGGACAACGGTGAAGAGGTCCTCGCGGGCAAAGCCGGCGCGCACCAGTGCCTGGTCCGGCGCGACGTTCACCGGGTTGGTGTTCTGGATGAACAGCGCCTTGACCGGCATCTCGCCCTTGAGCGCGATGCGATCGCCGGTGAGGATCTTACCGATCTCGGACATATCGAGGATGCGGCCGGCCCTGCCCATGCCGCTGCCCTCGATCAGCGATTTGTCGAGATGCCAGGTGCCCGAGTTCGAGTGGAAGGCGCCCCCTGCCCTGTGCCGCCAGGCCCCGGTGACCGCGGGGATGCAGAGGGCCGCATGCATGTTGGTGGAGCCATTCCGCTGGCGGGTGAACCCGAAGCCGAGGCGGAAATAGGTCCTGGGCGTCGTGCCGACGAGATGCGCGAAGGCCTCGATCCCGGCGACCGGAACGCCGGTGATCTGCGCCGCCCATTCGGGGGTGCGCGACATGATGTGGGCTTCGACTTCGGCATCGAAGTCGGTCATGCGGGCGAGGAAATCGCGGTCGGCGAGGCCATCGCGCAGCAGCACGTGCATCACACCCAGCGCGAATGCTCCGTCGGAGCCGGGCCGCAGCAGGATGGGCATGTCGGCCTGCTCCATCGTGCCGTTCATGTAGATATCGACGGCTACGATCCTGGCCCCGCGTTCCTTGCGGGCACGCATGGCGTGGGTCATGACGTTGACCTGGGTGTTCACCGCATTGGTGCCCCAGATCACGACGCAATCGGCTTCGGCCATGAGCTCGGGATTGGGCCCGCCGAGCAGACCGGTGCCCGCGAGGTAGCCGGGCCACGCCGCGCCGGTGCAGATGGTATCGTACTGGTCGGAATAGCCGCGGGCATGGCGCAGGCGGTGAATGCCGTCCCGATGCACGTGACCCATGGTGCCGGCGTAGAAATAGGGCCAGATGGCTTCGGGGCCGAATTCGGCTTCGATGGCGTGCCAGCGCGCCACGATTTCCTCGAAGGCCTCGTCCCAGCCGATCTGTTGCCAGTGGCCCTCGCCCTTGCGCCCGATGCGCTTCAGGGGATGGGTGAGCCGGCCGGGATGGTGGATGCGTTCGGCGTAGCGCGCGACTTTCTCGCAGATGACGCCGGCGGTGTAGGGATCGTCCTTCGCACCGCGGACGCGCCCGATGGTCCGCTCGTCGATGATCTCGACGTCGAGGGCGCAGGTCGAGGGGCAATCATGCGGACAGGCGGACCTGGCGATGCGGGCGACGACTGGCTTGTTCATGGCGCGAAACTACGCCGCGCCGGTCCCGCTGTCAGCAGGACCGGCCATTGATTGCTGTGATGCATGCCATCACTGACGTACGACGATGGGCGATCCGGAGGGGACCCGTTCGTAGAGGTCGATCACGTCCTGCGCGAGAAGGCGCACACAGCCGCTCGACACCGCTTTGCCGATGGTCGCCACGTCGAGTGTTCCATGTAAGCGGTACAGCGTGTCGCGGCCATTCTGGAAGATGTAGAGCGCGCGGGCGCCGAGCGGATTGTCGAGGCCCGGCTCCATGCCGTGGCGATATATCTCGAGTTCCGGCTGCCGCTCGATCATTTCGGAGGGCGGAGTCCAGCGCGGCCATTCCCGCTTGTAGGCGATGCTCCCCGCGCCGCCCCACGAGAACCCGTCGCGCCCGATGCCGACGCCGTAGCGAATGGCCCGGCCGCCCCCCATCACCCAGTAGAGGTAGCGGTTGGGGGTATCGACGACCACGGTGCCGGGCCGCTCGCCGGTGGGGTCGCTGACAACCTGGCGGTAGTAGCGCGGGTCGAGCCGGTCGATCCGCATCGCAGGGATGGGGAAGCGTTCGTTCGGCAGCGCCGCGTACATGCGCAATGCATCCGCGGACGGGCCGTCGGTCCCGAGCTCTGTGGGTGTGGTGGCGCATCCGGCAAGGCCGAGCGCACCGAGGCTGGTGGCACCAATAAGAAAGCTGCGGCGCGAGAGCCGGTCATAGGTCAAGTGGATCATGGAAAGTCTCATCTGGCCGGCGAACCGGCGTCATCAACAGCACCCCCTTGGGGCGCAATGGCGGAGGTCAGACGAGTTGCTGTCGAGGTGGCCGGAAGAGCCGCAGCGATGTGCGGTCGAGTTCCTCCACGGACAGCGACGCGTGCGGCGGCTCGGCCGTGGGCGCCTCGGGCAGCGCGTACGCCACGGGCAGGATGGCCGGAACGGGCGTGCACGGCAGACCCTGGCTGTGGCGCTTCACGCAAATCTTGCCGGTTACAGCCGGGCCAGCGGGGGCAACAGCGATGCAGACATCGTCGATGGCGGTAGCTGCAGGAAGGCCGGCGCCGGCCGGCAGCGCATAGGCCACGCTCGCCGAGAGTACGGCGGAGAAGGCGAGCAGCGTCACGGCGATGGCCAAGGCACGAGTCATAACGCCCTGGTACCGTTATGGCGGAATGCGCGAAAGCCCCCGCGCCTTCACCTCCCGGTAAATTGAGCGATCACTCTTCGGCGCGGATGCGGGCGAGCTCGAAGTAGAAAAGCCGGAGCGACAGGAAAATCGCGAACGAGAAGCTGACGATCCCCATGATGTTCTTGATGGGCAGGCCATCGAAGAACGGGATCTGCTTGGCGATGAGCAGAACGAGGAGAAGGGCGAGAACTGAGGCCACTTCGGGCACGCGAACGGGCATGGTTTGCCTTTCAACAAACCGCTCTGGCCGACGCTCCGCCATTGCGAGGGTTGCTCCTGGTAACGCGGAGAAACCCCCGCGCCCGCATATGCTTACGCGAAAGTCGAAAAGGTTCCATTAATTTTTGCCGCGGGCGTGAAAATGTCGCGGAAGCGTGATCGACACGCAACCGCGACGGTGCTTTTCCGGTTCACGAGGCGAATTTGAGCCCGGCGATCCCGACCACGACGAGCGCAATACAGCCGATGCGGACCGCGCTGGCGGGTTCCTGGAACAGAATCATGCCCATGATGGCGACGCCGACGGCGCCGATTCCGGTCCACACCGCATAGCCCGTGCCGACCGGAAGATCGCGTACCGCCAGACCGAGCAGCGCAACGCTCGCCACCATGGCGACGATGGTAACCGCGGAGGGAACGAGGCGGGTAAAGCCCTCGGTGTATTTGAGGCCGACCGCCCAGACGATTTCGAGGGCGCCGGCCACAAGCAGGTAAAGCCAAGCCATGGGATTTCTCCTGTTGGCGGGCCGTCCCGACCGAGGTTGCGGAGCGCGGGGCCGTCCCCGCGCAGGAAGTTTAAATGATCAGCCGAGCCGTGGGTAGCCGCGGAATTTGCCGCGGTCCACTTCGCGCATGCGCAGCTCCAGGTCGACGTGGGAGGTCGCGCCCTTGAGGTATTCAAGCTCAAGCTCGGCTGCGCTGCGTGGCCGAAGTGCGTTTTTGAGGTTCTTGATCAAGCCCATGACGATCTCCTTTCGGGGACCAACATGGGGACGATGCACGCGGACGGCAACCGCCGCCCGCGCATGTCAGCTTCCCGGCCCGGTCAGTGCCGGCGCAGCTTGGCGGCTTCCCGCTCGAGCGCGTCGCGATCGTTGCCGATACGGCGGATCATGTCCCGGACTTCGTCCGGTGTCATGCCGTGCCGGTTGGCGAACGCCGAAACCTCGTAATCTTCTTCCGCAGCGACGCGCGCCCGGTCGGGTCCACCGACCAGATCCTTGTTGTCGGACATGTCTGCCTCCATTCCTGAGATGAGGGCCTAACGAGGCGAGACTCCGTGGGTTCCGTTGCCGCGCCGCAGCGGTCGCGCCGGAATCAACCGAAAGCCAGTAGTCACGGCGCCCGGGTTCAGCTACCGGCGACGTCGAGGGACCCGACATGCACCGCCTGCCCGCCACGGCGTTGATCGCCACGAGCCTGTTTTTCACCGGCATCACCTACGCCTCGACCCTCAATTACGGCGCCATCGTCGGCATCGACACGCTGGGCATCCCCAACGGTCTCTATTCGGTGCTGCTGATGGCGGGTTCGCTCGCCGGTGCCGCCGCTTCGGTGGCGCTGGGCTATATCTCCGACAAGATTCCGGACCGCCGTGTTCTCGTGATCGGCACAGCCCTGATGGGGGCTCTGGGCTTTGGCATCATCTTCGCCTTCCACAACCAGCTCGCCTTCATCCTGGCGACGTGCGTCATCATGCCATTCGGCGGGGCGCTGTTCTCACAGTCGTTCTCGTATGCGCGCAGCTACTACAACGCGCGAGATCCGGCGCGGGCCGAGTTCATGAACTCGATCCTGCGGACGATCTTCAGCGTGGCCTGGGTGATCGTGCCGCCGCTCGTGGGCTGGTACGCCGCGGTCACGACGGTGTTCAACGCATACGGGATCGCCGCCGTCGCCTATGTGGGCTGCGCCGCGATCTTCCTCCTGCTGCTGCGCAATCCGGACGCGAGGATCGGGCGGCCGCCGACGAGCGCGGAGGAACCCGCCGCGCCAGTCGCGAAGGCGCGGGTCGATCCGGCGATCATGGGCGGTATCGTCGGGGTGACGCTGATCTTCGCGGCCGTTGCACTGCGAACGGTCACGATCCCACTGCTCATTACGTCGACGCTCAAAGGCAGCTATGCCGATCTGGGCATCTTTGCGGGGCTCGCCGCGGCGCTGGAGCTCCCGTTCATGGTGGCCTGGGGCTATGCGCTGCGCTGGCTCAGCAAGCACACGATCATCATCATCGGCGCCCTGCTCTATGCGGTGTATCTCGTGCTGATCAGCCGCGCGGGATCGGTGACCGACGTGCTGTGGCTGCAGTTGCTCAATGGGCCGGCGACGGCCGCGCTGCTGACGATCCCGATCAGCTACCTGCAGGACGCCATCAAGGGCCGCGTCGGGCTATCGACGTCGCTGCTCGACGTGTCGCATGTGGTGGCAGCGCTCGCCTCGGCGTCGCTGTTCGGCGTGCTCACGGCGACGGTGCAGGATTATCCGCGACTGATGGTGGTGGCGGCGGGGCTTTCGGCCGGCGGCGCGATTGCGCTCTTCGTCGCGCACCGGCTGCTGGAGCCGGCGCCGGCGGCGGCTACATCTGGCTGAAGGGGACGCCGCCGCGGGATTTGGAATCCCGTGGCGACTCCACGATCTGGACGACCACGCGTTCGGGCGGCACCGCAAAGTGTTTCACCACCGCGTCGGTGATGTCCTTCATCAGCGCCTGCTTGGATTCGGCGCTGCGCCCCTCGACGACGTGGACGAGTATCTCGGGCATTACTTCTTGGCGGCGCCGCGCTTGACGGGGGTCGAGGTTCGCGCTGCAGCTTTCCTCGCGGGGGCCTTCCTGGCCGGCGCCTTCTTGGCCGACTTGCCGCCGGTGAATTTCTGGCCGAAGGCAGGGACCTGGCCGCCGGCCGCCTGCGACATGCGGATTTCGTGAACCGAGGTGCCCATGTGACCCCAGCTCTTGTTGTCGACCTCTTCGATGACGACGAAGGTGTATTCCGGCTTCTTGTTGAGGATGCGCATGAGCATCTCGGTGGTCTCTTTGTAGAGCTGCAGCTTCTGCTCGTAAGTGGCGCCGTCGGTGATTTCGATGCGGACGTAAGGCATGGTTCCCTCGAGTGTTCCCGGAATGAGAAAGGGCCGGATCAATCCGGCCCTAACATGTTACCCTACAATCTCGTCGTCGGTGAAGAAGAACTTGATTTCTTCCTTCGCCGTTTCGGGTGCATCGGAGCCGTGCACCGAGTTCTCGCCGACCGACAGGGCGAACTCCTTGCGAATGGTGCCAGGCGCAGCGTTCTCGGGATTGGTGGCGCCCATCACTTCGCGGTTCTTGATGATGGCGTTCTCGCCTTCGAGCACCTGGACGACCACGGGCTCGGAAATCATGAACTCGACGAGCTCG
The DNA here is from genome assembly GCA_044506585.1 of Hyphomicrobiales bacterium. Taxonomy (GTDB): domain Bacteria; phylum Pseudomonadota; class Alphaproteobacteria; order Rhizobiales; family Devosiaceae; genus Devosia_A. The sequence goes on from JBIQKK010000011.1 coordinate 9,900, forward strand.
CCGAAGAACGGACGGTCCTTGTGGACGGCATAGAAGCCCTCGGCCTGCGCGCGGGTCATCTTGATGCGCTTGCTCGCCACCACGCGAAGACCGGCATCCTCGAACTTGGCGATGATCTTGCCGGTGAGGTTGCGGCGGGTCGCGTCGGGTTTGATGATCGAGAAGGTGCGTTCGAGCGCCATGTGAAAGTCCCTGAATTGGCTGGAAAAGGTGCGGGCTTTTAGCCGAGGGCGGGATTTGGGGCAAGGTGGGCCGCCGACCGCGGCCGCCATTGGACATCCGGCCCGGCGGGCGATATCCAGCGCGCCACCATGCTCACCATTTCCTCGCTCACCTATCGCATCCAGGGGCGGCCTCTGTTCGAGGACGCGTCATTGGTGCTGCCCGACGGGGCGAAGGCCGGGTTCGTCGGCAAGAACGGATCGGGCAAGACGACGCTGTTCCGGCTGATCCAGGGGCAGATTTCGCTCGATGCGGGCTCGATCGAGGTCAACAGGCGGGCGCGGATCGGGGCGGTGGCGCAGGAGGCGCCGGCCACATCGCTGAGCGTCCTCGAGACGGTGATGGCGGCCGATACCGAGCGGGCGCGGCTGATGGCGGAAGCCGAGACGGCGACCGACGCGCACCGCATTGCCGACATCCATATGCGGCTCGCCGACATCGATGCGCACACGGCCGAAGCGCGCGCGGCGACGATCCTCAAGGGGCTCGGCTTCGAGCAGGACCGGCAATCGGGGCCGACGAGCGAGCTCTCGGGCGGGTGGCGCATGCGCGTGGCGCTGGCGGGCGTGCTGTTCAGCCAGCCGGACCTGCTGCTGCTCGACGAGCCGACGAACTACCTCGATCTCGAAGGCACGCTGTGGCTCGAGAAATATCTCGCGAGCTATCCCTATACCGTCTTCATGATCAGCCACGACCGCGACCTGCTCAACAAGGCCGTGACCTCGATCGTCCATCTCGAACGCGGCAAGCTCACTTACTACAAGGGCGGCTACGATACGTTCGAAGAGACGCGCCGCATGCAGATGGAGCTCAACAACAAGGCGCGCGAGCGGACGCTCGAGCAGATCGCGCACCTGCAGAGCTTCGTCGATCGCTTCAAGGCGAAGGCGACCAAGGCCAAGCAGGCGCAGGCGCGCGTCAAGATGATCCAGAAGCTGAAGCCGCCGGCAGCGCTGTTCGACGAATATGCGGCGCCCTTCGCGTTCCAGAACCCCAAGAAGATCCCCGCGGCGCCGATGCTCACTTTCGACAATGTGTCGGTGGGCTATGGCGACAGGGTCGTGCTGCGCCACATCACCAACCGCATCGATCCGGACGACCGGATCGCGCTGGTGGGCGTCAACGGCAACGGCAAGTCGACCTTCGCCAAGCTGCTGGCGGGCGATCTGAAGCCGATGAACGGCGAGATGCGGCGGAGCAAGGGACTCGAGATCGCCTATTTTGCGCAGCACCAGATGGACAAGCTCAAGCCCGAGCAGACGCCGCTCGAGCACGTCATCGCGATGATGCCGTATGACAGCGAAGCCAAGCGCCGCAGCCGCATCGCGCAGATGGGGCTCACGACGTCGCGCATGGATACGCTGGTCGGGAATTTGAGCGGCGGCGAGCGGGCGCGGCTGCTGCTGGGGCTCATCACGTTCGGCGGGCCGGGGATGTTGATCCTGGACGAGCCGACCAACCATCTCGACATCGACAGCCGCGATGCGCTGGTCGAGGCGCTCAACGACTATACGGGCGCGGTGCTGATCATTTCGCACGACCGGCACCTGATCGAGGCGACGGTGGACAAGCTCTGGATCGCGCAGAACGGCACGATCGAGGAGTTCGACGAGGACCTCGACAGCTATCAGCGGATGCTGATTTCGGGGAAGGACAAGCCGCAGAAGGGGGCTGCGGCTCCCGCCCCGGTGCTCGACAAGAAGGCGGCGCGGCAGGACAGCGCGGCGCGCCGGCGCGAGGTCGCGCCGCTGCGCAAATCGATCAAGGAAGCCGAGCAGAAGCTCGGCCGGCTGCGCACCGAACTCGACAAGATCGAGGCGATCCTCGCCGACCCCAAGGTCTATGACGGGGCACCCGAGCGCGTGATCCTGCTGGGCAAGGACAAGGCGCGGTTCACCGCCGAGATCGCCGCGACCGAGGAGCGCTGGCTCACGCTCAGCGCCGAGCTCGAAGCGGCGGAGCAGGCTTAGCGGTGGAGTTCGAATCCACGCCGGTGTAGCGTCGGGCGTTGCAACGAAGGGCGGTCATGGTTTTCTCACGGATCGATCGGGTGATCCTTGGCCGCGTCGGCGTCAGAGTGGCCGTGACCGTGCTGGTGTTCTTCAGCCTCATCGCCCTCGCCGAGTCGCTCAACACGACGCGCTTTTCGATCATGCAGGCCGCGGGCGGACTTCCGCTCGCCATCCTCGCGACGGCGGTGCCGGCGGCGCGGTGGCTGATCGGGACGCTGCCGATCACGGTGCTGATCGGAACGGTCGCCGCGGTGCTCGACCTGCAGGTGCGGCACGAACTGACCATCATGAAGGTTGCAGGGCTGTCGATCTGGCGCGTCCTGCGCTGGCCGGTGATCGTGCTGACCCTCATCGCCGGCGCGGCGTCGATCCTGGGCGAGACCTGGGCCGTCACGATGGACCGCTCGTTCCCCGAAACCGGCCGCGGCGCCGACAAGTCGTTGTGGATGGAGCAGATGGCGGGGACCGAGCCCTATATCCTGCGCGCCGAGAAAACGACGACCGCCGCCCCACAATTGCGCGACGTCACAATTTTCATGACGCGCAGTGACGGGCGTGAGCGGATCGTCGCGGACTCGGCCACTTACCAGCGCGGCAAATGGCTGCTGAAGAACGGCACCGTCCTCCGCGCCGACGCGCCGCCGCAGGATTTTGCGGAGTATGAGGTCGCTACCCGGATGACGAGCGGCGATCTTGCCCTGCAGCTGTCGGTGGCGCGCGACCAGACTTTCGGAGAGCTGGTCGCGGCAGCGGGCGACGACATCGGCGATCCGGAGTTGCGCGCCATCTCGCTCACCAGCCTCTATCGCGCCTTCACCCTGCCGTTCATGGTGGCGGGCTCGGTCTTGCTCGCCTTTGCGCTTGCGGGCTCTTATCGCCGCCGCGGCGACTACGGGAACGCGGTGCTGCTCGGACTCATCCTGGGCTTCGTACTGTTCGTGGTGAGCGAGCTCGCGACGCGGGCGGGCAATTCGCAGGCGCTGCCGCCGCTTGCGGCGACGGCCGGCCCTGCCCTGCTGTCACTGCTCGCGGGCGCCACGGCACTGCTCTTTCGCGAGGACGGCAAGCTCTAGGGCTTGAACTCGCTGGTCATCACGCCGCCGGCGATCAGTGCATCGACCGCCGCCACATCGTGGCCCGGCACGATGATGAGGTCGGGCTCCGCAACATGGAGGGCCTTGAGCGTGGCCAGTTCGCCGAACACCGCTTCGCGATCCTCATGCAGCATGAAGTCCGACAGCAGCCGGGGGCGTCCCTTGCCGGTTTCGACATTGCGCAGACTCCAGCCGATATCTCCGATGAACAGCAGCTCGCGGCCATCCTCGCGCTGGACGAAGACCATCTGGCTTCCCGGCGTATGGCCGGGCGCGCGCACCAGCACGACACCCGGCGCAAGCGAGAGCATGCCGGCGTAGTCGATCGGGACGTAGTCGGAGAGCGCCGCAGGTAACGACAGTCCGTAGCGCGGGAGGCTCTCATACTGCTCCTTGTTGAGCCTCAGCGCCTTCTGGATTGCCGACGGCATGCTGTGCGCGACGACGCCACCGATATGGTCGGGATGTTCGTGCGTGACGACGATCTGGGTCGCCGTCTCCATGGCTGAATCCATGCGGGCATACGCATCGTCATCGATCTGGGCGCCAAGCGATGCACCCATCTGCGTATTGAAGGCGGCGTCGATAATGATGGTGTCGGTGGGCAGGATCAGCTGGTAGGAATAGGCCGCCATCGGAAGGGCGTTCCAGCCATCGCCGGCCACCGCGGCGACGGCCGGGAAGGTGAAGCTCGCGACTTTCTCGACGCGGATGTCGCTGGTTTTGCCACCCTCGAGTTCGGCGGCCTTGGCACGGACGGCCGCGAGGTCGAACCCGTAGGATTTCAGGTCAGACGGCGGATCGCCGTCCCCGATGTACCAGTAGTACGCGCCGCCTCCCGCCAGCAGCAGCACCACAAGCACGATCCCCGTGATTTTCATCCAACGCGGCATGGTTCCCCCCCAATAGCCCCGGCGCCGCCTACGCCTTCCTGCCCCACCGTCCGTTCGCGTCCTGCTGCCAGTATGTCAAGCTGTTCCCCTCCTTGAGCGATGTCCAGGCGACCCGCGCCTCGCTCACCGCATCGGGATCGTGACCCGAGAACAGATAGACGATCCGATCGTAGCCCTCGCCGGTCTGCGGCACTGCGCGATCGACGAAGAAGCGGACATTGGCCGCGTTGCGGTTGCCGGTATCGGCTGTGATCAGCACCGGCTGGTCGGCGTCGGTTGGCTCTCCGGCAACAGCGTGCGGCAAGAAGCTGTCGTCGCGATAGGTCCACAGCAGGGTATCGATCGCCGCGGCGCGCTCGCTCGCAGACGTTTCGACGACGGCGCGCCAGCCGCGCTCGATTGTCTTTTCGAGCAGTTGCGGCAGAACACGCTCCAGCGGTTGCGTTTCCAGATGATAGAACAAGATTTCAGTCATTGTTCATAGGCGTTGCGCACGAAGCGGTCGAGAAGTGCGACACCGAATCCCGAGCTCCAGCCGGCGTTGGTTTCGCTGGCGGGACTGTTAAGGGCTACTCCCGCGATATCGAGATGGGCCCAGGCGGTGTCCTTGATGAAACGGGCGAGGAACTGCGCGGCGGTGATGGACCCAGCGGGCCGCCCGCCGGAGTTCTTGATGTCCGCGAAGCGGCTTTCGATCTGCTTGTCGTAGGCGTTGCCCATGGGCATCCGCCAAAGCTTCTCGCCCGTCTCGAGACCCGCGGCGACGAGGTCGCTCGCCAGTTGGTCGTTGTTGGAGAAAAGGCCGGCATGGTCGCTGCCGAGCGCAACGATCATGGCGCCCGTCAAGGTCGCGAGATCGATGATCGCCTGCGGTTTGCATTTCTCCTGTGCGAACCACAGCGCATCGGCAAGCACGAGACGCCCTTCGGCGTCCGTGTTGACGATCTCGATGGTGGTCCCCGACATGGCGCGCACGATATCGCCGGGACGCATGGCGGTGCCGCTCGGCATGTTCTCGACAAGCCCGATGACGCCCACGATGTTCGCTTTCGCCCTGCGGCTCGCGAGGGTGTGCATCAGGCCCGTGACCGCCGCGGCCCCGCCCATGTCGCCCTTCATGTCTTCCATGCCCGCAGCCGGCTTGATGGAGATGCCACCCGAATCGAAGACGACGCCCTTGCCGACGAACGCCACCGGGGCGGTTCCCGGGTCGCCGCCGTTCCAGCGCATGACGACCAGCCGTGGCGGACGGACCGAACCCTGCGATACGGCAAGCATGGAGCGCATGCCGTGCGCCTCGAGCTCGTCCTGTCCGAGGACCTCGACAGCAACGCCGAGCGAGGCCAGCGCTGCGGCCCGCTCCGCGAATTCCACGGTGCCCAGGATATTGGGCGGTTCGTTGATGAGGTCGCGCGCCAGGATCTGGCCCTCGACGGCCGGCATACGGGCGTCGATTGCCGCCTGAACCGCCGCGGGATCAGTGACGAGGAGCGAGACGGTCAGCTCCGTTTCGGCTTCGTCATCCTTCTTGCGGGTCTTGTACTTGTCGAATTTGTAGTGGCGCAGGCGGATCCCCGCCGCGAGTTCCGCGACCGCGCCGGGCGTCGAATCCGGACCGTCGAGGACGACCGCGACACTACCGCCGTGGATACCGGCGATTTTGGCCGCGAGCGAGCCGCCGCGATCGGCCCAAACAGCGCCCGAGGCAGGCTTGGTGCCGTCAGCCTTGCCGGCGCCGAGGACGAGCAGACGCTTCGCCTCGAGCCCCCGCGGCGCGGCGATATCGATCGCCTGCCCAGCCTTTCCCTTGAAGCCGATACTGGCCGCCACCCGCTCGAAATCGAGCCCGGTCGCAGCCCAGATCTCCTGGGCGGCGCCACGCAGGGGGGCCTCCTCGCCGGCATATATGACAACGAGGCCTGCGGAACTGAACGGCAGGGCGGCGGCGCGGATCACAAGTGTCTGGGGCATGCGAGGAAGCAACAGGTGTTCCTCTTTCGCGTCAATCCCGTTCCCGCGCGCTTGCCTCTGGCGGCGAACGCCAGCAGAGTCCGGAGCAAGGGGCGAAGATCGGGGTGAACGCCATAATCCGCTTGCAGCGAGGCGGCCGATGGGGCGCCTAAGCCAATACCTGCTCAGGCTTTTTTCCGTCGAAGCGATGGCGCTGTTTGGCGTGGCGGCATTCCTGCTGTACCTCATCCAGTGCCTGCTGCTGTTCGACCTGGTCGCGGTGCGCGGCCAGGGATTGTTCACGCTGCTTGGGCAGGCCGCGCTGGTCATGCCGTCGCTCGGAATCGTGGTGCTTTATGTGTGCCTGGGGATCGGCCTCGGCCGCGCGTTGCGAGGCCTGCAGGCCCGGTCGGAGTTGCAGATCATCCACGTGGGCGCGCTCGTGCCGGTGCTGGTCCGCTCGGTGGTTGTCTATGCGCTGGGCGGGTCGGTGGTGCTGTTGCTTCTGGCGCATGTCATCGATCCTGCGAGCTCTCGCACGGTCAGAAACTGGTCCGAGAGCATCGCGGCGGACCTCGTCTCGCGCAGCATGATTCCGCACCGGTTCACCGAAGTCGCCGACGGCGTGACCATGATCATCGGCTCGCGCAACGCGCAGGGCGAGATCACCGATTTTTTTGCCGACGACACGCGGAACGAGGCCATGCGCCGCACCTACTTCGCGCGGTCGGCGCTGATCACGCGCGACGAACAGGGCTTCGTGCTGAGGATGCGCGACGGGGCCATCCAGCAGTTCGGCAACGCGCAGCAGATGTCGCAGATATCGTTCGCGCGCTACGACCTCGCGCTCGACCAGTTGACCGGCGACACCGAGCGCGGCGACGGGCTGGCGCAGGTTTCGAGCCTCGAGCTGATCGGGGAAGCGCTGCGCTCGGGCACGTTCAGCGCGGAGACCAGCCGGCTGCTGATGCAGCGGTCGATCGAGAGCCTGCGGGTGCTGGCGATGTGCCTGCTGGTTGCGGGCATTGCGGCGTTCCCCTCGGGCAACCGTCAGCGCGGAGCGATTCCGATCGAGATCGTGGTGCTCGGCGCGGCCTTCCTCGAGCGCGGGCTCACGACCTATGTGACGCTGCCGGGACCGGTGGGGCAGATGGGCGGGCCCCTGCTGATGCTCGGGGTCGGCCTCGTCATCCTCGCGGTGCGCCTGCGGGTCTTCAGCCCGGTCCGGCTGCGGAGACGACCGGCATGAGGGGTGTGGCCGTCCCGACGCACGGAGAAGCGCGGTCTTTCGCGAATTTGGTTAATTTGCCGCCAAATGCCAGGCTTTCCGGGCGTTTCGGGATGGGCGGACCAGTCGGGGGCGCGAGGGGGGCTCCTGGCCGCTTTACGAGGGGTTATCTAAGGACAAATAAGCTTGGCGCTGCGGTCCTTTATGGCGCCGTTCCTGGATTTGTGGTTTATGTGGAGACAGGGCTGGCGGACCTTTTCTGGCGCGCCGGATTACTCGACCCCGCAAGGGCCGCCGGTAGGACGGCTCTTGCGGCAATTGTTGTTGGTTTGACAGTGCTGCTGAACAGGGAAGACGGGCGAACGCGATGACGGTCCGCCCCCGCCTCTTTGCCGACAGACTGCCGCGCGCCCTTGCGGCTCGCGTCCTCACCGGATTCCTGCTGGTCCTTGCCGCTGTCGTGCCTGCCGAGGCAACCCTGCTGCCCGAGGGCTTCTTCGATGTCCCGGTGGAGATGAGCCCGGATTCGGCGGCGGTCGAGGCGGACGTCCTCAGCTACAACGCGAGCACCAGCGTGATCTCGGCCGAGGGCGGCGTCGTGCTCTCGTATGGCGGCATGATCATCCGGGCGGACAAGCTCGAGTTCAACCAGACGACCGGCCAGCTGATGGCCATCGGCGATGTCACGATCACCGACCGGGCGGGCTCGGTGTTCGAGATGGACCAGATCGAAATCACCGACGGGATGAAGGAGGCCTTCCTCGATTCCCTGACGGTCACGACCGCGGCTGGAGCCGTGGTCACCGCGCGGAGCGCGCATTTCCAGGACTCGCTGGTGACGGTGCTGACCGAGGCCACCTATTCGCCGTGCGGACTTTGCATCGACAGCAAGGGCCGCAAGGTCGGCTGGAAAGTGCGGGCGGCGCGCATGATCTACGACCGCGAGAGTGCCTCGGTGATCGTCGAGCAGCCGTCCATCGAGCTTTTGGGCATCCCGGTCGCATGGCTGCCCTGGTACTGGATTCCCGATCCCACCCAGCCGCGGGCGCGCGGGCTGCGGTCGCCGAAGTTCGACAGCAGCGAGACGCGGGGCGTGCAGGCCGCGGTCCCGTTCTTCGTGCCGGTGGGACAGGACATCGACATCATCCTGACGCCCACGCTCATGAGCCGGCAGGGCTTTCTCGCGCGCGGCGACCTGACGTGGCGCGTGCCCGAGCTTCAGGGCACGATCGAGGTGAAAGCCTCGGGGCTCTATCAGCTCGACAAGAGCGCGTTCGCGGGGCAGGTCGGCGACAGGGACTGGCGCGGGGCGATCCAGACGTCCGGCCACTTCGAGCCGATCGAAACCTGGAGCGCCGGCTGGTCCTATTCGGCGTTCACCGATAACGCCTATCTCACCGACTACGAGCTCACGGATGCCAAGAGCTCGGTCAACCAGGTCTATGCGACGCATTTGTCGGACAGCACCTGGTTCGACGCGCGCATCCAGCGCTTCAACCGCCTCGGCAATTACTCGGCCATCGACGACCAGCGGCAGGGCATGGCGCTGCCCAAGGTCGAATTCGAGCAGACACACGAGCTGCCGGACGGCTGGGGGCAGCTGCACCTCGACGCCAAAGTCCTCGGCGTGCGGCGCGAGCTCGACCAC
>JBIQKK010000011.1:19046-23048 GCA_044506585.1 Hyphomicrobiales bacterium
GTGGGCGTCACCAACGACGACGCGCACAGCTTCGTGTTCGATACGTCGAACCTCTTCTCGTACAACCGCTTCACCGGTATCGACCGGCAGGAGACGGGGCTGCGCGCCAATATCGGGGGCCACTACCTCGCGGACTTCGACAATGGCGCGTGGCTGGACCTCGTCGCGGGCCAGTCGTTCCATCTCGCGGGACTCAATGCCCTCGGCGTCGGCGACCACATGCAGGTCGGTACCAGCACCGGGCTCGGCATGCCGGCCTCGTTCATCGTCGGCGGCGTCCGCGGCGGGTTAGCGAACCTCTCCGCAGGCGCCAAGGTGCAGGTCGATCCGTCGGCGTGGCGGATCACGCGGTTCGGGGCGGGCGTGAACTACACTCCGTTCGACTGGCTGAACCTCGGGACCGACTACATCTACATCGCCGCCAATCCGGCGCTGGGGATCGACGGCAACGAGCACGAGATCGCGGGAACGGCGAGCGTCAAGGTCGCCGATTACTACACGCTGAAGGGCGGCCTCACGTGGAACCTCGACACCATGACGTGGCTGAAGGCAAATGCGGGCCTGACCTACGACGACGGATATTTGAATCTTAGCGGCACCATGAACTTTACGCCCACCAGCTGGGGGTATGGTTTCAGCTTCGGGCTCAAGGGGCCGGACGGCCAGCTGGCCTTCTGATGCAGATTTCAGCCGCATTCTTGGAGCAGGAAACCCTCGGGTTTTCACGGATAGGCAGAGAGTAGAAATGCTTCGCATTGTGAGCGCGATGCTGCTGGGCCTGATGGTCCTGGTTGCGAGTCTTCCCACGCAGGCGGCGTCGGCGCTTGTCACCGTCAACGGCCAGCCAATCACGGACGTGCAGCTCGCGCAGCGGCTCGCGTTGCACAAGCTTCAGGGCAAGTCGAACCGCAACGCGGCACTGGAGGAGCTCGTCGACGAGGCAGTGCAATTGCAGGAAGCGGAACGGCTCGGGATCAAGGTGTCCGAGAGCGATATCGATGCGCGCTTCGCCGATCTCGCCCAGCAAAACCGCATGTCGCCGAGCAACCTCTCCAAAGTGCTCACCAGCAATGGCGTACCGGTCTCCACCTTCCGCGACAGCATCCGCGCGGGCATCGCATGGGGACAGGTCACCCAGCAGGTCATCAGCGGCCGCGTGCAGCTCTCGGAAGCCGAGATCGACGCCCAGGCCAAACAGAAACTCACCGCGGCCAACAGCTTCGACTACATCCTCAAGGAAGTGCTGTTCATCATGCCCGGGGGCAAGGGCAATGCCAGCAAGCGCACCGCCGAGGCCAACCAGTACAAGAAGAAGTTCCAGGGCTGCGACAGCGCGGTGGATCTCGCGCTTTCCTACACCGATGCGGCCGTTCGCGATCTCGGCCGCCGCCACGCCACGCAGTTTCCCGAAGCGCTCGCCAACGAACTCTCCAAGCTCAATGTCGGCGGCATCACCAAGCCGCGCGTCGTCGAGACAGGCGTATCGATGCTGGCCGTGTGCGCCAAGGAAGCCTCACAGGACACGACCTACATCGCCAATGAGCTTCGCCAGGAAGCGGGCAACACGGGCATGAAGGCCGAAGCGGACAAGTACCTGGCCGAACTCAAGGCCAAGGCGCAGATCGTCAGGAGTTAGCATGGCCGAGCTCGCCCCAATCGCGATCAGCATGGGCGAGCCCGCCGGCATCGGTCCGGATCTCATTTTGCAGCTCTATGAACGGCGGGACGATTTCGATCTTCCGCCGTTCGTCGTTTTCGGGAGCCTTGCTTTCCTCGCGGCGCGGGCGCGGCGCCTCGGTCTCAACATCAATTTCGCCCAGACCACGATCGAGCGCGCGCCGGGCGAGTTTCCCAGCGCCCTGCCCGTCATGCACATCGACGGACTCGTGCCGGACAAGCCCGGAGATGTTAGCCCGCTCTCGGGCAAGGTCGTGGTAGAGGCGATCCGGAGCGCCGTCACCGAGACGCTCGAGGGAAAATGCCGGGGCCTCGTGACCGCGCCCATCCACAAGGCCGCGCTCTACCAGGCGGGATTCAAATATCCCGGCCACACCGAGTATCTCGCAGCGCTGTGCGCCAATGGCGGCGTGGCGCCGCACCCGGTCATGATGCTTGCCCATGATGGCTTCCGCGTCGTGCCGCTGACGATCCATGTGCCCTTGCGCGAGGTTCCGGCGCTGGTGACGGGCCGGCTGATCCACGACACGGCGGTGATCGTGGAGCACGATCTGCGCACGCGCTTTGGCATCGAGCAGCCCAAGCTGGCGATCACCGGTCTCAATCCCCACGCCGGCGAGAGCGGAGCGATCGGGACCGAGGAAAACGACGTCATCATTCCCGCAGTGCTCGAGCTGCAGCACTCCGGCATGAGCATCGACGGGCCGTTCCCCGCGGACACGGCGTTCTTCCGCGCGAACTGGGAAAAGTACGACGCGATCATCACGATGTATCACGACCAGGCCCTGATCCCCATCAAGACGGTGGCGTTCGAGGATGCCGTGAACGTCACGCTCGGACTGCCGCTCGTGCGCACCTCCCCCGATCACGGGACCGCGTTCGATCGGGCCGGCCGCGGCACCGGATCGTGGAACTCGATGCTTGCTGCGCTGCGCGTCGCGGACCGGCTCACGGCGTGAGCCAGATCGACGATCTTCCGCCGCTGCGCGAGGTCATCGCGCGCCACGGGCTGAGCGCGAAAAAACAGCTGGGCCAGAACTTCCTCCTCGATCTCAATCTCACAAGCCGCATCGCGCGCGCTGCGGGACCGCTCGATGACGTCACGGTGATCGAGGTCGGCCCCGGGCCCGGCGGCCTCACGCGCGCCCTCCTCGCCGCAGGGGCCAAGCGGGTGATCGCAATCGAGCGCGATGAACGCGCCCTCCCCGCGCTCGCCGAGATCGAGGCGGCGTATCCGGGACGACTCACGGTGGTTGCAGGCGATGCCATGGCGACCGACTACGCCGCACTCGCGGACGGCCCCACCAGGATCGTCGCCAACCTGCCCTACAATATCGGCACCGAGCTGCTCGTCGGCTGGCTCACCACCGATCCGTGGCCGCCGTTCTTCCTTTCGCTGACCCTGATGTTCCAGCGCGAAGTCGCCGAGCGCATCGTGGCGCACCCCGACACGGAGCACTATGGCCGGTTGGCGGTGCTCGCGGGGTGGCGGACCGATGCACGCATCGCGTTCAATGTCGGCCGCGAGAACTTTACCCCGCCACCAAAGGTGAATTCGGCGGTGGTCCACCTCGTGCCCAGGCCAGTGACCGATGGAGTCGCCGTGCGCGATCTCGAAGCGGTGACGCGCGCTGCGTTTGGGCAGCGGCGCAAGATGGTCCGGCAGAGCCTCAAGGCCACCGGTGCGCCGGTGGAGACGCTGCTCGCCGCGGCGGGTCTCAAGGGTGACGAGCGGGCGGAGGTCCTGCCTATTTCCGCGTTTCTCGCGATGGCGAAGGCATTGCGCGCTTAGGCGCGGCTCAGCGCCAGCCTTGCCCCGAGCGCGACGAAGGCTGCCGCGAAGCTGCGGCGCATCCACGCAATGACGCGCGGCTTGCCGATGACATGGTCGCGCATGGCCGCGGCGAACAACCCATAGATCGCGAACACTACGAAGGTCATCGCCATGAACACGCCGCTCAGCAGCAGCATGCGGGGCAGCGGCGCTGCCTCGGTCGCCGGTACGAATTGCGGAAGGAAGGCGAAGAAGAAGATCGAAAGCTTCGGGTTGAGCAAATTGACCAGCACACCTTCGACGAGCACGCGCCAGCCGCGCGCGGTGCTGCCCTGATCGAGCTGCAGGGAGCCCCGCTCGCGCAGCGTCTGCCAGGCCATGTAGAGCAGATAGGCGACGCCCAGCCAGCGCAGCGCCTCATAGGCCAGCGCACTGGAATGAAGGATCGCCGCGAGGCCGGTGATCGCGGCAAGCAGGTGCGGGATGATGCCGATGGTACAGGCGAACGCCGCAAGGACGCTGGCCCGCGCGCCGCGGCGCAGGCCGGCAGA
>JBIQKK010000011.1:23148-25118 GCA_044506585.1 Hyphomicrobiales bacterium
TTGAAGTGCTCCATCTCCTTGCGCGCATTTCGCAGGCGCTTCTCGATGGTGCCCTTGCTGTCCTGAGCGCGCCGTTCGAGGCGCTTGCGCAGCTCCGTGATCGAGGGCGGCAGGATGAAGATGGTCACCATGTCCTCGCGTGCATTCTCGAGGAGCTGCAGAGTGCCCTGGTAGTCGATGTCGAACAGGATATCGCGGCCCGCCCTCAAACGCTCTTCGACGCGCTCGCGGGGGGTGCCGTAGAAATTGGAATGCACCTCCGCACTCTCGAGCAGCTCACCGGCATCGCGCATGCGCCTGAAGGTGTCGACGTCGATGAAGTGATAGTGCTTACCGTCGATTTCGTCGGTGCGGCGTGCGCGCGTCGTGACCGAAACCGACAGCGAGATATTGGGGTCCTGCTCGAAGATGGCGCGCGAGATGGACGACTTGCCGGCGCCCGAGGGCGAGGCCAGCACCATCATCACGCCGCGGCGCGCCAGTTCGGCCATCGCCCGCTACTCCAGATTCTGAACCTGCTCGCGGAACTGGTCGATCACCGCCTTGAGGTCGAGGCCGATCGCGGTCAGGTCCACGGCATTGGACTTGGAGCACAGGGTATTCGCCTCGCGGTTAAATTCCTGTGACAGGAAATCGAGCTTGCGGCCGACCGGCCCGCCCTCCGCCAGCAGCGCACGCGCCGAGGCGACATGGGCCAGGAGGCGATCGAGCTCTTCACGGATGTCGGCTTTGGTCGCGAGCAGCAATGCCTCCTGCGCGAGCCGGTCTTCGCCAAAGCCGGCGCCCGATGCGGTCAGGTCGGCGATCTGTTCCCTGAGCCGGGCGAGTATGGCCTCGCGGTTGCGGCCGGGATGCGCTGCGGCGGCGGCGCGAAGCCGATCGATCTCGTCGATCTGGCTCGAGAGGATTTGCTCGAGGTGCACGCCTTCGGCCTGCCGCGCGCGGCGGAGGTCGTCGAGCGCAGTATCGACCGCTGCGTAGATCGCCGCGGCCAGCCGCTCCTCGGCGTCGGCATCGAGCGGCGCGTCGTGCTGTTCGAGCACGCCCTTGAGCCCCAGTATCCCGTCGAGCGTGGGGGGCGCCGCGTCCACCTTGCCTGCAATCTCATCGAGCGCGCTCAACACCGCAGCCAGTGCCTGCTGGTTCACCACCACGCGGCCACCTTCGCCTTCGCGCTCGACGTTGAGATTGACGGTCACCGAGCCGCGCGCGATCGCTTTGCCGATGCGGCGGCGGATTTCGGCCTCGAGAGCGTCGTAGCCGGGCGTCATGCGCATGCGGATGTCGAGGCCGCGCGAATTGACGGTCTTGATCTCGATTGCGAAGGAGATGCCGGGCACGCCACCCTGGGCGCGCGCGTATCCGGTCATGCTCGACAGGGCAGCCACCATGGCCGCCCGATACACGAATTACTCGGCCGTGTCTCCGGCTTCCGACGCCTCTTCCTCGATCAATGCTTCCTTGGCCTGCGCGGCCTCGTCCTCTGCCTTGCGGTAGAGAGCGACGTTCTTGCGGTGCTCGGCATAGGTGGCGGCGAACAGATGACCGTCCTTGGGCGAGGCGCCCTTGGCGACGAAGTAGAGGTAGTTGGTGTCGGCGGGCTTGGCGACGGCTTCGAGCGCGGCGATGCCGGGGTTGGCGATCGGCCCCGGCGGCAGGCCGTCGATCTGGTAGGTGTTGTACGGCGTCTTTTCGTTGAGCTCGGAGCGGGTGAGGCCGCGGCCGAGCGGCCCCTCGCCCTTGGTGATGCCGTAGATCACCGTGGGATCGGTCTGGAGCCGCATGTTGCGCTTGAGCCTGTTGACGAAGACGGACGCGACGAGCGGGCGCTCCGTTTCGACACCGGTTTCCTTTTCGACGAGGGACGCGAGGATCACCATTTCTTCTGGCGACTTGATCACCTCGTCGATGGCGGGATCGCGACTCGCCCAGATGCGCGCGACCTCCTCTTTCATCTTGGCCTGCATGGC
>JBIQKK010000011.1:25218-46727 GCA_044506585.1 Hyphomicrobiales bacterium
TGGCCCGGAATGATCCTGGCGCCGCGGGCCGTCGCCCACACGCCGGCGCGGAACAGCAGGCTGTTGTCGATCAGGCCGTTCTCCTCGAGGCGGGTACCGATGCTGTTGAAGCCCGAGCCCTTCTCGATCAGGAACGCGGTCTCTTCGGTTTTGGGACCCTCCTTGTAGAATTGGGTGATGCCCCAATAGGCAATGCCGCCGACGGCGATGATGCCGAGGATCAGCAGCGTCAGCAGGGCATTGAGGAAAGCGAGGGCGCTCGATTTGCGCTTGCGTCTGGCCACGAGAAAACCCCCGGTGTGCGGCGTCAAGTTGGTCCGCATTTGCCTCAACGAAGCGGGCAAAACAAGGACGCGCCCGCAGTGGAAATCTGTCGAATTCGGGACTTACGCGACCTTGCGGAAGATCAGCGAGGCGTTGGTGCCGCCGAATCCAAACGAGTTGGACAGCGCGACATTGATCTCGCGCTTGGCGGGCACCTTGGGCACGAGATTGATGACCGTTTCGACCGATGGATTTTCGAGGTTCAGCGTCGGCGGCGCGATGTTGTCGCGCATGGCGAGCAGCGAGAAAATCGCCTCGACCGAGCCTGCGGCGCCGAGTAGATGGCCGATGGCCGATTTGGTGGAGCTCATCGCCGCCCTGGGGGCAGCGTCGCCGAGCAGCCGCGTGACCGACCCCAGTTCGATCTCGTCGCCAAGCGGCGTCGAGGTGCCGTGGGCGTTGATGTAGTCGATATCGCCGGGCGAAATGCCCGCGCGCCTGACGGCGGCGCTCATGCAGCGGAAGCCGCCGTCGCCGTCTTCGGACGGCGCCGTGATGTGGTAGGCGTCGCCCGAGAGGCCATAGCCGATGAGCTCGCCGTAGATCTTCGCGCCGCGCGCCCTGGCCCGTTCGTATTCCTCGAGCACGACGACGCCGGCGCCCTCGCCCATCACGAAGCCGTCGCGGTCCTTGTCGTAGGGGCGGGAGGCCTCGGTCGGCCGGTCGTTGAAATTGGTCGAGAGTGCGCGGCAGGCGGCAAAGCCCGCGAGGGCGATGCGGTTGACGCAGCTTTCGGTGCCGCCGGCGACCATCACGTCGGCATCGCCCATCGCGATCAGCCGCCAGGAATCGCCGATGGCATGGGCGCCGGTCGAGCAGGCCGTCACCACCGAATGGTTCGGACCCTTGAGGCCGAAGCGGATCGAGACGTAGCCCGACGCCAGATTGATCAGGCGGCCGGGGATGAAGAACGGGCTGATACGGCGCGGCCCCTTCTCGTGCAGGATGACCGAGGTCTCGTAGATCCCGCCCAGCCCGCCGATGCCCGAGCCGATCAGGACGCCGGTACGTTCGGCGTCCTCCTTGGTCCGAGGCTCGACTCCCGCTTCGTCGATCGCCTGCTTGGCCGCGGCCATGGCATAAATGATGAAGGGATCGACCTTGCGCTGATCCTTCACATCCATCCAGTCGTCGGGATTGAACTTGCCGTCGGCGAGATCGCCCAGCGGCACGCGATGGGCGATCTGGCAGGCGATGTCGTCAACCTGGAAGTCGTCGATGCGCTGGGCACCGCTTTTGCTGGCGAGAATGTTGGTCCAGCTGGCTTCTACGCCGCAGCCCAGGGGCGTCACCGCCCCCATTCCCGTTACAACGACGCGGCGCAGGTCCATGGGCAGCCGTACCGGGCCGGGGCCAGAGGCCCGATCAGCCGACGGCCTTGGTCAAATAGGCGACCGCGTCGCCGAAAGTCTGGATCGACTCGGCGGCGTCGTCGGGGATCTCGACCGAGAATTCTTCTTCGAACGCCATCACCAACTCGACCTGGTCGAGCGAGTCGGCGCCCAGATCGTCGATGAAGCTTGCCTTGTCGACGACCTTTTCCGCATCGACGTTGAGATGTTCGACGACGATTTTGCGGACGCGGTCAGCGATATCGCTCATGTTCTGACTTCCCTTTTGCAGTCTGGTTCGGTTCGTTTCCGGTCGCGACCGACGATTTTTGTCCAGTCGGGCGCGACTTTAGGCGGGCTTCACCCAGCCCGCAAGTGAGCCATGGTCCCCGGTCCGCGGCGGCAACTAACACACTCGTTTGCCTTTGACCATATTGCTGAAACGGGCTCCCACAGTGCCAGTTCCGGCCTAGATCATCAGCATTCCGCCGTTAACGTTCAAGGTGTGCCCTGTCACATAGGCCGCGGCATCGGACGCAAGGAAAACAACGCAGCCCGCGACCTCCCCGGCGGTACCGAGCCGGCCGGCCGGCACCTTTTGCAGGATGGCCTCACGCTGCTTGTCGTTGAGTTCGTCGGTCATGGCCGACGAGATGAAGCCGGGAGCTACGGTGTTGACCGTGATATTGCGCGAGGCGACCTCCTGGGCGAGCGACTTGCTCATGCCGATGAGCCCAGCCTTGGAGGCGGCGTAATTGCCCTGCCCCGCATTGCCGCCAACCCCGACCACGGAGGTGATGCCGATGATGCGGCCATAGCGCTGCTTCATCATTCCGCGCAGGACCGCGCGCGTGAGATGGAAGGCCGCGGTCAGGTTCACCGACAGCACCTCGTCCCACTCCTCGTTCTTCATGCGCATAAAGAGATTGTCGCGGGTCATGCCGGCATTGTTGACGAGGATGTCGAGCCCGCCCAGGGCCGCTTCGGCCGCAGGGACGAGCTTATCGACCGCATCATGGTCGCTCAGATTGCACGGCAGGATCGGATGGCTGCCCGCGGCCATCTCTTTGGCCGTGTCTTCCAGCGCGGCGACGCGGGTACCACTCAGGGCGACGGTCGCCCCGGCCGCTGCCAGCGCCTTGGCGATTTCGCGGCCAATGCCGCCTGAGGCCCCGGTTACCAGCGCCCGTTTTCCCGTCAGATCAAACATTTAGCGCTTCCTTCGCAGAATATGATTCATCCGAGCGCTGCAGCGAGCGCGTCGATATCGGCCGGCGTGTTGACGGCGCTCGCCTGAGCGTCGGGGGCGATGCGTTTGGCGAGTCCGGTCAAGACCTTGCCAGCCCCGAGTTCATAGAGCTCCTGAACCCCGCCCTCGCCCGTCGCCCATTGCATGCTTTCGGTCCAGCGCACCATGCCGGTCACCTGCTCGACGAGGTGCTTGCGGATTTCGTCGAGGTCCGAGGTGGGGCGGGCGGTGACATTCACAATCACGGGCACCGCAGGGGCGTTCATCGTCACGGTGGAAAGAGCATACTCCATCGCGTCGGCAGCGGGGCGCATGAGCGCACAATGGAACGGCGCGCTCACCGGCAGGGGCAGTGCGCGTTTGGCGCCTGCGGCCTTCAGCAGCTCGATGGCGCGGTTGACCGCACCGGCATGGCCCGAAATCACCACCTGGCCGGGGGCGTTGTCGTTGGCGACGCCGCAGATTTCACCCTGCTCGGCATCGTTCGCGGCGCGCAGCACGGTTTCGAGGTCGAGGCCCAGGATCGCCGCCATTGCGCCCTGCCCAACGGGCACCGCCTGCTGCATGGCCTGTCCGCGGGTCCGGAGCAGCCGTGCCGTGTCGGCGATCGAAAAGACCCCCGCCGCGCACAGGGCCGAATATTCGCCCAGCGAATGGCCCGCCACATAGGCTGCGTGCCTATCCACGCTCACGCCCCGAGCCTCCAGTACACGCACGACCGCCATGGAAACCGCCATCAGGGCCGGCTGGGCATTCTCGGTGAGCCGGAGGGTATCGTCGGGGCCCTCGAACATGACCTTCGCGAGGTCTTCGCCAAGCGCCTGGTTCACCTCGTCGAAGACTGCCCGGGCCTCGGCATAGGTCTCGGCCAGGTCCTTACCCATCCCGACCGCCTGGCTGCCCTGCCCCGGAAACGTGAACGCGCGCTTGGCCATGGTGTCCGCCTTTGATGCTTTGAGTCAGCCTAGGGCCGGTTCAGGGCCGCTTCAAGTTGGCGGGCGTTTGGCGGACGATGGCACGGAAGTCAAGCTCGTCCCCTTGCCAAGATCATCAGAAATAGCCATCTTTGATGCGCTATGGAGACATCAAAATGAGAACCACCGTTACGCTGGACGATGAGTTGATTGAGGAGGCCAGCCGCGCGACCGGGATCGTGGGGCGCACCGAGCTTCTCCGCGAGGGTCTCAAGGTACTGATTGAGCGCGAGGCCTATCGCAGGCTGGCCGCGCTTGGGGGAACCATGCCAAATCTCAAGGCCGCCCCTCGCCGACGCTCCGTCGCCACCCGGTGATCCTTGTTGATACAACGCTGTGGATCGATTTCTTCGCAGCCCGCCAGCCTTTGCTTCATGACCTCATCTCCGACCGACAGGCCGCGATCCATGACCTTGTCATTGGCGAGCTTGCCGTTGGCGACCTGAGCGACCGCGCCGCGACGCTTCACGCGCTCCGCCGGATCAAGCGCGCGTACCGCGTGAGCGATCAGGAGGCCCTCGACCTCATCGAGGCCGAAGATTTGTGGGGTACGGGGATGGGTTTAACTGACGTGCATCTACTGGCCTCGTCTCTGGTCACACCTGACTGCTTGCTCTGGACGCGGGACAGGAAGCTGGTGATGGCGGCCGAGCGGCTAGGGGTCGCCTACTCCGCAGGCCACTGATCGCTTGCCTTTACCGCCCTTTTCCCCTACATCGCCCTCGAATTCGTTCGGCCGGGGGCTGAACGGAGGGTTTGGCTTTCCAAAAAGTGCGATGCTACGCACTCGCGGGTGCCAAATAGGGTTCGTCCCGGCCTCCCGTGTTCCCGCTCTTTGCAAGACTGCTTTGGCGCCTTTCCGGCTTCAAAGGGGCTCCGCGCCGATACGGTTCAGTGTGCAACACTTGAGAAGGACGGCGCATGCCCCTTTACGAGCATATCTATCTCGCCCGCCAGGACGTTTCGCCCCAGCAGGTCGAGGAACTGACCAACGCCCTCACCGAGGTGCTGACCCAGGGCGGTGGCAAGGTCACCAAGAACGAATATTGGGGCCTCAAGTCCCTTTCGTATCGCATCAAGAAGAACCGCAAGGCCCATTACAGCCTGCTCAACATCGACGCCCCGGCCCCCGCCGTCGCCGAGATGGAACGCCAGATGCGCATCAATGAAGACATCCTGCGCTTCATGACGGTGCGCGTGGATGAGCTCGAGGAAGGCCCCTCGGCGATGCTGCAGAAGCGCGACCGCGACGATGACCGTGGCGACCGTCCGGGCGGCGATCGCCCCCGCGGCCCCCGCCGGTTCTAAGCAAGGGAACTCACGACCATGGCAATCAAAGATCTCTCGACCACCCAGGCCCGGCGTCCGTTCCAGCGTCGCCGCAAGACCTGCCCCTTCTCGGGCCCCAACGCGCCCAAGATCGACTACAAGGACGTGCGGCTGCTGCAGCGCTATGTCTCGGAGCGCGGCAAGATCGTGCCGTCGCGCATCACGGCCGTGTCGGCCAAGAAGCAGCGCATCCTCGCCCAGGCGATCAAGCGCGCCCGCTTCATCGGCATCATGCCCTACGCGGTTTCCTGACGCGGGAGCCGCATCGCTGGGGTCGCGGAATGGTCCGCGGCTCCTAACCATCTGTCTGATGGGACAGCAAAGGATCTGAAATGAAAGTCATTCTGCTCGAGCGCGTCGGCAAGACGGGCCATATCGGCGACGAAGTCACGGTCAAGGACGGCTTCGCACGCAACTACCTGCTGCCGCAGCACAAGGCGCTGCGCGCCACCGAAGCCAACCGCAAGAAGTTCGAAGTCGAGCGTGCCTCGATCGAAAAGCGCAATGCCGAGCGTCGCGAGGCGGCAGCCGGCATCGCTTCGGGGCTCAACGGCAAGACCGTGGTGATCATCCGCCAGGCGGGTGAGACCGGCCAGCTCTACGGCTCGGTCAGTTCGCGCGACGTTGCCGAGGCGCTGAGCGCCGACGGCTTCAGCATCGGCCGGTCGCAGGTGGACCTCGCCAACCCGATCAAGACCGTGGGTGTGCACGCCGTGGCGCTGAACCTGCATGCGGAAGTCGCGGTGTCGGTGAACGTGAACGTCGCCCGCTCGGACGACGAAGCCGAGCGCCAGGCGCGCGGCGAAGACCTGACGGTCAACACGTTCGACGACGAGGCGGCCGAAGAGTTCGCCGCCGGCCAGGCCGAAGCGGGCTCCGCCGCGGCCGACGCCTACGAGGCCGGCGAGTAAGCCTCTTCGTCGATCGAAATACAAAGGCCGGGAGCGATCCCGGCCTTTTTGATTCAGGCGGCGCCGATGCCCATGCGCGCCATGAGCCCGTCGCGCCGCACGAGCTGATGATAAAGCGCGGCACCGACATGCACGACGAACAGCCCGAGCAGGACCTTGCTCATGACGCCGTGCGCGACGCGAGGCATCAGCGCAGCGAAGTCCGGGACTGGCCCACCGGCCAGCAACGCCGGAATCGCCCCCGACAGGACGACCGTTACGATGCCGCTGGTCCCCATGAGGACAAGGATCAGATAGAGCAGCCCATGGACGATCCTGGCGAGGGCGAGCTGCCAGGCCGGCTGGTCGGCCGGAAGCGGGCGCCGATCGGCCGCCATCCACCACACGATCCGCAGCAGCGTCAGCGCGAAGACGCTTAGGCCCAGCACTATGTGGGCGACCAGCAGCGGTGGCGGAACCGGCGATGCATTGGCCGCGGTGATGCCGGCGCCATAGGCAAGGATCACGCCCGCGGCGCTGGTCCAGTGGATCGCGATGGCGACGCTGCCGTAGCGGGTCGGCGAACTCTTGGCGCTCATGTCATTCTCCTTGCACGGCGGGGCGAAGCGTGATTGCATAGCATACTATGCATTTGGATAGCAAGCTATGGATTTAGACTTCGACCGCAAGGAGTCGGCGGGCTATCTGGTGAACTGGGCGGGGCGGCTGTTCGTGCGCGCCATCGAGCGGCGGCTCACGGGCGGCAATGCCGGACCGATGCCCGTGTTCTTTGCACTGCGTGATGGAGGCGCGCTCTCGCAGCGCGATCTCGCCCGGTGGGCGGTGGTCGAGCAGCCCACGATGGCGAACACGCTCAATCGCATGGAACGCGACGGACTCATCGTGCGCTCGCCCGACCCAACGGACGGACGCAGCATGCTGATCTCGCTCTCGCCGCTCGGGCGCGAACGCGCGAAGCAGGCGATGGAGTCGGCGTTCGCGGTGAATGAGCTGGCGCTATCGGGACTCTCGGCGAAGGAGCGCACGGCTCTCTTCGCGATGCTGCGCAAGGTGATCGAAAAGCTCGAGACCGACAGCAGCGAGTCGCCTCCGCGAATCAGATAGAAGGCAAGGGCCGCGCGGCGACGCCGCGCCACTGTTGGGCCGTTATCCACGCTATTATCGGAAGCTCACAACGGTCTTGCGACAGGCGGTCGCGAGCCCCTTGCGGGACGGCTCCTGTAAGTTAATGAACCCTTAAGGGGCGAGGCAGAGACTTTCCAATCATGGCTGATTCAAACGTCGCGAGAATACGTCCGGCGGACGAGAAAAGCTTCCGGCTCGCGCCGCAGAACGTCGAGGCGGAGCAGGCGCTGCTGGGCGCCATCCTCGTCAACAACGAGGCCTTCTATCGGGTCTCCGATTTCCTCAGCCCCGAGCACTTCTACGAGCCCATCCACCGCGAGATCTACGACATCGCGGGCAAGATCATCCGCGCCGGCAAGGCCGCGACGCCCATCACGGTCAAGACCTACCTGCCCGACCAGCTGACCAGCGACATGACGCTGCCGCAGTACCTCGCGCGGCTCGCGGCGGAAGCGACGACCGTCATCAACGCGGCCGACTACGGGCAGACCATCTACGACCTCGCCATCCGCCGGAACCTCATTCTAATCGGCGAAGAGATGACGGCGACCGCCTACGACGCCGACGTCGAGCTGACCGCGCCCAAGCAGATCGAAGAGGCCGAGAAGGCGCTGTTCGACCTGGCCGAGAAGGGACGCTACGACGGGGGCTTCCAGCCCTTCAACGAGGCGCTGACCGAAGCCATCAAGATGGCCGGCGAAGCCTATCAGCGCGACGGTCGCCTGTCGGGCATCGCCACGGGCCTCATCGATCTCGACCGGCAGATGGGCGGGCTGCAGAAATCGGACCTCATCATCATCGCCGGCCGTCCGGGCATGGCCAAGACCTCGCTCGCGACCACGATCGGCTTTCACGTCGCGCGCAACTGGAAGGGCGAGATCACGCCCGATGGCCACCGCAAGACGGTGGACGGTGGCCAGGTCGGCTTCTTCTCGCTCGAAATGAGCGCCGAGCAGCTCGCGACACGTATCCTCTCCGCGCAGGCCGAGATTTCCTCCGCCGACATCCGGCGGGGCAACATCCATGAGAGCCAGTTCACGCGGCTGGTCGATGTGTCCAACCTGCTCTCGACGGTGCCGCTCTATATCGACGATACGGGTGGTCTCTCGATCGGCCAGCTCGCGGCGCGCGCCCGCCGGCTGAAGCGGCAGAAGGGGCTCGACCTCATCATCATCGACTACATCCAGTTGCTGTCCGGGTCGTCGCGACGGTCCAACGAAAACCGGGTGCAGGAAATCACCGAGATCACGACGACGCTCAAGGCGCTCGCCAAGGAGCTCGATGTGCCGATCATCGCGCTGTCCCAGCTCAGCCGTCAGGTGGAATCGCGCGACGACAAGCGGCCACAGCTTTCGGACCTGCGTGAATCGGGATCGATCGAGCAGGACGCGGACGTCGTGACCTTCATCTATCGCGAGGAATACTACCTCAAGAACAAGGAGCCGCGCGAAGGCACGCCGGAGCACCTCGCCTGGCAGGCCGAGATGGAGAAGGTCTATGGCCGCGCCGAAATCATCATCGGCAAGCAGCGCCACGGCCCCACCGGTACCGTGCAGCTGAGCTTTGAGGGGCAATACACCCGCTTCGGCAATCTCGCACCCGACCAGTACCTGCCCGACAGGTTCGAATGATGCCATCCCCGGCGATCGTCACCGGCTATGGCCCCCGGCTCACGGTCGATCTGGGGGCCATCGTTCGCAACTGGCAGGCGCTGGACAAGGTCTCCGCCGGTGCGCTCACTGGCGCCGCGGTCAAGGCCGACGCCTACGGCCTGGGACTGATGCCGGTCGGCAAGGCGCTCTCTGCGGCCGGAGCGCAATTCTTCTTCGTTGCCACCGTCGATGAGGGCCTGGCGCTGCGCGCCGCCGTACCCGACAGCCACATCTTCGTGCTCAACGGGCTCTATCCGGGTGCCGCCGCGCTCTATGTGGGCGAGCGGCTCATGCCGGTGCTCAACTCGATTCCGATGCTCGAGGAGTGGCTCGTCGCCTGCCTCGGCCGCAACGAGGCCCTGCCCGCGGCGCTCCATTTCGATACGGGCATGAACCGGCTGGGGTTCCGGCTCAACGAGACTTCGATCGTCAAGCGCATGTGCGATGAAGTGGGCTACGCTCCGCAGATGGTCATGAGCCACCTCGCCTGCGCCGACCAGCCGCAGCACGAAAAGAACCGCACGCAGTTCGCGCTGTTCTCGTCGGTGATCGCACAGTTCCCCGGTATTCCCGCCTCGCTCGCCAATTCGGCGGCCACGATGACGAGCCGAGAGATGCACTTCCAGATGGTGCGACCCGGCGTCGCCCTTTATGGTGGCCGCGCCGTCGCCGGGCGCAAGAACCCGATGGTGCCCGCCGTCACGCTCGAGGCGCCCATCATCCAGGTCCGCGACTGCAAGACCGGCGAGTCGGTCGGCTACGGGGCGACCTATATCCTGCCCCGCGACACGCGCGTCGCGATCATCGCGCTCGGCTATGCCGACGGGTTCCTCCGCTCCGCGTCTTCGACCAACCAGCATGCCGGCGGCAAAGCCTATATTCGCGGTCACATCTGCCCGGCGCTCGGCCGCGTCTCGATGGACATGTTTGCCGTCGATATCACCGATCTGGGCACCGACATCCCCTCGCCGGGCGAGATGGCCGAAGTGCTCGGCCCCCACATTTCGGTCGACGACCAGGCCGACCCCGCCGGGACCATCGGCTACGAAATCCTGACCAGCCTCAAGGGCCGCTACACGCGTACCTACGTCAACTCGGCGGAGGCGCAGCCGGCAGCCTAGCCGTTGCGGCAGCCCTTGGGCAACGTCCTGGCGAAACCGCGAAGTCCTTCCATCAGTCCCGGGTTCCACACCTGCTCGTTGTGGTAGCCCTCGACCACCCGGAAATCGGCATAGAAGCCCTTCGACGACAGGCGGTCGTAGACGATCGCCGCGCCCTCGATCATATCGCGATTGTCGTTGTCGCCGGTGAGAAAGAAGAAGCGTGGCTTGCGTGGTGCCTTCGATGCGGCGTCGATCAGGCTCAGCGCATTCCACTCGTTGAAGAGCACCGGATCGAGCGGATCGCCGAACGCGCCGGCGAAATCGCCCCTGTATCGCGCGATCTCCTCCGGCGTGGGAGTGTCCAGCAACGGCGGGAAACGGCCGGCAAGGCTGATCACACGGGCATAGAGATCGGGATGCCTGAGGCCGATGACCGTCGCGCCGACCCCGCCCATCGAGTAACCGCCGATGATGCGCCCTTCCCGGCACGCCTGTGTGGGATAGGCCATATCGATGGCCGCGATGAGGTCCGTGGTGAACGCGGTCGCGTAATTGCCCTTTCCCGCGGGCCGGGGATTATCGATGTACCAGCTGTCCTCGCCGCTGGGCGTGACCACGATCATCGGCCGTATCTCGCCGGCGGCGACGGCGTCGTCGAACATTTCGACCAAGGGACCGCTCTGCCACCACTGGTCGGCGTCCCCACCCCAGCCATGCAGCAGGTAGGCGACGGGGAAGGTCTCGCCCTCCGGCATCGTGTCGTAGGGCAGATACACATTGTAGTGGATGGGATGGCCGAGCACCGGACTTGGCGCCTCGAGCCCCGTAAGCAGCTTGCCCGCGGCACCCGCGCTGCTCGCCAGCGACAGCGCCGCCATCGCTCCGATCAGGATCGAGTTCAGTTTCATCGTCTTCCTCCCCGGAAATGCTACGGTGGCGTATCCGGCGCGCTTTGTGGAGAGGGCGTATCGCCCAGAAGCTCGTCGCGCCAGACCGGTACCCGGCGAATCCCCGCAAGCCTGCGGACCTTGAGCTTGCCCACCGCACTCTCCTCCTGCGGGCGTATCCTCACCTCGATGTAGCGGTCGGTCCCACAGGCCGAACACGGGAAGGGCGGGGGTACGAAACAGTCGATCCCGGGGTCGAGCACCTGCACGAGATCCACCGCCAGGAACACCACCGGCGCCCGCCGGCACCGCGTGCACCTCAGGCTCAGCATCAACCCCTGCCCCGCCGCCTGCCGCAGCGTGAAGCGGTTCCCGGGCACAGCGAGGTTCTTGAGATGGTGAGGTGTCGGCATCGTGGTGGCCTGCAATCAGCGGCCATGATGTTCACTCTTCGTTCTTGAATGCAAGGTTAGGGTCGGATAGAAGGATTCGAACCCGGAATCTCCCCATGGCCAAAGCCAAGCTCGCTTATGTCTGCCAGTCCTGCGGCACTACGCATGTGCGCTGGCAGGGGCGGTGCGAGGGCTGCGGGGAGTGGAACTCGATCGTCGAGGAGGCCGTCGAATCCGGCATCGGCGCCGGACCGAAGGCCGCCACGGCGAACGGCAGGCCGATCGCGCTGGTGCCACTCTCGGGCGAGACCGAAAGCGCGGCGCGCGTCACGACCGGGCTCGGGGAGCTCGACCGGGTCACCGGCGGCGGCTTCGTGATGGGCTCGGCGGTGCTGGTCGGCGGCGATCCGGGCATCGGCAAATCGACCCTGCTGCTACAGGGCGCAGCGGCGCTGGCCCGGCAGGGCAAGCGCGTCATTTACGTGTCGGGCGAAGAAGCGGTCGCGCAGGTCCGGCTGAGGGCGCAGCGGCTGGGTCTCGGCGACGCCGATGTGCAGCTCGCCAGCGAGACCAATGTCGAGATCATCCTCGCGACGCTCCAGCACGGAGACGCGCCGCATCTCGTGATCATCGATTCCATCCAGACTCTCTGGACCGACCGCGTGGATTCAGCGCCGGGCACGGTTACGCAGGTGCGCACGTCGGCGCAGGCGCTGACGCGCTTTGCCAAGAAGTCGGGTGCGGCGGTGGTGCTCGTCGGCCACGTCACCAAGGACGGGCAGATCGCGGGGCCACGGGTCGTCGAGCACATGGTCGATGCGGTGCTCTATTTCGAGGGCGACGCGAGCCACACCTTCCGCATCCTGCGCGGCGTCAAGAACCGCTACGGCGCGACCGACGAGATCGGCGTGTTCGAGATGACGACGCTGGGCCTGCGCGAGGTCGCCAACCCGTCGGCGCTCTTCCTCGACCAGCGCGACAAGGATTCGGCGGGCTCGGCGGTCTTTGCGGGAATGGAGGGCACGCGCCCGGTGCTGTGCGAAATCCAGGCGCTGGTGTCGCCCTCTCCGCTCGGCACGCCGCGCCGCGCGGTCGTGGGCTGGGATTCCTCCCGGCTTTCGATGGTGCTCGCGGTGCTCGAGACCCGTTGCGGCGTCCGGATCGGCGCCAACGACATCTATCTCAATGTCGCGGGCGGGCTGAAGGTGAACGAGCCTGCGGCGGATCTCGCGGTCGCGGCAGCGCTGATCTCCTCGCTGACCAATTCTCCCCTGCCCCCGGACGCCGTCTATTTCGGCGAGATTTCGCTCGCGGGCGGCGTGCGTCCGGTGGTCCATGCGGGCTTGCGGCTGCGCGAGGCGCAAAAGCTCGGCTTCGGTTCGGCGGTGACCGGCAAGCTCGGGGCGGGCGACAGCGGCAACGGCCTTGCGGTCAGCGAATATTCCGAACTCGCGGCGCTGATCGGGCAGATTGCGACCAAGGGCAAGCGGGTCGCGGCGGCGGATTAGCCTACCAGCCCCAGCCCGGCAGCCTGAGTTCCTCGTGCGCGAAGTCGGCACGGTGCGCCCGCGCCCGGCCAGAAAGGAAGAGCATCATGGCCGTGCCCAGTGCCGGTTCGGGCGCGATCGGGTGACCGTAACTGGCGGTGAGCCCGGGCATCGCCTCCCAGCCATGGGCGGCATAGAACCCGGTCATCGCGTCGTCGGTGAAGAGGATGGCGGCGTCCGCGAGCTGGTCGTCGCGCATGAGCGCAGTCGCTGCCGCAACGATCCGGCCGCCGAACCCCTGCCGGCGGAAGGCGGGATAGGTGAGCACATCGCCCAGGCAGTAGATGCGGTAGCGCAGGCCGGCGTGGTCGACCTCGACCCAGCTGACCCGCCCGTGGCTGAACAGGGCATGGCGATCGTGGATCACCAGATGCGTCGGATGGCGCTCGGGCGGGACCAGCGGCCCGTCGAGGTTGAACCGGTATTCATCGTGCCAGTGGAGCCGGATGAACGAGCGAATCTGGTGCTCGTGCGGTTCGGGCAGGGAATCGGTGGTGAAGATCGAAAGCTGTGCCATCCCCAGCTTGAACCATGACGACCCCAAAAATGGGAAGCCCCTGCCTCCGAGGCGGGGTAAACCACACAGCCGCAATTTCCTCATGCTTTCCGTGCAGATCGGCCCCGCACGGGCCGCCGCCGCTTGGCAGCGGGGGCTTTAGCGGCTAAACGGTCACGCAACGCGGCTCTGGGATCGCTCAAGCATGGTTTTCACTGGTGTCGACGTCGGCGTCGCCGTCCTCGTTCTGATCTCGGCGATCCTCGCCACGGCGCGCGGTTTCACACGCGAAGTCCTGTCGCTGGCGACCTGGGCCGGCTCGGCGGCCATTGCGGCCTACATGTATTTCTACCACTCCGACATCGCCCGGACCTACATCAAGGAAGAGCTGGTCGCGACCGGCGTGACGGTCATCGGCAGCTTCCTCGTGGCGCTGATCATCCTGCATCTGCTGACCATGTGGATCGGCGATCTCGTGGTGGATTCACGCGTGGGCCCACTCGACCGCACGCTCGGTTTCATCTTCGGGGCCGCGCGCGGCATCCTGATCTGCGTGGTGGGCGCGGTGTTCGCCAACTTCCTCCTTGGTCCCAGCGACCGGCTGCCGGAAATGCTGCGCGACGCCAAGAGCTTTCCGCCGCTGATGAGCGCGGGCGACTATCTCATCGGGCTGTTGCCCGACGACATCGAACAGCAGTTCACCGACTTCCTCGAGAAGCGCAACACGACGCCCGACGTCGGCCCGAACGAAACCAGCCAACCGGCGCCTCCCGCCGATGTGGGCTCGAGCGAGGCCGCGCCCAGCGCGTAAATCGAAAGGCAGGAGCGTGACCATCGATCCGCTCGAACTGAACGGCGACACGCTGCACGAAGAGTGCGGCGTGTTCGGCATTCTGGGCCACCCGGAAGCGGCGACCCTCACGGCACTGGGGTTGCATGCCCTGCAGCATCGCGGACAGGAAGCGGCCGGCATCGTCAGCTTCGATGGCCGGCAGTTCCATTCGGAGCGGCATCTGGGCCTCGTCGGCGACCACTTCACCGACCCCGGCGTCGTCAAGCAGTTGCCCGGGCACATGGCGATGGGGCATGTGCGCTACTCCACCACCGGCGAAACGATCCTGCGCAATGTGCAGCCGCTGTTCGCCGAGCTCGAAGTCGGCGGCATCGCCATCGGGCACAATGGCAATTTCACCAATGGCCTGACGCTAAGGCGCGACCTCATCGCCAACGGCGCGATCATGCAGTCGACCTCGGACACCGAAGTCGTGCTCCACCTGATCGCGCGCTCGCGCAGGAAGGGCTCGGACGAGCGCTTCATCGACGCGCTGTCGCAGGTCGAGGGCGCCTTCGCGATGGTCGCGATGACTCGCACCAAGCTGATCGGCGCGCGCGACGCCAACGGCATCCGGCCGCTGGTTCTGGGCGATCTCGACGGCAAGCCGATCTTTGCCTCCGAAACCTGCGCGCTCGACATCATCGGTGCCAAATTCGTGCGCGATGTGAAGAATGGCGAGGTGGTCGTCGCCGAGATTCAGGCCGACGGCAAGATCACCATCACCTCGTCGATGCCGTTCGGCCAGAAGCGCGAGCGGCTGTGCCTGTTCGAATATGTCTATTTCGCCCGCCCCGACTCCGTGGTCGGGGGCCGCTCGGTCTATGCGGCGCGCAAGAACATGGGCAGCAACCTCGCGCGGGAAGCGCCGGTCGAGGCCGACGTGGTGGTGCCCGTTCCCGACGGCGGAACGCCCGCGGCGATCGGCTACGCACAGCAGAGCGGCATCCCGTTCGAGCTCGGCATCATCCGCAACCATTATGTCGGGCGCACCTTCATCGAGCCCACGCAGTCGATCCGCGCCTTCGGCGTGAAACTCAAGCATTCGGCGAACCGTCCGGTCGTCGACGGCAAGCGGGTCGTGCTGATCGATGACTCCATCGTGCGCGGCACGACTTCGATCAAGATCGTGCAGATGATGCGCGATGCCGGCGCGCGCGAGGTGCATATCCGCGTCGCCTCGCCGATGATCTTTCATCCCGATTACTACGGCATCGACACGCCCGATCACGACAGCCTGCTCGCCAACCGCTACGACAATGTGGATGCGATGGCGCGCCACATCGGCGCGGATTCGCTGCAGTTCCTGTCGATCGACGGGCTCTACCAGGCGGTCGGCGGGGAGGCGCGCAACGCCCTCGCACCGCAATTCACCGACCACTATTTCACCGGCGACTACCCGACCCCGCTCACCGACCTCATGGGCCGCGGCAAGACCGATCCCAAGACGCTCTCGCTGATGCGCGAGGCGAGCTGAGCCCATGGCACAACTTTCCGGCAAGGTGGTCCTCGTCACCGGGGCGAGCCGCGGCATTGGCTATCAGGCGGCGCTCGAGGCGGCCCGGCGCGGCGCGCATGTGATCGCCGTCGCCCGCACGGTCGGCGGGCTCGAAGACCTCGATGACGACATCAAGGCGGCGGGCGGCGAAGCGACGCTCGTGCCGCTCGATCTGCGCGACGGCGACGGCATCGACCGGCTGGGAAAGGCGATCTACGACCGCTGGGGGCAACTCGACGGGCTCGTCGGCAATGCGGGCGTACTGGGCACGATCACGCCGCTTGCCCACCTCGATGTAAAGGATTTCGACAACGCCTTCGCCGTCAACGTGGCCGCCAATTACCGGCTGATCCGCTCGATGGATCTGCTGCTGCGAAAGGCGCCCGCGGCGCGCGTGGTGTTCGTCTCCTCGCAGTCATCGCAGACGGCCAAGCCTTTCTGGGGCCTCTACGCGGCAACCAAGGCCGCTCTCGAGGCCATGGTCAAAAGTTACGCGGCCGAGCTCTCGACCACCAGCGTTACCGCCAATGTCTTCTGGCCGGGCGCCGTACGCACTGCCATGCGGGCCAAGGCCTACCCCGGCGAGGATCCCGAGACGCTGCCGCAACCGTCCGCGGTCGCGCCGAAGCTGATCGATATGATCGAGCCCGGCTTCACGGCAACCGCCATTGTCTACGACAATCGGGACGGAACGCGCCACCCGCTGTAGCGGCGGCGACAGAGGTCCAATTCAGCTGATCCTGGCCACCAGGATCTTGTCGATGCGGCGGCCATCGAGGTCGAGCACCTCAAATCGCCAGGGCTCCCTTGTGAACGTCTCGCCGACCGTGGGGAGATGGTTCAGCTCGCTCAGGATGTATCCCGCGACCGTCTCGTAGGGCGGGTCCTTGGGGATTGGAACGCCGATCTTGTCGCTGAACTCATCGACGGGCATCCAGCCGGCGACGAGATAGGAGCCATCCTCGCGGCGCGTGAACGCGGTCTCGCCGCCTTCCTCCTCCTGGAACTCGCCGATGATGGCGCCCAGGATATCGCCGGGCGTGACGATCCCTTCGAAATGTCCGTACTCGTCGAACACCAGTGCCATGTGCACCGTCGAATTGCGAATGGCGGCGAGGACCGAGATCGCGTCGGCGCGGTCCAGCACCACGGGCGCGGGCCTGACCATCGCGCGGATGTCGAGCGGCGCATCGGATGCGAAGATATCGATCAAATCCTTGCGCACCAGCACGCCGATGATCTTGTCCGGCTCCCCTTCATGGACCGGCAGCATCGAGCGATGCGAGGTGCGCAACAGCTGCATGATCTCGTCCATCGGCTCGCTGAGGTCGACCGTTTCGAGGTCGAGGCGCGGCGTCATCAGCCCGCGCGCGGAGCGGTCGGCGAGCCGCATCACGCCGGTGATCATCGCCTTCTCTTCGGTCTCGAGCACCCCCTGGCTCTCGGCCTCCGCGATGAGCGTCTTGACCTCCTCGTCGGTCACGCGCTCGTCGCTCGACCCCGTCTGGCCCAGCAGGCGCAACAGCAGGCGGCCAGAAGCGTCGAGGATGAAGACCAGCGGCGCGCCGACGGCGGCGAGGACCCGCATCGCGGGCGCGACACGCGCCGCGATCCGTTCGGGGTCGCGCAGCGCAATCTGCTTGGGGACGAGCTCGCCCACGATCAACGAGACATAGGTGATGGCAACGACGACGATGCCTACGCCCAACGCGCTCGCGACACTCGCATCCAGCCCCTGTGCGGCCAGCGCCTGAGCGAGCCGGTCGCCGAGTGTGGCGCCCGAGAACGCACCGGCGAGGATGCCGACCAGCGTGATGCCGATCTGCACCGATGAGAGGAACTTGCCCGGATCCTCGGCAAGCCTCAGGGCCACCGCCGCGCCCTTGTTGCCTTCGGCCGCAAAGACCTTGAGCCGGGCCGGGCGCGCCGACACGACCGCCAGTTCGGACATCGCGAGCAGTCCGTTGACCAGCGTCAGCACCAGGACAATGACGATCTCGAGGATCATGACGCCACGCTACCCTCTACTCCGATTTGGCGTAAGGGTTCTTGCCCGACCTCAGCCACAGGCGGATCGGCGTGCCGGGCATGTCGAACGTCTCGCGCATCGAGTTGGTCAGGTAGCGCTGGTAGGACATCGGCACGGCCTCGGCGCGCGAGGCAAAAATGATGAAGCTCGGCGGCCGCATCTTGCCCTGCGTCATGTAGCGCAGCTTGACGCGGCGACCGCTCACGGCTGGCGGCGGGTGCCGCTCGACCGTGGCCCCGAGCCAGCGGTTGAGCTTGGCGGTCGAAATGTGGGTGTTCCACGCGCGCTCGATGGTGAAGATCGCCTGCATCAGCCGGTCGATGTTCCGGCCCTGCAGCCCGCTGATGGGCACGAGCGGCACGCCCCGCAGCTGCGGCAGCAGCCGCTCGCATTCCTCGCGGAGCAGCGCGAGCGTCGCCTGCTTGTCCTCGATCAGATCCCATTTGTTGAGGGCGATCACCATCGCGCGGCCCTCGCGATAGACGAGGTCGGCAAGCGCGAGATCCTGCTTTTCGAACGGAATGGTCGCATCGAGCAGCAGCACGACGATTTCGGCGTACTGGATCGAGCGGAGCGAATCCCCCACCGCAAGCTTCTCGAGCTTGCCTTCGACCCGCGCCTTGCGCCGCATCCCCGCCGTATCGACGAGGTTGATGGTCCGGCCTTCCCACTCCCACGGCACCATGATGGAATCGCGCGTGATGCCGGCTTCGGGGCCAGTCAGCAGCCGGTCCTCGCCGACCATCGTATTGATCAGGGTCGACTTGCCGGCGTTGGGGCGGCCCACCACGGCGACGTTGAGATAGCGCTTGGGGTTCCAGCGCAGCGCCGGCCCCTCCTCGGTCGACCCATCGTCTTCGGGCAGGTCGATGTCGACTTCGGGCATCTCCTCGGCGACCGGCGCAGGAGCAGCCTTGGCATCGACAGCCTTGCTGACGATCGCGTGCAGGTCGGCGAGCCCCAGCCCGTGTTCGGCCGACAGGGCCACCGGCTCACCGAAGCCCAGCGAATAGGCCTCCATCAGGCCAGGGTCAGCCGCCTTGCCCTCGGCCTTGTTGGCAATCAGGTGGACTTGCTTGCCCGACTTGCGCAGCACCTGCGCGAAGCGCTCGTCGAGCGGCGTCACACCGGCGCGCGCGTCGATCATGAAAAGAATGACGTCAGCATCGCGCACCGCCAGTTCGGTCTGCTGGCGCATGCGGTCTTCGAGCGAGCCGTCGGTCCGGTCCTCGTATCCCGCCGTATCGAGAATGCGGAAGCGTAAATCGCCGATCCGCCCCTCGGCCTCGCGGCGGTCGCGCGTCACGCCCGGCGTGTCGTCGACCAGCGCGATCTTGCGGCCGACCAGCCGGTTGAACAGCGTCGACTTACCGACATTGGGCCGGCCCACGATGGCGACGAGCGCGCTCATTGTCTTGTCCGTTCCGCCCCTCAGGGCGCCGAGGACGACACCTCCGCCGACGATGCAGCTTCTGCTTCAGAGGACGTGGCCGACGGCGCTTCGGACGACACCGCTTCCGATGATGCGGCCGATGACGGCTCTGCCGAAGGCTCGGACGACACGTCGGCCGGCGGCTCGGTCACGACCGGCGCGGCACCTTCGGCCAGCAGCTGCTGCACATAGATCTGGACGAGGCTCTGCTGGTCGCGGTTGGCGAGCGGGTCGGCAAGGATCGACTGGAAGGTCGTCATGGCCGCATCGAGCTGTCCGGCCTTATACTGCACAAGGCCCAGCACTTCGCGTGCCGCATTGCGCATCGGAGATTCCGGCGTGATCGAGCCCATCACCCGCTGCTCGACTGCGGCGACGTCGCCACCGTCGATGAGCAGGCTTCCGCCCATGATCAGCGCCAGCTGGCGCAGCCGTGTATCCGACAGCGAGGTCGCGAGCGCATCATAGGCGGCGACCGCTTCGCTGGTCTTGCCCTGCTGGGCGAGTAGCGAGGCTTCGCGGAACTGCGCCAGCGCCGGATAGGCGCCAGAGCCCTGCGCGATGATGTCGTCGAGCGCCTTCTTGGCCGCCTCGAAATCGGTGCC
Source organism: Hyphomicrobiales bacterium (assembly GCA_044506585.1). Taxonomy (GTDB): domain Bacteria; phylum Pseudomonadota; class Alphaproteobacteria; order Rhizobiales; family Devosiaceae; genus Devosia_A. The sequence continues at coordinate 44,935 of JBIQKK010000011.1, forward strand.
GTCTGCGAGGGCTGCCGCGGCATAGAAACTATCGGACGATTGCGCCGACCGGCTCTCGGTCCACCACTTCCAGCCTTCGAAACCGGCGACGAGCAAGACGACGGCCACGGCGGCGCCGATCACGAACGGCGCGGTTTGGCGCCACAGCGTGCGCACGCGGTCGCTGCGCAGTTCCTCGTCGACTTCACGAAGAAGTGTATCGTTGGACATGAAAACCCTTGGAGAGCCTTGGAAATCGGGCCGCACCATAGTGAGACGGGGCGGCGAAAGCAATTAGGCGGCGCAGGGACCGTAAAAGCTGCCAAACCCCCGTTAACGCAGGTGAAAGCGGCTTCTGGGAGGATCGCGCCATCTTGGGAGCTCGAGTTTCATGCTACGTCTTTTCCTGATCGTTGCCGCCTTGATCGGCCTCACGTCCCCCACCTTCGCCGCCCAGCCTTCGCTGCTCGACGGCCTGTTCGGCAAGCATTCCTCGTTCGGCAAGAAATCGTCGATGATCTCGCCGAAATCGGTCGACGGCCCGGTCTCGATCACGGTGGATCTCACAACGCAGACGATGCGCGTCGCGTCCGAGGGCCGCACCATCTACAGCTTCGACGTCTCCACCGGCCGCAAGGGCTACAGCACGCCAACGGGCAATTTCCGGCCGATCCGCATGCATACGATGTGGTACTCGTCGAAATACGAGAATGCACCGATGCCGCACTCGATCTTCTTTTATGGCGGCTACGCCATCCACGGCACCACCGATATCAAGAATCTGGGCCAGGTTGCCTCGCATGGCTGCGTGCGGCTTCACCCGGACAACGCGGCCAAGCTCTTCGCGCTGGTCCAGCAGGTCGGCATGAAGAACACCAGGATCACGCTGGTCCGCAGCTAGGCTCAGCCGCTTCTCGCATTCGAGGGCGGGCGCCGACCGGCGGCCCCGCCCTATTGTTTGTCCGCGTAGAGCTTGGCCTCTTCCTCATCGAGCCAGGCCTCGATGTCCTCGAGCGTTGCCGAGAACTCATACCCTTTCTCGCCGAAGACGATCTTGCCCGTCCGCGCATCGCGCAGCTTGTAGCCGCCATGCGCCTTGACCTGCGGCGTCGGTTTCTGGGCCTTCAGCAGGTCGAGCAGATACTTCCCCAGCCGCCGCTTGAGCCGCCGTTCCACGGACGCATCGCTGTCCTTGCGAAAATTCATCGCCGTGCCTCGAAACAGAACGCGCCGAGGCGACTAGCCTACCAATCCCGCAGTGACAAGACAGTGCCGCGCCGGGCGATTCCCTGTATTCCGGTCGAATTCGCTAGAGGCCGCGCCGGGTGAACGTCAGATGCGTCACTCCGCTGCGCGAGGAGGCGGCCTCGATCTCGTAATTCTCCTCCAGGCCTTCGAGGCCGTCCCACAGGCGTGACCCGCGGCCCAGCAGGATCGGCACCACAGCGATGTGGCCGTGATCGACGAGGCCCGCGGCGAAGAAGTCGCGGATAATGGCCGCGCCTCCGCCGAGGCGAACCCCCTGCCCCTTCGCCGCATCGCGGGCCACTGCAAGCGCCTCGGCCGGCGGCAGATCGACGAAATGAAACGTCGTCCCACCCTCCATCTCGATCGGCGGCCGCGTATGGTGGGTCAGCACGAACACCGGCGAATGGAATGGTGGATTGGGTCCCCACCAGCCCTTCCAGTCGGCGTCCTCGTGCCATCCGGGAAACCCGTACTTGCCCGCCCCCATGATTTCGGCGCCGATCCCCACATCGTGGCTGCGCGCGAGCGCGTCGTCGATGCCGCCGGTGCCGCCGGACTGGCCACCA
>JBIQKK010000104.1:0-2980 GCA_044506585.1 Hyphomicrobiales bacterium
GCGGATCGACGGCGACGACGAGGATGCGCTGGTGAGCGCGCTCGTCGCGGCGGCGCGGCTCCATGTCGAAAGCCTCACCGGCCGGGCGCTGGTGACCCAGACCTGGCGGCTGGTGCTCAAATGCGTGACGGGCCTCGTCGTGCCGTTGCCGGTGGTGCCGGCGATGGCGCTGGTCGACGCGCCGGACGGCGCGGTGCTCCAGGGCGACAGCGTGCTGCTGGCGGAGCCGGCCGATGAACTGACGGTGGACTACACCGCCGGCTATGGCGGCGCCGAAGACGTGCCGCAGGATCTGAAGCAGGCCGTGCTGGTGCTGGTGGCCTATTGGTACGAACACCGCGACAGCGTGACGACGGCACCCGTCGGGTTCGAGCGGCTGGTCGCGTCCTATCGGCGGGTGCGGCTGTGAGTGACACGCGCATTCCCCCGATCGGCACACTGACCGATCGCGTGCAATTGCTGCGCAAGACCAGCACAAGCGAGGACGAGGGCGGTGTGGTCGCAGCGTATGTGCCCTTCGCGACGGTGTGGGCGCGGGTGCGCCAGCTGTCGGCGCGCCAGGCCTTCGCGAGCGATGCGCGTGGGCACAGCGTTTCGCATGCCGTGGTGATGCGGTTCCGCACGGATATCGGTGCCGGCGACCGGATCGTCTATCGCGGCCGGACGCTCGAGATCGCAAGCGTCGCCGATCTCAATGGGCGGCGCGCTTATCTGAGCCTGCAGTGCAGCGAACGGGTGGTGACGGGATGACACATCCGATCCTGCAGCTGCAGGCGGCGCTGGTGACGAGCCTTCGCGCGCAGATCGAGCCCCCTGTGTTCGACGCGCCGCCGAAGGATACCGCGCCGCCCTATGTCTCCATCGCGCGGCACGACGTGCTGCCGCGCGATGGAGACGCGAGTCCCGGCCACGAGCATCGCGTGCTGCTGCATGTCTGGGCCGCCGATGCGAGCCGCAAGGCGGCGCTGGCGATAGCCGAAGGCGTGGTCGAAACGGCGCTCGACCTCGCGAGCGACACGCTGGCGATCACGCTGCGCCGGCACGACAGGACCGACACCGCGATCGACGCCGGCACGGGCCGGGCCCGCGCCGCGATTGCGCTGACGTTTTTCACCGAACCCAACTGAGGACACCATGGCAGCCCAAAGCGGCAAGGACATGCTTTTGAAGCTCGACGAGACGGGAAGCGGCAGCTTCCTGACGGTCGCGGGGCTTCGCACGCGCGCGCTGGCATTCAACGCCGCCGCGATCGACACGACCGACGCCGAGAGTGCCGGCCGCTGGCGCGAATTGCTGAGCGGCGGCGGCATCAAGCGGGCGTCGGTTTCGGGCTCGGGGATTTTCAAGGACCAGGCGTCGGACGCCAGGATCCGCGAGCTCTTCTTTGCAGGCACGATTCGCGACTGGCAGCTGATCCTGCCGGATTTCGGGACCGTGGAAGGGCCGTTCCAGATCACGGCGCTGGAGTTTTCGGCCGACCATGCCGGGGAAGTCACGTTCGACATCGCGCTCGAGAGCGCGGGCGAACTGAGCTTTACGGTGCTCTGATGCCCAACATTCAACGCGGCGAGATCAGTGCGCTGATCGGGGGCGAGGAGCGGGTGCTGTGCCTGACGCTCGGCGCATTGGCCGAGCTCGAGGCACGGCTGATGGCCGGCGACCTCATTGGACTCAGCGAGAGGTTCGCGAGCGGACGCGTTTCGGCGCGCGACCTCACCGCGATCATCGGCGCGGGGTTGCGGGGCGGCGGCAATGCGGTGACCGACGACGACCTGGCGCGCATGACGATCGAAGGCGGGCTCGTCGGCGCGGCGGACATCGCGGCGCGGCTGCTGCGCGCAACGTTCGGAGAAACGGCATGAGGCATTTTCCCTGGGACGATGCGATGCGCCTCGGTTTCGGCGTGCTGCGGCTCTCGTCCAAGGAGTTCTGGGGGCTGACGCCGCGCGAGCTCGCAGCGGCGTTCGAAGGCATTGCCGGCAAGCGCGCCGGCACGCCCGACCGTGGCGAGCTGGGCCGGATGATGGAGCGATTCCCCGATGACAGATGAGCGATTTCCGGAGTCGTTTTCGCGCGAGATCGGCGACGTGTCGATCGAGCTCAAGCGTGTGGGCGATCTCGCCGATGGCGTCGGCCGGTCGCTGAGCCGCGCGCTGCGTGGCGCGGTGCTCGACGGACGTTCGTTGAAGAGCGTGCTCGGCGATGTGTCGCGCGCCTTCGCCGATATCGCGTTGCGTGCGGCGCTGAAGCCGGTGGGCCTGCTGGTGTCGGGCGCCGTGGAGTCATTGTTCAATGCGGCGAACCCGGCGCTGGGCGGCGTGACGCCGTTTGCCAAGGGCGGAGTGCTTGCGGCGCCGACCTATTTTCCGACGGGCCGGGGCATTGGCCTTGCGGGCGAGGCGGGGCCGGAGGCGGTGCTGCCGCTGGCGCGCGGCGCCGATGGCCGGCTGGGCGTCGCGGCCGGCGGCGGCGGCGTGCATGTGACGTTCAACGTGACGGCGACGGACGCGCGCAGCTTCATGGCCAGCGAGGCTGAGCTCAGCGGGATGCTGTTGCGCGCGGTCAAGCGCGGGACGCGGGCGTCGTAGCAACAATCACGAGATCATCATGGCATTTCATCAGATCAGGTTTCCGCTCGATGTGTCGCTCGATGCGCGCGGCGGGCCGGAACGGGCGACCGATATCGTGACGCTGTCGAGCGGGCGCGAGGAGCGCAATTCGCGCTGGCTGCATTCGCGGCGGCGCTACAATGCCGCGTACGGCATCAAGAGCCGGGCCGACATGCAGGCCGTGCTGGCGTTCTTCGAAGAGCGGCGCGGGCGGTTTCATTCGTTCCTGTGGCGCGATGCGCTCGACCATTCGAGCGATGGCGAGCAGGTGCTGGGAAGCGGCGACGGGGTCACCACGGAGTTTGCGCTGGTGAAGCGCTATGGTGCCTCGTTCGATCCCTATGTGCGGGCGATCACCAAGCCGGTCGCCG
>JBIQKK010000104.1:3080-7439 GCA_044506585.1 Hyphomicrobiales bacterium
AGTTCGACGTGCCGGTGCGGTTCGATATCGACCGGCTCGATGTGCAGCTGTCGAGCTTCGATGCAGCCGAGGTGCCGGCCATTCCGGTGATCGAGGTGCGCGAATGAAGGAGCTGGAGGCAGAATTTGCGGCCCATCTGGCAAGCCGCGCGACGACGCTGGCGACGTGCTGGAAGCTGACGCGGCCCGATACGGTGGTCCTCGGCTTCACCGATCACGACCAGGCGTTGAGCTTCGACGGGACGGACTACCTGCCCATGCTCGACGGGTCCGAAGCGCCCGCGCGGCTCGGGCCGCAGGTTGATACCGCAGAGGTGATCGGCGTGCTGCGCTCGGACGCGATCGAAGAGGCCGATATCGTGGCCGGACTCTATGACGGCGCGGCGGTGGAAACCTGGCGGGTCAACTGGCGTGACACCGGCCAGCGCATGCTGGTACGGCGCGCGACAATCGGCGAGATCGTGCGCGAGGACGGACAGTTTCGGGCGGAGTTACGGTCGGGCCAGCAGGCGCTCAACAGGGTGCGTGGCAGGCTCTATTCGCCGCTTTGTGACGCCGTGCTGGGCGATGCGCGCTGCACGGTGAGTGCAAGCCATCCGCATTTCGGCGAGGGGTGCGACCGGCGGCTGTCCACGTGCCGGGACCGGTTCGCCAACGTGGCCAATTTCCGAGGCTTCCCGCACGTTCCCGGCAACGACTTCACCCTCAAATATCCCCGCAGCGGCGATACGCTCGACGGCGGGGCGCTCTATCGATGAACCGCGACCTCGTGGTGCGTGCGGCGCAGCGCTGGCTCGGCACGCCCTATCGGCACCAGGCATCGACACCCGGTGCGGGCTGCGATTGCCTGGGGCTCGTGCGCGGCGTGTGGCGCGAGTTCTACGGCAGCGAGCCGAGGATGCTGCCACCCTATCGTGCCGACTGGCGTGACGGACGCCATGCCGGCGAACTGCTGGCGATGGCCGAAGATCTGCTCGTGCGGTCGGAACGAGGACCGCTGGCGGGCCAGGTGGTGCTGTTCCGGCTCGGGCGGACTGCCGTTCCAAAACATTGCGGCATCATGAGCGGCGCGAGTCGCTTCATCCATGCGCAGGAGGGCCTCGGGGTGGTCGAGGCCAATCTGACGGCGGGCTGGCGGCGGCGTGTCGCCGGTCTCTTCGATTTCCCGGAGCTCTGATGGCGACACTTGCACTATCGCTGGCCGGCCAGGTGGTTGGCGGCGCGGTCGGAGGCCCGATCGGCGCCACCATCGGCCGCGCGCTTGGGGCGCTTGCGGGCAGCGCGATCGACAACGCGATCTTTGGCGACAAGCCGCAACGACCCGCCGGCAGCGACCTGCGGCTCCAGGGATCGGCCGAGGGCGCGCCGATCCCGCGGCTCTATGGCTGGAGCCGGCTGAGCGGCAACATCATCTGGGCCACCGCACTCGAGGAGATCGCGCCCGAGGATGCGGGCGCCAAAGGCACCGGCGGGAACGACGACGAAGAGCGCGGCATCGCGGCCTCGTTCGCGATCGGGCTGTGCGAAGGCGTCGTGCACCGGCTGGGCCGGATCTGGGCGGACGGGCAATTGCTCGACACCTCCGGCGTGACGCTGCGGTTCTACCGGGGGACGGAGACGCAGGACGCGGACTCGCTGATCGAGGCCAAGCAGGGCGCGGACGCGCCGGCCTATCGCGGGCTCTGCTACCTGGTGTTCGAGCGGCTGCCGCTGGCGCCGTTCGGCAACCGCATTCCGATGATCAGCGTGGAGCTCTGCCGCGTGGTGGGCGAGCTGGAGCCGGCGGTCCGCGCGGTGACGGTGATCCCCGGTGCGACGGAGTTCGGCTACGACCCGGTACCGCGCGTGCGCGTGCTGTCGCCGGGCGTGACGGCCAGCGAAAACATGCATCTGAGCCCCGGTGCGAGCGACTGGTCGGTGTCGATCGACGAGCTCACGGCGCTTTGCCCGAACCTCGAACACGTGTCGCTGGTGGTCGCCTGGTTCGGCGACGATCTGCGGTGCGGCGAGTGCACGATCCGGCCGCGGGTCGAGGCGGCGGTGCGCAATGTCCTGGACGCCGAGTGGTCGGTGGCGGGGCAGGGGCGGGGCGAGGTGGAGGTCGTCAGCGAGCACGATGGCGGTCCGGCCTATGGCGGGACGCCGTCGGACGCCGCGGTGCGCGCCGCGATCGCCGATCTCAAGGCGCACGGGCTGAACGTGACGCTCTATCCGATCGTGCTGATGGATATTCCCGCCGGCAATGCGATGGGCCAGCCGGCCTATCCCTGGCGCGGCCGCATTGCGTGCGCGGCTGGCGATGACGGGACGAGCGCGGCGGTCGCGCAGGTGGCGGCGTTTGGCGCGGAGTATCGCGACTTCGTTCTGCATTGCGCCTCGCTCGCGGAAGCGGCTGGCGGCGTCGAAGCCATGATCATCGGCTCGGAACTGCGCGGGCTGACGCAGACCCGCGGACCAGGCGGCAGCTACCCCTTCGTCGATGTGCTGGTGGCGCTCGCTGGCGAGGTCCGCGGCATTGTGGGCGGGACGACGAAGCTGACCTACGCCGCGGACTGGAGCGAATTCTCCGGTCATCAGCCGGGTGGCGGCGAGAAGGTCTTCCACCTCGATCCGTTGTGGGCCTCGGACGACATCGATGCCGTGGGCATCGACAATTACATGCCGCTCACCGACTGGCGCGACGGGCCCGGGCCATACGAGCGCGACATCATCGCGGCGGGCATTGCCGGCGGCGAGGGCTATGACTGGTACTATGCGGACGACGCCGATCGCGATGCAGGGACGCGCACGCCGATCACCGATGGTGCCTATGGCGAGCCGTGGGTGTGGCGGTTCAAGGATCTCGCCAGCTGGTGGGGCAACGCGCATTACGACCGGCCGGGCGGGGTGCGGGCGAGCTCGCCCACCGACTGGGTGCCCGGATCGAAGCCGATCTGGTTCACCGAACTGGGTTGCGCGGCGATCGATCGTGGCGCCAACCAGCCCAACGTGTTCCTCGATCCCAAGAGCGCGGAATCGTTCGCACCCTATTTCTCGAACGGCGCTCCAGACGCGCTGGAACAGCGGCAGGTATTGCGCGCGGTGCTCGACCATTGGACGGGGAGCGACATCGTCGAGCGGATTTACCTCTGGACCTGGGATGCACGGCCTTATCCGGCCTTTCCGCGCGCGATCGATGTCTGGCGCGACGGCACGAACCATGCGACGGGACACTGGCTGACGGGCCGTCTCGGCGGCGTTGCCGGCGACGAGCTGGTGCGCGCGCTGGGGGCCGATTTCGGCGTGAGCTTCGACGCGGTGGCGGCGGCGACGCCGTTCATCCATGGCTATGTGGTCGAGGCGCCCATGAGCCTGCGCCAGGCGCTGGAGCCGGTGCTCGCCGCGAGCGGGCTGAGTATTGCCGATGGAATCGACGGACTGCGCATCGGCCGCGCCGATGGTGCGGATGCACTGGAGGTCGGCGAAGTCGTCGCGGAGGATGGACCGCTGCTGTCGCGCCGGCGTCCGGATGCGGGCGAAGCGGCGAGCCGCGTGGCGCTGACCTACTTCGATCGCGAGCGCGACTATCTGTCCGGGTCGGTGACGGCGATCGCGGATGCCGGCGGAGCGCTCGAGCCTGTGTCGGTGGGGCTGGTGCTCGACACGGGCGGCGCGCGACACGCCGCCGAGCGCCTGCTGATCGAACGCAACGGTCAGCGCGAGACGGTGGAATTCACACTGCCCCCGTCGCAAGCGGCGCTCGAGGTTGGCGACAGCCTGAGCCTTGATGGCGAGATGTTCGAGGTCGGCGAGATCCGCGACGGTCTCGCCCGAAAGGTCACCGCGCGGGCGATCCTGCCCGAGCTGGCGATTGCGATTATCGGCGAGCGCGCGGCACCGGGGGCGGATGGTCCTGCGCCGCGCGCGGTGCCGGTGATTTCGGCCGCGCACCTGCCGGCAAGTGCCGGCGATGCGACGCACACGCGGCTGGCGCTCGGCGCGTTCGCCAAGCCATGGCCCGGCGCGGTAGAGGTGACGGCAGAGGATACCGGCGTGGCGCTCGCAACGCTCGCGCGCCAGGCGACACTCGGCGTGCTGACGGCGGACTTCGCGCCCGGTTCGATCTTCCTGTGGGACACGCACAATGGCCTCGAGGTCGAGCTCTATGGCGGGCATCTGTCGTCGCGGGACGAGAACGAGGTGCTCGCGGGCGCCAACCGCATCGCGGTCGAGACCGATAGCGGGCAATGGGAGATCGTCGGGTTCGCGCAGGCGGATCTGATTGCGCCCAGGACCTACCGGCTGAGCCGGCTGCTGCGCGGGCAGGGCGGCACCGATCACGCGATCGGACCGGCTGCGGCGGGCAATCGCGTGATGCTGC
>JBIQKK010000105.1:0-7398 GCA_044506585.1 Hyphomicrobiales bacterium
TTTCATGGATTCGCGGTTGTTCTGGCTGGCGTTGGCGGCGTTTGTCGGCGCGACCGAAGGGGGGCTGATTGCGGGGATGTTGCCTGCGATCAGCACCGATCTCGGCGTCACCATGGGGCAGGCAGGGCTCGTGATGGTGGGGTATGCGATCGCCTATGCGGTGGGCACGCCGGTACTCGCGGTGGTCCTGGGCGGAGTGGGGCGGCGGCGGATCCTGGGGTGGGCCGAATTCGGTCTCGCGGTCTGCGCGGCGCTGATTGCGCTGGCACCCTATTTCGGCTGGATCGTGGGGATGCGCACGCTGCTGGCGGTGTGCGCGGGAACGTTCACGGGCACCGCGATGGCGACCGCCGCGATGATCGCGCCGCCGGGCGGGCGCGGGCGGGCGCTGCAGATCGTCACGATGGGGCAGTCGCTGGCGGTGCTGGTGGGGGTGCCGCTCGGTGCCTATGTGGCGGCGCATTTCAACTGGCGGGTGAATTATGCGGTGATCGCGGCGATGGCGGCGGCGGCGGCGCTGGCGCTCTATCTGCGGCTGCCGCGCGGCATGTATGGCGACACCCAGAGCATGCGCGAACGGGTGCGCGTGCTGGGCAATCCGGGAATGGTGCCTGCCCTGCTGACGACGCTGGCGTTCATGGGCGGCTCGTGGCCGATGATCATTTATGTGGGCGCGGTGACTGCGGGCCTGGGGATCGGCCTCGACGCGCTGCCGGTCGTGCTGCTCGCCAACGGCATCGGCGCGGTGACGGCGAGCCTCAGCGCGGGGCGGATCGCCGACCGGCTGGGCAACCGGGTGACGGTGAGTGTCATGATCGTGTGCACGCTCCTCGTGCTCGCGGGGTTCGCCCTGCTGGCCGTGCTGCCGGCCGAACTGCGGCTGGGCGGGCTGCTCGTGGTGGGCGCGGTGCAGGGCTATCTGGGCTGGGGCTACTGGATCGCGCATTGCAGCGAGATGGCGCATCTGGCGCCGAGCTCGGTGCCGGTGGCGATTTCGCTCAACATGGCGGCGCTCAATATCGGCATGGCGGGGGCCGCGGCGGCGGGCGGCGCGGTAGTCGACCATTGGGGGGCGGGCATGCTGCCTTATGCCGGGGCGCCGCTGGCGGGGCTGGCGCTGGCGGTGTGGCTCGTCGTTCCCTGGCTGCGCCGGCGCCGCCCTCCGGCTCCGCAGGCGACGTAGAGCGGCGGCCTGCGGCGTAACGCCGGGGGATATCAAACGACATAGCGCGGCGCCGCGTTCTCGTGCATGGATGGGGCATGGCCACATCCAGCCGCTACGTCGTCAGCTCGACGGTGCTCTTTCTTGTGATCGGGTTCCTGGCGCTGCTGGGAATCGTCGCGGCCGCGCTGTGGCTGGGCGAGCGCACGCAGGTGCATTTCAACCAGGTGGTGGCGGCGCGCGAACAGCGAACGGCGACGGTCGATTTGCGCAATGCGCTCTATGCGGCGGAATCGGCGCAGCGGGGGTACCTCGTTTCAGGCAACGAGATCTACCTCGCGCCGTTCGAGGTGGCGCGCAGCCAGGCGCTGCGGCTCCTCAGCGATCTGCGGCAGGCGCACCGCGGCGTCCCCGATGCGGCGGCGGCGGTGCAGCGGCTGACCGAAATCACGGCGGAAAAGTACGCCGAGATGGACCAGACGATCGCGCTCAAGCGCGGACGGCACGACGACGAAGCGCTGGCGCTGTTCCAGACCAATCGCGGCAAGGCGATGATGGACGAGGCCAATGTGTTCTTCACCGGCCTGATGGAGGCGGCCGACAAGCGGCTGGCGGCGGGCGTCGAGGAGCAGACGCAGATCGCCTCGCTCCACCGGCTCGCCTCGGGCGCGGGCGTGGTGGTGATCATCCTCGTGGTGCTGGGCGCATCGATGGTGCTGGTGCGCTATACGCGCGAACTGCGGAGCGCGCGGGACGAGGTGGGCGCACTCAATGCCGAGCTCGAACGGCGCGTGGCGGATCGCACGCAGGATCTGGTGGCCGCGCGCGACCGGGCGACGGCGCTGCTGTCGGAAGTCAACCACCGCATCGCCAACAGCCTGACGCTGGTGTCGTCGCTGGTGGGGCTGCAGTCGAAGGCCGTCAGCGACGTGACGGCCAAGGGCGCGCTGGCCGAGGCGCAGGACCGGATCTTTGCGGTGTCGCTGGTGCACAAGCGGCTCTACAGCGCGGGCACGGTCGGCGTCGTGCAACTGGACGATTACCTGTCGGGGCTGCTCGACCATCTGCGCTCGTCGCTGCGCGGCACCGGGCACGACGTCACGCTCAGCTATGCGATCGAGCCGCTGACGCTGGCGACCGACATGAGCATCAATCTGGGCGTGGTGGTTACCGAATGGGTCACCAATGCCTACAAATATGCCTATCCCGACGAAGCGGGCGAGGTGCGGGTTTCGGTGAAGGCGCAAGAGGGCGGCATGGTGCGGCTGAGGGTCGAGGACGACGGCGTGGGGCGGGTCGATGGCGCGCCCGCGCAGGGGACGGGGCTGGGGACCCGGATCGTGAGCGCGATGGCGGCGAACATGCACGCCGAAATCACCTATGAGCAGCGGGCTCCGGGGACCGCGGCCATTCTCATTTTCCCGCAAAAGAGCTGACGTCTTTTACTGGACTGGACCGTGGGAATTTGTGAATGTCCAACGCGCCGGGTGCGGGGCGCGCAGGGGGAAATCGTGCGGGCGGTGCGGGCGTATAGGGCTGGTGTGCGGCTCGCATGGGCTGCCACGGCTTGCCTCATCTTCGCAGGGCCGGCGCTGGGGCAGGGTGCTCCCGGGATCACCGAGCCGCAAATCCTGCCGCCCTTCGACAGCACCGCGCCGATTTGTACCGCCCCGCCGGGGCTGGTGCGCAGCATCGGCTTTGCCAAGGACAACCGGCGGCAGTTCATCGAGGGCGTGGGGTTCGGGCTGCAGCAGGCGGCCGAAGACCGCGGACTGGGATATGTCGAGAAGGCGGCCGCCAACGATGCGACCCAGCAGGCAGCCGATGTCGATGGGTTCATCGCCGACAGGATCGGTGCGGTGATCACGGCGCCGGTCAATGCGATCGACCTCGCGCCGCACCTGCAGCAGGTGATCTGGAACGGCGGGTATGTCGGCGCGGTGGTGCCGCCGCCGGCGACGACGATCCTCAACGCGCCGCAATATATGGCGGGCAAGTCGCTCGCCGATGCAGCCGTGTCCTATATCCGGGACGAGCTGGGCGGGCGGGCCAATGTGGTGCTGCTCACGCATGACAGCCTGCAGTTCCTGACACCGCGCTTCGTGGCCATGCGCGATGCGCTCAAGGACATGCCGGAGGTCAAGATCGTCGCCGACATCTCACCCAGCTCGGTGAATGAAGAAGGCGGCTACCAGACGATGAAGCTGATCCTTGCGGCCAACACGCAGGTGGATGTGGTGCTGGGTGCCGATACGGTGGTGCTGGGCGCGCTGAGGGCACTGCGCGAGGCCGGCAAGGTGCGGCCGGAGCAGTTCCTCGGCGGGATCGACGGGGAGCCCGAGGCGATCGCAGAAATCCGCACGCCCGACAGCCCGTACAAGGCAAGCGTGGCCCTCTCTTCACCCGTGTTCGGCTACGCGCTGGGGATGCTTGCGGCCGACTGGCTCGAGGGCAAGAGCGTGCCGCAGGCGATGGACATCCTGCCGGTTGCACTCACGACGAGCAACATGGCGCAGTACGAGGCCGACCAGGCCGACCCCGGCGCGGTGTTCGCCGATCCCGAGCGGCGGAACGCGTATCTGAGGATGTACGGCAACATCTGTTACGATACGCGCGACCAGTATCTGAACTTCCCCTGGTCGTCGGAAGCGCAATAAATCGAGATCGGACGATTGCGGTAAGCCGCGGTTAAGCCCGGAGGCCGAATGGCGTTCCATCCGGTGCAAAAAGCTTCAATAGTCGAGCAACAGGACGCTGGGCGAAATCTGCCCGGCTTTACGACTGGGGCGACTATCGATGAACTCTCGCATATTGACGCTGGGCCTTGTGGCGGCCGTCGCGCTGCCGCTGCTTTCGGGCTGTTCCAGCATGGGATCGATGAGCAATTATGGCGGCAAGACCGCCAAGGTGGCCGAGATCTCCAATATCGGCGACTACACCGCCGATGCGGCGCTGGCCGAGGCCAAGGCGCATTTCCGGAACGGGGATTACGGCTATTCGGCTGCACTCTATAAGCGGGCCGTGGAGCTGACGCCCAAGAACGCGGAAGCCTATGTGGGGCTCAGTGCCTCGTACGACCGGCTGCGGCGGTTCGATCTGTCCGACCGGGTCTATACGGCGCTCTATGAACTCAGGGGCGGCACGGCGCAGTACTACAACAATGTGGGGTATTCGTACCTGCTGCGCGGCAATCTCGGCGCGGCGATGACGAACTTCCGCAAGGCCGAAGCGCTCGAGCCCGACAATGTGGTGGTCGCCAACAACATCCAGATCGTCCGGAACGCAGCGGCGGCCGCACGCGCCTGAGCCGACGGACAGAAATGGGGAAGGCCGCGCCGGGGGGTGCGGCCTTTTTTTTGTGTGCGGGCGCCAGGCGCCGGCTCAGTCGGCGACGACGGTTTCGGGGACGACGTTGCCGTTGCGGCCCAGGCCCGCGGTCGAGGTCCTGGACTTGCTCGAGGGATTCATGGTCTCGCGTTCGAGGTTGGCCTTGACGGCGTCACCGGCGCTGTAGGCGACGCGATCGGTGCGCTGCCAATAGTCGTAGCTGCAGGCCGACAGGGTGAGCGCAAGTGCAGCGGCAAGAACGGCGTTCGACAGGCGGATCATGGGGCCGTCCTCAATTGAGATCGATGATGAAGCCGTAGGGGCCGACGATGCCGCTGCCCTTCTGGAAGGCGTCCATCATCTTGGGTGTGACTTCCATCTGGCCGAGCGCGAAGAATTCGAGGTCGTTGGCCGGACGGGTGCGGTCGAGCGGGCTCGCGGCCACCTGGCCCGGGACAGAGGGCTGGACGAGGCGCGGCGTGACGATGACGACGAGCTCGGTGTCGCTCTTCTGGAAGCTCGAGGATTTGAACAGCGAGCCGAGGATGGGCACGTCGCCGAGCCAGGGCAGCTGGTCCTGATTGAGGGTCGTGCCGGACTGGAGAAGGCCGGCGACCGAGAAGCTCTGGCCATCGCGCAGCTCGACGGTCGCGTCGAGGTTTCGGGTGTTGAAGACCGGGTCGCCGGCGGTGGTGAAGCCGCCGATGCCGCTGACTTCGGGCGTCAGGTGGATCTGGATACGATCGTCGCTGAGCACCACCGGCGTGAAGACGAGACGGACACCGAAATCCTTGTATTCGATGGTGATGTTGCCGTCGGTGTCGCGGGTGCGGATGGGGACCTGACCGCCGGCGAGGAAGCTCGCGCCGACGCCCGAGAGCGTGGTGAGGTTGGGCTCGGCGAGCGTGCGGATGAGGCCCTTGCTTTCGAGCGCGTTGATGGTCGCTGCAAGGCTCACGCCCGGATTGGAGACGATGCTCGTCACGAAGGCGGAGAAGGAGGACGCGTTGGCAGCGGGACCCGACGTGGGATCGCCGACGCCGAAGGCCACCGGCCCCACATTGCCGCGCCAGGAGATGCCGAGGTCGCGACCGGCGTCGCGGCGGGCTTCGAGGATGCGGACTTCGAGATTGACCTGCTGGCCGCCGTCGAGGGTGAGGGTATTGACGATGGCGGGGCTGCCGTACTGGGCGACGATATCGAGCACCTTCTGCATCGAGACGGAGTCCGGAACCGAGCCGCCCAGATGGACGCGGCCGTTGATGGCCGAGACCTTGACCTTGGAACTGGGCAAGGCGGCCTTGATCGAGCGCGAGATGTCGGCGGTGTCGGCGCCGACTTCGACCGCGAGCAGGCCCACGGGACTGCCGGCGGGGGAATAGAGATTGACCGTGGTGGTGCCGAAGGTGCGGCCGACGAGATAGAGCGAGCGATCGGTGATGGGCTGGGCGTCCGCGATGCCGGGGTCGGCCGAGACGACCTTGCCCACGCTCGTCGACATGGTGACGGTCACGGCCTGCGAGACGGGCAGATTGATCCGCATCACGGAGGTGGTGGAGAGGTCATAATGGACGGTTTGCGCACGCGCGGCGCCGAGCCCGATGACGAGGAGGCCGATGGTGAGAAGCAAGCGGAGGATATTGGTCAAGATGTGCTGCCTCGATCAGTAGGTTGGCGCCATGCCGCCGCTGGCGGATTCGGGCGCGCCGAGCCAGAAGGGGCTCGTCATGCGGATGGATTGATTGATGGCCTGCTCGGCGGCATCGACGTCGCCGGCGGAGTCCGAGATGGGGCGCAACACGAGCGACAGGCTGCCACCCGATGTGGCGTTGATGATGAGCTCGGCCTGCGCGGGATTGAGCTCGAGCGTGGCGAGCGCTTCGTTGGAGAACATGCCTTCTTCGGGCGTGGGCGCGGAGTCCTCTGCCGAGGTGCCGCCGAGGCGGGCGTTGATGGCGAGGACGCGCACGTCGCTGAGGATGGTGCGCGAGACCTGGCCCTTCTCGCTGCTGCTGGTCAGCACGACGTCGACGCGATCGTTGGGCATGATGAAGCCGCCGGACGCGGAGCGGGCGCCGATCGCGACGGAGACGGCACGCATGCCGGGTTGCAGGATGGCCGAGAGATAGCCGGAGCCGGCCTGGCCGAGCTTTTCGCGACGGATGGGTTCGCCGGCGATGATCTCGCTGCGTGCGACGGTATCGCCGAACTCGGTCACGGCTTCGGGGGTCGCCGCGCTGGTGATGTACTCGGTGCGCACGGTCTCTTCGGGCCATTTCTGCCATTCGAGCAGGTCGGCGCTCAGACGCGTGCCCACGGGGATCGACTGCCTCGCGACGAGGACTTCGAGCGTGGGCGCGGGTGGGGGCGGTTCGGGTGCGACCTGAACGACGGGGGCCGGCGCGGGTTCGGGCTGGCGACCGAGCGCGAGCCATGCCGCGAGGCCGCCGGCAAGGATCGCCACGGCCACGAGGAGGAGGCGCGAGGCGCGGATTCCGCCCAGCGAGAATGAGGGGAGCGAGGGGCCGCCGGCATCGTCCTCGATGGCGTGCTTGCGGCGGAATTCTTCGCGCAACGCGGCGAGGCTCTCCTGCGAGCCCTTGGAGATGGGAGCCTGTTCCAGCTCGGAGCGCAGGTAGTCGAAACGCTGGTGGACGGGATTGTCTTCGGGGACGTCCGCGAGTCCGGTATCGAATTCCGGCGCCGGCGCAGGGCGGGGTGGCGTCGTCCTGAGCGTTTCCACGTTGCGCCGAAGCGTCGGGCGCGGCGCCTGCTCGACCGGTTCCTCCCGCGAAGGGGCGGGATCGTCGTCGAATACGATTGTCTTACTGCGCCGGAGCACCAGAGCCTCTCAGAGCAGCCCCCGGCTGCGTCGTCCCCGAGCGGAAATCCGCCGGTTATGAGAGGTT
>JBIQKK010000106.1:0-7366 GCA_044506585.1 Hyphomicrobiales bacterium
TGGCTTCACCGCATCGTTCGCGTCGACTTCCGTCCGCGCGATGAAGCTGACGGCAGATTACCCCCGCCCCAAACCATGTGGCGCATCTTTTTCTACGCCCGTGCGAAATGCCGTGGCCTTGAAGGACGATGGGCAGCAAAGTTGAGGCAGGATGGAGCCTTTGCCGGCGGCTTTACTCCCTCGCCGCCGAAGCGTATCGAGGCACCATGACGACCGCACGCAAATCCATCCTCATTAGCTGGCCCTTCAACGGGACCGGCGCGCGCGGCGTTTGACCTCTCGCACCGGCCCCGCCTTGCGGCGCGGGATGGTCCGGTGCAGGTGAGGCGGGGCGATTGTCCGGAACCCCATGACGGCCTCCTCGAACACACCCGCATTGCCCACCCGCCAATGGCTCGGCATCGCGCTCGCATTGCTGGGCGCCGCCTTCTTCGGGACCAAGGGCATCTTCATCAAGCTGGCGCTGGCCGCCGGGATCGATCCGCTGACGACGTTGACCTGGCGCATGATCGTCGCGGTGCCGATCTTCGTCCTCGTCGGAACGATCGGCTATCGCGCAAAGCGCGCCGAGACAGGCAGTACCGTTGTCCTCGACCGGACGACGCTGCTGCAGGTCGCCGGGGTTGGGCTGATGGGGTACTACCTCGCAAGCTATCTCGACTTCTCGGCGCTCGATTATATCACGGCGCAACTCGATCGGCTGATCCTGCTCACCTATCCCTTCTTCGTGGTGCTGTTTGGAGCGGCGTTCTTCAAGCGCAGGGTGACCCCGGTGATGATCGTGTCGCTGCTGGTCAGTTATGCCGGCATTGCGCTGATCTTTGCCAAGGACTTTGCGCTCGAAGGCGACAATGTCGTGCTGGGTTCGCTCCTCGTCCTGGGCTCGGCCGTGGTCTATGCGGGCTACCAGATTCTCGCCAAGCCGCTGATCGACAAGCTCGGCGCGCAGCTCTTCACCTCGATCGCCATGAGTTCGGCGGGGCCCGCGATCGTCGTGCATTTCCTGCTGACGCATCCGCTGAGCGACCTTGCGATCGACGGGCACGGGCTGTGGCTGATGCTTGCGGTGGGCCTCGTCTCGACGGTGCTGCCCGCCTATTGCATCTCGGGCGCCATCGGCCTCCTCGGCCCCGAACGCACCGCGATCATCGGGAGCATCTCGCCCGTGGTGACGGTCGGTCTCGCGATTTCGATCCTGGGCGAATTGTTCACGCCCTGGCACGCCGCCGGCACGGCACTCGTGCTGCTCGGCGTCTGGCTCTTCGGCCGCAAGCGGCAGGTCAAGAAGGTGGAACTGGAAGCCAGCGAGGTGGAACCTTAGGCGGCGCGGGGCGCGTACGGTTTGACCTTGATCGACGACGCCGTTTTCAGGGCCTGCGCAAGATCGTAGCTCGTCTGCATGCGCAGCCAGACTTCAGCACCGCCGCCAAATGCCTTGTCGAGGCGGATCGCCATTTCGGGGGTAATGCCCGCCTTGCCGTTGACGAGATTGTTGAGCGCCTGCCGACTGACCCCCAGGATCTTGGCAGCCTGGGTCACGCTCAGGCCCAGCGGCTCAAGACAGTCCTCGCGCACGGCAAGACCAGGATGGGGCGGGTTGTGCATGGGCATCGCAAGCGGTCCTAATGATAGTCGGTCAGGCGAACATCGCGCACCTGACCATCCTCGAAGCGAAAGATCACACGCCAATTTCCGTTGACGGTGACTGACCAGAAGCCTTTGAGGTCGCCGCTCAGCGTGTGCAGCCGATATCCCGGCAGCGCCATCTGCTCCGGCGCGACGATCTCATCGAGACGCTGCAGAATACGCTCTACTTTCGCCACCATGTCGGGCCGGATGCCCGACCGGTCGCCACGCTCATAGAGGCGCTTCAATGCCTTGTCTGAGAAGCTTCCGATCACTCGTCATAGTCGAACGACAAGTGACGCTTGTCAATACTCAGATGTGGATCGCGCCGTCGCCGCACATCAGGGCGGCTTCGCGGATGGCTTCGCTGAGGGTGGGGTGGGCGGCGGTGGTGCGGGCGAGGTCTTCGGCGGAGCCCGAGAATTCGAGCAGCACGGTGAGCGCCTCGATCATCTCGGAGGCGTTCTTGCCGATGATGTGGGCACCCAGCACGCGATCGGTGGTGACGTCGGCGAGGATCTTGACGAAGCCCTGCGTCGCCAGCATCGCCTTGGCGCGGCCATTGGCGGTGAAGGGGAACTTGCCGATCTTGTATTCGATGCCCGCGGCCTTGAGCTCGTCCTCGGTCTTGCCGACCGAAGCGATCTCGGGATTGGTGTAGACCACGGCGGGGATGGCCTCGTAGTTCACGTGGCCGTGCTGGCCGGCGATGATTTCGGCGACCGCAATACCCTCGTCCTCGGCCTTGTGGGCGAGCATCGGGCCCGCGATCACGTCGCCGATGGCGTAGACATATTCCGCGCTGGTGCCGTAGCCGGGGCCGACCGGAATGCGGCCGCGCTCGTCGAGCGTGACCCCGACCGTCTCGAGTCCCAGACCCGTCGTATAGGGCTTGCGGCCGATGGCGACGAGCGCGACATCGGCGTCGAGGATCGCCATGTCGCCGCCCTGGGCGGGTTCGATCCGCACGGTGAGCGAGCCGTCGTCCTGCTTGTCGATGGACTTGACCTTGGAGCTGAGCCTGAACTCGACGCCCTGCTTCTGGAGGATGCGCTGGAACTGGCGCGCGACTTCCGAATCCATCCCGGGCAGGATGCGGTCGAGGAATTCGACTACTGTCACCTTGCTGCCGAGGCGCGCCCAGACCGAGCCGAGCTCGAGCCCGATCACGCCGGCGCCGATGACCAGCAGCCGGTCGGGGACCGCGCCGAGCGACAGCGCGCCGGTCGAGGTGACGATCCGCTCCTCGTCGATCTCGATGCCGGGGAGCGTCGCGGGAACCGAGCCCGTCGCGATGACGATGTGCTTGCTCTCGATCGTCTGCTCGCCCTTGTCGGACGCAACCTTGACCTTGCCCGGACCGGCAATGGAACCGGTGCCGGTAAAGGCGGTGATCTTGTTCTTCTTGAACAGGAACGCGACGCCGTTGACGTTGCCCGCGACCGTCTCGTCCTTATGGACCATCATCTGCGCGAGGTTGAGCTGGGGCGCCGAGATATCGATGCCCAGATGGCTGAAATTGTGCCCGGCTTCCTCGAACAGCTCGGACGCATGCAGCAGCGCTTTGGACGGAATGCAGCCGATATTGAGGCAGGTGCCGCCAAAGGTCGGCATCTTTTCGACCACCGCAACCTTCATGCCCAGCTGCGCGGCGCGGATGGCGCACACATAGCCTCCCGGGCCCGAGCCGATCACCGTGAGGTCGAATTGGTCTGCCATGACGACAATTCCTGCGCTTGAGGTTGGTGACTATGTAGTGGCTCGCGCCACATCTGGCTAGAACAGAACCGGCCACGCCATGATCCCGAGGCCAAGCAGTGCGACATTCCACACGAGGCTGCGGATCATGAATACGCCGGACAGATAGAGCGGCAGATAGGCGAGCCGCGCCGCGAACCACACGAGCGCGCCCCAAAAGACCAGCGGCTCGCCGGGCATTGCGAGATGACCGATCAGGATGAGGATCACGAAGACGGGCCAGGTTTCGCGGAAATTGTGCAGGGCGCGCTCGGCGCGGCCGAGCAGTTCGCCGGCGGGCTTGGTTTCGTCGCGGGCGGAGGCGGCGTACCAGACGCCGTGCTGCCAGCGGAAGATCAGCGACTGCGCGCCCAGATAAAGGCCGTAGAGCGGCATGCTCGCAAACAGCAGCCAGAGTTCGGTGGTCATGGCAGGATCGCCCGGCCCCCGCTGACGGTGATGGTGGTGCCGGTCGAGTACGAGGCTTCGTCCGACAGCAGCCAGAGGATGGCCTTGGCGACCTCCTCGGCGGTGCCGGCGCGCGGCATGGGCAATTGCGCGGCCATGCGCTCGACGCGGCCCGGATCGCCGGTCGAGGCGTGGATTTCGGTGTCGATCACGCCGGGCCGGACGGCATTGACGCGGATGCCCTCGGCCGCGACTTCGAGCGCGAGGCCCACCGTGAAGGTATCGATCGCGCCTTTGCTCGCGGCGTAATCGAGATAGACGCCCGCGCCGCCGAGCTTGCTCGCGCCCGAGCTGAGATTGACGATGCCGCCGCCGCTGCCGCCATGCCGGCTCGACATGCGCAGCACCGCCTGCCGCGAGCAGAGGAAGGTGCCCGTGACATTGACGGCGAAGGTCCTCGCGAGCCGCGCGGCATCCATCTCGTCGACGCGCGCGGCGGGCAGGATCATGCCCGCATTGTTGACGAGGCCGGTGAGCGTGCCCAGCCGGTCCGCCGCCTGGAAGATGTGTTCGACATCGGTGGGGTCGCTGACGTCGCCGCGCACGGCGACGGCCTCGCCGCCCTGCTGATGGATGCGGGCGCAGATGCGCTCGGCCGCATCGACATTGGAGGCGTAGTTGACGACGACCGCGTAGCCGCGCTCGGCGCCCAAAAGGCACGCCGCCGCACCGATGCCGCGGCTGCCGCCGGTGACGACGAGAACGCCTCTTGTGCTCGGCATCGGTCCCTCCCTCTAGAGGTCGAGGACCAGACGCTCCGGAGCCTCGAGGCTTTCCTTGACGCGCACGAGGAAGGTGACCGCTTCCTTGCCGTCGACGATGCGGTGATCGTAGCTCAGCGCCAGGTACATCATGGGGCGCACGACGACCTGGCCGTCGACCACCACGGGCCGCTCCTGGATCTTGTGCATGCCCAGAATGCCCGATTGCGGGGCGTTGAGGATGGGCGTCGACATCAGCGAGCCATAGACGCCGCCATTGGTGATGGTGAAGGTGCCGCCCTGCATGTCGGCCATCGACAGCGCGCCGTCGCGGGCGAGCTTGCCCAGGCGCCCGATCTCCTTCTCGATGCCGGCGATGGTCAGCTTGTCGGCATCGCGCACGACCGGCACGACGAGGCCGCGATCGGTACCGACGGCGATGCCGATATGGGCGTAGTTCTTGTAGACGATGTCGTCGCCGTCGATCTCGGCATTGACGTTGGGGATCTCCTTCAAGGCATGCACGATCGCCTTGGTGAAAAAGCCCATGAAGCCGAGCTTCACGCCGTGCTTTTTCTCGAAGAGCTCCTTGTACTGCCCGCGCAGGTCCATGATCGGCTTCATGTCCACCTCGTTGAAGGTGGTGAGCATGGCCGCGGTGTTCTGCGCGTCCTTGAGGCGGCGGGCGATGGTGGCGCGGAGCCGGGTCATCTTCACCCGCTCCTCGCGGGCCTCGTCGGCCTGCGCGACGGGCGCGCGCGGCGCGGCGGGAGCGGCCGGGGGCGCAGCGGCAGGGGCCGGCTGGGCAGCCCTGGGCGCGGCCGGAGCCGGCGCCATCGCGGCGGTACCGGTCGCAATGGCCGGGGCGGCGAGCGGCTTGTTCATGGCCGCGAGCACATCTTCCTTGAGCACCTGGCCACGCTTGCCCGAGCCGTTGACCTCGGAGGCATCGATCCCCTTTTCGGCCATCAGCTTCTGGGCGGCGGGCGCCGGAGCGGGGGTGTTGCCGTTGGTGGCGGGAGCTGCGGCGGGCGCCGGCGCGGGCGCAGGAGCCGCTGCCTTGGGGGCTTCGGCCGGCTTGGCCGGTTCCGCAGCCTTGGGCGCGGGAGCCGCTTCGCCTTCGCCGATCGCGCCGATCAGCGCGCCGACATTGACGGTATCGCCCGGATTGGCCGAGATCGCCGACAAGACGCCCGCGACCGGCGAGGGCACTTCGATCGTGACCTTGTCGGTTTCGAGCTCGACCACCGGCTCGTCGGCGGCGACCGCGTCGCCCACCTTCTTGAACCACTGTCCGATCGTCGCCTCGGTGACGCTTTCGCCAAGGGCCGGGACCCGGATATCGGTAGCCATTCTCGCCGCTCCTATTTCGCGAATGCTTCTTCGAGGAAAGCCTGCAGCTGCGCAAGATGCGTGCGCATCAAACCTGTGGCCGTGGACGCCGAGGCCGCGCGGCCCACATAGCGCGGCCGGTCATGGGTGCGGCCCATCTGTTCGAGCACCCAGTCGACATAGGGCTGCACGAACGTCCAGCCGCCCATATTGCGGGGCTCTTCCTGGCACCAGATCACTTCGGCGTTCTTGAAGCGGTTGAGCTCGTCGAGCAGGGCCTTGGCCGGGAACGGGTAGAGCTGTTCGAGGCGCAGCAGGTAGACGTCGTCGATGCCGCGCTTTTCGCGATCCTCGAGCAGGTCGTAATAGACCTTGCCCGAGCAGAGCACGACGCGGCGGATCTTGTCGTCCGGCGCGAGCACGATGGTGGTCTTCTTGGGGCCCGGCGCCTCGGCGTCGTCCCACAGCAGCCGGTGGAAACAGCTTTCGGGGCCCATTTCGCTCAGCGTCGACGTCGCGCGCTTGTGGCGCAACAGCGATTTGGGCGTCATCAGGATCAGGGGCTTCCTGAAATCGCGCTTCATCTGCCGGCGCAGCACGTGGAAGTAGTTGGCCGGCGTCGTGCAGTTGCAGACCTGCATGTTGTCTTCGGCGCAAAGCTGCAGGTAGCGCTCGAGGCGCGCCGAGGAGTGCTCGGGCCCCTGCCCTTCATAGCCATGCGGCAGCAGCATCACGAGGCCCGACATGCGGAACCATTTGCGCTCGCCCGACGAGATGAACTGGTCGACGACGACCTGCGCGCCATTGGCGAAATCGCCGAACTGCGCTTCCCACAAGGTGAGCGTATTGGGCTCGGCAAGCGAATAGCCGTACTCGAAGCCGAGCACCGCCTCTTCCGAGAGCATCGAGTTGATGACCTCGTAGCGCTCCTGGTCGGGGGCGAGATTGTTGAGCGGCGTATAGGTGTCGCCCGTCTCCTGGTCGTTGAGCACCGAATGGCGCTGCGTGAAGGTGCCGCGTTCGGAGTCCTGCCCCGACAACCGCACCGAATGGCCGTCGGTGAGCAGCGAGCCGAAGGCCAGCGCCTCGCCGGTCGCCCAGTCGATGCCTTCGCCCGATTCGATCGCCGCGAGGCGGCTGTCGAGGAAGCGCTTGACCGTCTTGTGGACGTTGAAGCCCGCCGGCACCTTGGTCATCCTGGTGCCGATATCGACCAGCCGTTCGAGCGGCACGCCGGTATCGCCGCGGCGCGGACCGTCGGCATCGGCGCGCTTGAAGTCCTTCCACTGCCCGTCGAGCCAGTCGGTCTTGTTGGGACGGAAATCCTGGCCGAGCTCGAACTCGGATTCGAGCTTGGCGCGCCAATCCGCCTTGAGCCTGTCGACCTCTTCCGCCGTGACCAGACCCTCGGCGACCAGCCGTTCGGAATACAGTTCCAGCGTCGTCTTGTGACTCCGGATCTTGGAGTACATCAGCGGCTGGGTGAAGCTCGGCTCGTCGCC
>JBIQKK010000107.1:0-7209 GCA_044506585.1 Hyphomicrobiales bacterium
ACGATGTCCTGATCATAGTTGCCGAAGCCGCGGCCGAATATGTTCATCCCGCCCGGATGGTGCGCATTCTCCTTGATGCCGATCCTCAGGCGAATGGAATTGTGATTGGCGATATCAAGGTCTTTGAGCGAGAGGGGCGAGATCTTGACGCCGTCGACATAGGTGCCGTCCCGCGCGATGCGCCAGGTCTTGAGCATTCCATATTGGCTGCCGCGCAGAGCCCACCAGTCGGGCGTATAGACACCGCGCCGATCGCCGAAATCGCCAGCGCTGGTCCACGTACCCACGTCCTGCTGATTGATCCAGACCGTGATGTCGCTGGGCCAGTCGGCGTCGGTGCCGGGAACCTCCGATGACACCTCCAATGAGAACTCGATGGCCTGCAGTCCGCCCTTGCTCAGCCTTGCATTATTGGGGAATTGGTACTCGACATAACCGCGCGTGAACCACATGAGGCCGGCCCTCATGCGTCCGGGATCGAGAAAGGTGTCGGGGACGTCGAGCAGTCCGATAATGCCATCGGTCGAGCATAGCCCGCACGGCGCGCTCACCTCGCAACTGGTGTAAAGGCCCACTGGCATCGCCACTTCGATAATGTCCGGACTCGTCGCGGCCACGTCTTCCTTGAACATCACGAGGACCTCATCGAAGACGGCGCGACAGATCTTCTGGTTGCCCTTCTTTGCCTTCTGGGTCTCGGTCCGGATCAGCCCGGCCTCCTGGAGAATTTGCAGGTTGGAGGAGACCGTCGACTGAGGCAGTTCCAGCTGGTCGGCAATATCATTGACATTGAGGCCGCCGCGCAGATGCAGTGCCTTGAGGATTTTTACCCGCACCGGCGACGCCAATCCGCGCAGGACGTCTGGCCGCTCCTCCGGATCGACCAATAGAAAATTACGGCTCAATTGTGCGTCCCCCGACAAGATCAGTATTGCTGATCTACATCCGGGTTCCTATCGACTGCAACGGTAAACGCAAATCGGGTGAAAACACTCCGTCAGGCTTCGGGTATCCACACCACCATCGAGCCCCGCCCGCGATTGGCCCACAAATAGTAGGGCAGGGCCGTCAGGCTCGCATCGGTCTCTCTGGGGGGCGCTGTCCGGTAGAGTTCGCGGAAATCGGCGGGCTCGATGGCGCGAGCCGGCCCCTCAAGCGTAACTACACCGCCGAACAAGTCCGCCCGGGTGCTCGATCTGAGGTCTGCATCCCGCGGCAGCTTGAACCGCTGGACCGCTCCGCCGGGATTGTCCGCTTCCTCGATGCAATAGACCAGCGGCCCGCGCTTCAGCGCCACCCGGCCGATGTCCATGATGACCCCCGGATTGGCATAGATCCGCTCCGGCGGCATGGGCATCTCGAGGGCAATCACATCGCCCTGCTGCCAAGTCCGATGTATGGTCACATAGCCGTTGTCGGGCGTTGCGTTGACCGGCTTGCCATTCACGGCCAGCGTGAAGCTCCTTGCCCAGCCGGGAATGCGGAGCTTTACGTCGAACTCGGTGGGCTTTTCAGGGTCGAGGGCAATCTTGACGTCCCCCGACCACGGATAGTTCGAGGTCTCCCGGATGCCGACCATAGTATCTGCGATCTCGCGTCGGCTGGATACGCCGCCATAGAGGTGGAAAGCGACGCCGTCGGACGCCGTGGAGAGGAAGTAGCCGCCCACGGACGCGACGAGTCGGCTGACGTTCATCGTGCAACAGGGGCAGGTGTGCCATTCCCAGCGCTCAGCCGAGCCGTTGCTCTCGAGCGGATTGGCATAAAAATAGTGCGATCCGTCGCGGCTGAGCCCGCTCAGCGCGCCGTTGTACAAGGCGAGCTCGAGCACGTCGGCATATTTGCCCTCGAGTCCCAGATGCAGCATGCGCTGAGCCCAGAAGATCAGCGCCACCGACGCGCAGGTTTCGGCATAGGCCGTCTGGTTGGGCAGGTCGAAATCGAAGGTGAAACCCTCATTATGTGCGGACGGGCCGAGACCCGCCGTCACATACATCTTGGTATCCATAACGTCGTTCCACAGCGTTTCGCAGGCGCTCCGAAGAGCCGCATCGTCAAGCTCGACTGCGAGATCGGCCATTGCCGTATAGAGGTACATCGCCCGAACGGCATGACCCACGACTTTGGTTTGTTCGCGCACCGGTTGGTGCGACTGGCTGTATTCGTAGTTTGCGTAGGGATACCGCTGGACGTCGATGCCGCGCTTTTGGCGCTCGGCCCTCTCGACATCGAAGAAATGCGGTGGCTGGCGCCCCCGTTCATTGACGAAATAGGCCGCGAGATCGAGGTGCTTCCTGTCCTTGGTCAGGTGGTAGAGCTTGACGAGCGCAAGTTCGATCTCGGGATGTCCGCAATAGCCGCGCTTCTGGCCGGCACCGGGCCCGAAGGTCTGCCGGATATGATCGACATAGCGTTCCATCACGTCCAGCCAGCGCCGGCGGCCCGTCGTTTCATAATAAGCGATAGCGCCCTCGAGCATGTGTCCGGCATTGTAGAGCTCGTGGTTGTCGCGCAGGTTTGTCCAGCGGTTCTCGGGTTCGCGCTCCAGGTACCAGCAGTTGAGATAACCGTCCGGCGCCTGTGCCTTCTCGAAGTCATCGACGATCGCTTCGATCTGTGCCTCGATCTCGGCATCGCGCCGGTGCGAAAGCGCGTAGCTCGCCGACTCGATCCATTTGCCTACGTCCGAATCCCAGAAGACCTGCACGGAGAACCCGTTCGCGTGGCGCGGAAAGCGCAGCGGCGGGACCGGCTTGGGCAGTTTCAGGGAGTCGAGATAGCCGTACTCGTCGAGCTTCTTGTGCTGGCTCGGAATGGTAGTGGCGAGCACGGTGTCGAGGCGCTCTTTCCAGAACGCGCCCTCGATCTGCACATCGACGAAGCGCACGGGGCGATATTGACTCATTGAGACTCCTGAAGCGGCTTCGCCGCTAGACCTGCTGGGACGATTCGCGGATGACGAGACTGCACGGCAGACGGCGCACGCCGCTGAGGTGCTGGCCGCTCATGATGTCGATCAAGGCTTCGCCGGCGATGCGGCCCATGCTGCGGAGATTGAGGTCGACACTGGAAAGTGGAGGACGTGCCGCCAGGGTCATCACATCCCAATTGTCGAATCCGACGACAGCGACCTCGCGCGGAACCTGGATGCCGCGCTCCCGCAGCGCCTCGCTTGCGCCGCGCGCGAGTTGATCGTTGTCGCAAAACAGCGCGTCGGGCCAGGGCCGTTTGTCGCCGAAGAGGACCGATACCGCGTCGCGGCCCCACACCTCGGACCACGGCCCGTTGAGGTAGATCGAAGGATCGTACGACAGGCCCGATGCGCTCAACGCCCGTACATAGCCGGAGCGGCGCAGCCGTACCGCGTCAAACCGTTCGGGACCGGCAATATGGGCGATCCGACGGCGTCCCTGGGCAACGAGGTGCTCGACCGCCAGCATCGCCCCACCCTCATCGTCGGGGATAAGGCATAGCGCGTTCTCGTCGTCGGCCTGCGAATAGACGTAGATGATCGGCACGCCGGGCAGGGGGCCGATCGGTGCGCGCTTGTCGGCGCGTCGCGCCGTCACCACCAGCCCGTCGATGCGTTTGCGCATCAACTGCTCGATATGCTGCCGTTCGCGGTCAGGATCGTCGGTCGCGTTGCACATGAAGACCGCGATGCCGTGATCGGCCAGCGTCTGCTCCAGAGCTTCGGCGATGGGGAAGCTGAACCGGCCGAAAGAGTCGTTGGTGAGCAGGCCCACCGTCATCGAGCGCGCGCGATGGAGGCTTTGCGCCAAATCGTTGGGCCGGTAGCCCAGCGTATTGGCGGTGCTGATGACTTTCTCGCGCGTCTCCCGGCGTAGACTCCCCGTACCGTTGAGCGCTTTGCTCGCCGTACCGATCGATACGTTCGCTGCCCGGGCCACGTCATGGATCGTCAGCCCACGGCGGCCCGTTCGTCCACTCCGCGTTGGCCGTTCCTCGACCATGCTATTTCACCGCCCCGTTCAGGAGGCCCGACACGTAATACTTCTGCAAGAGCAGGTAGATTGCGATGCATGGGATGACAGAAATCGTCACGCCGGCCTGCAGCAAGCCCCAGTCGGTGCCGCCCAGACTGGTCTCGGTGCGCGCGGCCGCGAGGATCAGCGGCAGGGTAAAGCTGTCCTGCTTGCTCATCATGACCAGCGCACCGAGGAACTCGTTCCACGATGTAATGAAAGCAAACAGTGCAACGGTCACCATGGCCGGTACGACCGAGGGCATGCAGATCCGGATGAGCACTTGAAGCGAGTTGGCTCCGTCGATTAGCGCCGCCTCCTCGAGCTCCTTGGGCACGGCCTCGAAGCTGTTGCGCATGACATAGACGCTGAACGGTATCTGCACCGCCGCATGAATGATCGCGAGACCAAGTACCGAATTGGTCAGCTTGAACTGCGCGAACAGCAAGAAGATCGGCGTTAGCAGTGCTTGATATGGAATGATCAGGGCCATCAGCAGGAAGACGAACAGCAATTCCTTGCCGGGAATGGGAAACCGCGCCAGCGCATACCCCGCTGGGACGGTGAGCAGCAAGGTCAGCAGGATCGCGAGCACCGCCGTCACGAATGAGTTTCCCGCATAGACCAGCAGGCCAGCCTGGTACGACCACAGTCGCATATAGGAGTCGAGCGACAGCTCGCTCGGAATGAACGTCGGCGGGACGGCCGCGGCCTCCTCGGTCGTCTTCAGCGATGCCAGCACCGACGCCACGAGCGGCAGCAGCATGATCACCGAGATCAGGATCATCAGCGCTCCGAGCAGGTATTTTGCGCGTCCGGCCCAAAGCGCTGACAGCGGATTGGTGGATGCGTAGCTGCGCACGCCTGGAGTCGACAAGGCGGCCGTCATGCGAAGCTCCTGCGGCTCAATACCAGCTGCCCGATCGTGAACACCAAGACGATACCCGCGAGGATAAGCGACAGCGCCGCGCCGTAGCCGAGCTTCAGATAGGGGAAGGAGTTGAGGTAGACATAAAAGACCGACGTTGCCGTCAGGTTCTGCGGCTGGCCCGCCGTCATGATGTAGAACTGATCGAACGCAAGCAGTGAACCGATCACCGAAACGAGCGTAACCAGCAACACCGTCCGCAGAGTCAGTGGCAGCGTGATGAGCCGCAATCGCTGCCAGGCGTTGGCGCCATCAACCAGTGAAGCCTCGGTAACTTCGGCTGGAATGCCCTGGATGGCAGCCACGAACAGCAGCATGCCAAATCCGATGACCTTCCAGGTAACGGACGCGATGATGGCCCAGTTCGACAGGTCTGCATCCACGCCCAGCCAGAAGATCGGCCGGTGGATCACTCCCAGCGCCATCAAGGCCCGGTTGACCAGCCCGTAATCGGTCGAGAACAGCCAGTACCACATCAGGCTCGAGGCCCCGAGGCCGATCACCACCGGAATGAAAATGACGGCGCGCGTCAAACGGCGCAGCGGCGAGTTGCCTGCAACGAGCAGTGCGAGGAGGTACCCTCCGATCATCAGGATCGGCGTAATCATCAACGTATATTTCAAAGTGAAGCCGAGGGAGACCCAGAACTGCCTATCCGCCAGGGCTTTGGCGAAATTGCTCGCGCCGATGAATTTTGGCGGCGACAACAGTGACCACGACGTGAACGACACCCAGATCAGTTGAAAGAACGGAAAGGCCGTGAAGCAGAAGACGAAAATGAGCGCCGGTGCCAAGTAGGCAAGGCCGATCCATTTCGCCCGGACGTTTCGATACATGGTTGTCGCTCGACAGGGGTGCTGTGAAACGGTGGAGCGCGCCGCGCACGAGCGCGCTCCGACTACGCCTTCCGTGGAAATCCACGCTCCATTGCCGATTCTGGCAACAGGGAGAGACCCGTTACTCGGCGGCGATCGCTTTCATCTGGGCCTTGGCGTCGGCGATGATGGTGTCGATCGGGTCGTCCGTGTAGTAGACGCGCTGCAGCATCTGCAGCCACGGGCCCTGGGGGGAATTGATCAGCTCGAAGAACTTGAGCGTATAGGGGGTACGCGCAACGTCGAGTGCTTCGGCCATCTTCTGTACGCGCGGATCGGCACGGAAGTACTCATTGTCCGCCATGTCCCCGCGTGTGGTCATGTTGCCCAGCTTGGCATAGCTCTGGACCTGCACCTCGTCGCTGAGGATGAACTTCATGAAGTCGACGGCATCGGCGACGCGCTTGGATCCCTTGGGAACCGTCACGATGTCGCCCCCGGCAAACGAAGCTGCCGATCCGGCCTCGAGGCCGGGTAGGAACGTCACTCCGACATTGCCGTCGAACAGGGCGGGATTCTGTTCCTTCAGTGCGGCGAGATTGAAGTTCCCCGACCCCATGATGCCGACCTTGCCCGAACCCAGTTGCAAGTGGAACGTTTCGCCGTTCTCAGCCTGATTGGCCGGATTGATGAGCCCTTCCTTGTGCATCATGCGCGCCCACTCGAGCACTTGCCTGACGGCGTCGCCCTGCAGCGGCTCGTCATTGGCATCCTTGGGCTCGATGGTGCCGCCCGAGGCCCAGATCAGCGGACCGAAGGTGAAAATGTTGCAACCCGCGCAATTGCCCGGCAGATAGTAGCCATAGGCACCCTCCTCGACGCCGGTGATCTTGGCGGCCATGTCGTGGATATCCTGCAGGCTCGCCGGACCGACCTCAGGATCAAGCCCGGCCTTCTTGAACAGATCCTTGTTCCAGAACAGCACCGACACGTCGGCGTAAAGCGGCACGCCATAGAGACGTTGGTCATAAGTCGCGACCTGAATGTGCCCTGGGCTCGCCGTCTTCAGAGTCGGATCGTCCTTGAAGTAGTCGGTAATGTCTTCAAGCTGTCCCTGCGAGGCGAATTGAGGACCATAGATAAGGTCCAGCCCCATCAAGTCCGGCACGTCGCCCGATGCGATCGCCTGGGCGAGCTTGGGCACCATCTCGGTGTGGGGGATATAGGTGAGCACGATCTTGCGATCGGGGTTCTTCTCGTTCCAGGCCCGGACGAGCTCGTCTACCATCGGCGCGTTGCCGCCGGAGCGCTCCCACATCTGGATGTCCTGTGCGAACCCGCCCATTGGCGCCGCCACCATCAGGGTGGCGACCGCGGCACCGGCGATCGTCAGCAGTTTCGGCAATCTCATTGGTTCCTCCCTATTGCCATTTGCGCCCGCCCAGTCGGGCTCCTCCGGCGCAGAAAAGCTTTTCCGATG
>JBIQKK010000012.1:0-30511 GCA_044506585.1 Hyphomicrobiales bacterium
GCGCCGGTCGTGAAGCAGGTCATGCCGGCGGTGGTCAACGTCTACGCCACCAAGACCGAGCAGGGCTTCGAATCGCCCTTCGCCAACGATCCCTTCTTCTCGCGATTCTTCGGCGGCGAGAGGTTTCGCAGCCGCCCGCGGACCAGCCAGTCGCTGGGGTCGGGCGTCATCGTCGACCCCAAGGGCGTGATCGTCACCAACTCGCATGTGGTGAGCGGTGCCGACGACATCCGCATCGCGCTCTCGGGCGGCCGCGAATATCCGGTGACGCTGCTGCTCGACGATCCCAAATCCGACCTCGCGGTACTGCAGATCGATAACGCCAACGGACGCGAGTTCCCGGCTCTCAGCTTTGCCGAATCCGACAGCCTGGAGGTGGGCGACCTCGTGCTGGCCGTCGGCAACCCGTTCGGCGTGGGCCAGACCGTCACCAGCGGCATCGTGTCGGCGCTCGCGCGCACCGGCGTCGAGACGAACAACTTCGACTATTTCATCCAGACCGATGCGGCCATCAATCCGGGCAATTCCGGCGGTGCGCTGGTCAACCTCGCCGGTGAGCTCGTCGGCATCAACACCGCGATCTTCACGCGCAGCGGTGGTTCAATCGGCATCGGCTTTGCGATCCCCTCGGCGATGGTGCGCACCGTGGCTCTCGCGGGGGAATCCGGGGGCGTGCTCGTCCGGCCCTGGTTCGGGGCGCGGCTGCAGGAGATCACCACCGACATCGCCGACAGTCTCGCGATCGACACGCCGCACGGGGCGCTCATCACGGAGATCGCGGCGGACAGTCCGGCGGCGCGCGCCGGCCTCAAGCCGGGCGACGTCATCATCAAGATCGACGGCGTCGATGTAGACGCGCCGCAGGGGTTCGATTTCCGCTTCGCCACCAAGCCGCTCGGCACACCCTCCACCCTCACCGTGCTGCGCGGCAACCAGACGCTCGAAGCCGCGGTGGAGGTCGCCGCTGCGCCAGCCTCAGGCCAGACCGCGGAGATAACGGGCAACACGCGCTTTGCCGGCACCGTCGTCGAGCTGCTGACCCCGGCTCTCGCGCAGGAGATGCAGCTGCCCTTCGACAAAACAGGGGTCGTCGTCAGCAAGGTCGTCCCGGGCTCGCCGGCCGATCGGATGGGGCTGCGCGTGGGCGATATCGTCATCGCCATCAACGGCCGGCGGATCAACGATGTGGGGACGTTCAAGTCGCTCGTCTCGACGCGGTCGGAAGGATGGCAGATTGTGATCCAGCGCGGCGGACAGACCATCCAGTCCTTCGTCAGCGGCTGAACCGGAAGCGCCCAATGGCCGATCTTTTCGCCGTCGAGAAAGATGCCCCGCCGGCGGACTCGCCGCTGGCGGACCGGTTGCGCCCCAAAACCCTCGACGAGGTTATCGGCCAGCGCCATCTGCTCGGCCCCGAGGGGACGCTCCGCCGGATGATCGCCAGCGGCCGCCTCGGCTCGCTCATCCTGTGGGGGCCGCCGGGCACCGGCAAGACCACGATCGCGCGCCTCCTCGCCGACGCCGTCGGCTACCGGTTCAAGCAGATCTCGGCGGTATTTTCGGGCGTGGCGGACCTCAAGAAGGTGTTCGAGGAGGCGCGGTTCGAGCGCCTCAGCGGCCACAAGACGCTGCTCTTTGTCGATGAAATCCATCGCTTCAACCGCGCGCAGCAGGACGGCTTCCTGCCCGTGATGGAGGACGGCACGGTCACTCTGGTCGGCGCGACGACCGAGAACCCGAGCTTCGAGCTCAATGCGGCGTTGCTCTCGCGCGCGCAGGTGCTGCGCCTCAACTCCTTCACGCCCGAAGAACTCGAACAGATGGCGCAGCGTGCCGAGGATGCGCTCGGCAGCAAATTGCCGCTTGATGCAGACGCGCGCGCCGCATTGTTCGAGCTGGCCGATGGCGATGGCCGCGCGATGCTGGGGCTGGTCGAGGAAATCGTCGCGGCCGCCAAACCCGATGAAATTCTCGATAAGGCGGGACTCCTGCAGATCGTGCAGCGCCGCGCGCCGATCTACGACAAGAAGCAGGACGGCCACTACAACCTGATTTCGGCGCTGCACAAGACCGTGCGCGGCTCCGATCCCGATGCGGCGCTCTACTATCTCGCCCGTATGCTGGTCGCCGGCGAGGATCCCCTGTTCCTCGCCCGCCGCCTGATCCGCATGGCGAGCGAAGACATCGGCATGGCCGACCCGCAGGCGTTACCGCTGGCGATCGCCGCGCGGGATGCCTACGAGATGCTGGGCTCGCCCGAGGGTGAACTGGCCCTCGCCCAGCTCACGGTCTACCTCGCGGTCGCGCCGAAATCGAACTCGATCGAAGTCGCATTCAATACCGCCATGGACCTCGCTCGTACCTCGGGCTCGCCGATGCCGCCCATGACCATCCTCAACGCGCCGACAAAAATGATGAAGGGGCAGGGATACGGCGAGGGCTACATCTACGACCACGACACACCCGAGGGTTTCTCCGGCCAGCAATACTTTCCCGAAAAGCTCGGTCGCCGCGAATTCTACCAGCCCGTCGACCGCGGGTTCGAGCGGGAAGTGAAGAAACGGCTTGAGTATTTCTCCCGCCTGCGCGCAAAGAAGGCCGAAGACGATCAGGTCTAGGCAATGAACGCATTACTCCTCGTCGGCCTCGGCGGCGCCATCGGGTCGATCGCCCGCTACGGCACCGGCGTGCTCGTCGGGCGGCTGTGGTCCACCAGCTTCCCATTGGCGACGATGCTGGTGAACATCACCGGCTCGCTCATCATGGGCCTGTTCATCGGCTACCTCGCGCGGACCACGCCTGCATGGCAGGCCGACGCCCGGCTCTTCGTCGCCGTGGGAATCCTCGGGGGCTTCACGACGCTCTCCTCATTCTCGCTCGACACCGTCGTCCTCATCGAGCGCGGAGAAATCACGCAGGCGGCATTCTACGTGCTCGGCTCGATCGTCATCAGCGTGCTGGCGCTCTTTGGCGGCCTGCTCATCATGCGGGGCGCGGCGTGAGCGGCGCACGCATCCAGACCGTCGGCCGCGATGAGGACGGAATGCGCCTCGATCGCTGGTTCGGCGTGCACTTCCCGCAGGTGACGTTCGGGCATCTGCAAAAGCTCATTCGCACGGGGCAGGTGCGGATCGACTCCGGCCGCGCCAAGACCAGTTCGCGCCTCGAGGCAGGCCAGCAGGTGCGCATTCCGCCGCTGGAGGCGGAAGTCCGGCGGATCGAGCAGAAGATCAATGCCGAGGACGCCGCATTCCTGCGCAACCTGATCCTGTATGAGGACGATGAACTCTACGTCTTCAACAAGCCGCACGGGCTCGCCTCGCAGGGCGGGAGCGGCACGAAGCGGCACATGGACGGGCTGCTCAAGAGCCTGCCCAGCAAACAGGGCGAGGCGCCGCGTCTCGTGCACCGGCTCGACCGCGATACGTCCGGCGTGCTCGTTGTCGCGAAGACGCGTGCTGCCGCAGCGCATTTCGGCAAGGTGTTCCAGTCGCGCGGCGCGCAAAAGATCTACTGGGCCATCGTCTACAGCGTGCCCAGTCCGCCGCAGGGCAGCATCTCGTGTTTCCTCGCCAAGCAGATCGTCGGCGACAACGAGCAGATGGTCGTGGTCGAGCAGAACCATCCCGGCGCGCAGCACTCGAAGACGTTCTACTCCACCACCGATACAGCTGCCCGCCGCTTCGCCTGGGTCACGCTGAAGCCGGTGACGGGGCGCACCCACCAGCTGCGTGTGCACATGCAGCAGCTGGGTAACCCGATCATCGGCGATCCGCGCTATTTCGATATCGAGAACTGGCAGGGCGCGCCGGGGCTCGGCGAGGGGCTCCACCTCCACGCCCGCCGCATCCGCTTGCCGCTGCGTTCGGGCAAGAGTCTCGATGTCTCCGCGCCGCTGCCCCCGCATATGGTGCAAAGTTTCGATGCGCTCGGCTTCGACCCCGATCGCTACGACGCGCGGGACGCCGACCCCGAAGGCTGATCACTTCGCCGCGAGCATGCGACGAAATCGCTCCGCCGGTTGTTGCCGTATCACGGCCATTTGCGGCCGAAGGGAGACACCAATGAAACCGATCGTTCTTGTTGCGGCTGCCGCAGCAACCCTCGCCATTGCGGCCCCCGCGGCGGCGCAGGACGCTGCCAACATGACATTTTTCGTGACCAGC
Organism: Hyphomicrobiales bacterium; assembly: GCA_044506585.1. Lineage (GTDB taxonomy): Bacteria > Pseudomonadota > Alphaproteobacteria > Rhizobiales > Devosiaceae > Devosia_A. The sequence continues at coordinate 4,167 of JBIQKK010000012.1, forward strand.
ACAGGATTGGGGGACGGCGCCAATCTCGGTGGACTTGCGGGTGCCGATGCGCATTGCGACCAGCTGGCCGAGGCCGCGGGCTCGACCGGCAAGAACTGGGTGGCCTATCTCAGCGCCGACGGCGTGAACGCAAAGGACCGGATCGGCACCGGTCCGTGGCAGAATATCAAGGGCGAAGTGATCGCCACCGACGTTGAGAACCTCCACTCGGACGCCAACAACATCACGAAGGAGACCGCCCTCACCGAGACCGGCGCCATGGTCAACGGGCGTGGGGACACCCCCAACACTCACGACATTCTCACCGGCTCCAATGCCGATGGTACGCTCGCGGCCGGCCAGACCTGCGGCGACTGGACCCTCAACGGCGAAGGCGAAGCGATGCTCGGCCACTCCGATCGCCTTGGACCCGAAAGCCTTGCGACCGGGACCTCGTGGAACGCTGCCCATGCCTCGCGCGGATGCGGGCAGGAGAATCTTGTATCGACCGGTGGCGCGGGTCTGCTCTACTGCTTCGCCACGAACTGACCTATATGAGCGCGGGGCACGGGGCTCCGCGCTCGCCTGACTGGCGGGCCAGCAATGGGGACAGTACTTGCGGCTCGTTATTTTTGATCTCGACGGCACCCTCATCGATTCCGTCGCCTTGATCGTCGAAACGGTCACCAATGCTTTTACCGCCGTGAACGAGCCTGTGCCCGACGAGCGCATGATCCGCTCGATTTCGGGGATCACCGCACGTGAGGCCATGGCGATCCTCGCGCCGTCCGCAACGCCTCAGCGGGTCGAGGAGATCACCGAGAGCTACCGAAGGCACTATCATGCGGGAGCCGGCCTCGCACGCGAGCCAATGTTCCAGGGGGCGCTCGCGGCGCTCGACCGGCTGCAGACCGATCCCGAAACCATCCTCGCCGTCGCAACCGGCAAGGGGCATCAGGGCGCCGTGACGCTGCTCGAGCTGCACGGCATCGTGGGGCGTTTCCATTCGATCGAGACGCCCACGCACAATCGCGGCAAACCCGATCCGCAAATGATCGAGACGGCGATGTCCAAGGCCGGCGTCGGCAAGGGGCAGACCGTGATGATCGGCGATACGGTGCACGATATGCGCATGGCGAAGGCCGCCGGGGTGGGGGCGGTCGGTGTGTCCTGGGGCTATCACGAACGGGCCGAGCTCAGTGCTGCGGGCGCCGATATTGTCATCGACCGATTCGACGAGCTCGATGCCGCGATCGACCGGCTGGTCGGAGGCGTCGATGCGTGAATTCCTCGACGACGCCCATGCGCATCGCGAGGACGGTTATGGCCGCGCTCAGGCGCACGCCAGGCGAGAACTGCCCAAGCGGTTCTACAAACAAGCTGCGGTTGTGTCTGCCGAGGGTGGATTCGCCGTCGGGCTTGACGGACGCATTCCACGCACGCCGGGCATGAAACAGGTCGTCGTGCCGAGCGCGCCGCTCGCCGAAGCGATGGCCGCCGAGTGGAACGCCCAGGCCGAGTTCATCGACCCCCAGACGATGCCGCTCGTGCGCCTCGTCAATTCGGCGGTCGAAGCCGGCGACGAGTCGGTCGAGGCACTGCGGGCAGAGATCGTCAAATATGCAGGCAACGACTTGCTGCTCTACCGGGCGGAAACGCCGGCAAGCCTCGTCCAGCGGCAGGAGGAGATCTGGGACGCGGCGCTGGTGAAGCTGGCGCGCCTGTTCGACGTCGCCTTCCAGCCCACGATCGGCATCCTCCATCAGTCCCAGCCGCCCGCAACCCTCACGCGGCTCGGCACCGAACTGGAGCGCGAAGCTCTGTTGCCGCTGACTGCGATGAACTCGATCACGTCGATCACCGGCTCGGGCCTGTTGGCGATTGCCCTGCGCCACGGCCTGCTGACGGCCGAAGAAGTTTGGCTCGCGGCCCACGTCGATGAGGACCACCAGATTGGCCTTTGGGGCGAGGTCGAGGAGATCACGACCCGCCGTGCGAAGCGGCGCGCTGAGTTCGATGCCGCCGTCCGCGTGCTCGAACTGTTAACCCGCTGAATCCTCCAAACTTCCCGAGCCTCTGCACATAAACTGCAAAGGGCTCGCGCATGCTTTCTCCCATGCGCAACCCGATCCAGCCCTCGCCCGAACGCCCCATCCCGCTTCCCGACTGCATCCTGATGGACGCCTGGTGGACGGATCGGCGCGACGATGTGCGCGACCGGTCCGGACGGGTGCGCCTCATCGGCACACGGGAAGAGGGCCCATATGACCGACATCTCCGGGACGACCACCGCGACTAGCCCGCCGGCCTTGGCCTCGCGCCCGCTCTGGGCGGCGCTGGTCCTCATGGCGCTGGTCGTCATCGGCGATCTGCTGATCTGGCATCGTTATGAGGGCGTCAACATTCTCGCGTTCGGTGTGGCCCTGATCGTGGCGATTGTCGCGATGCATCCGCAAAGGCTCGGCGACTGGCGCACCGTCGCCCTGGTCCTCGTCGCGCTGCTGGGTGTTTCGCCATTTTTCGAAGCGCCGAGTTTGTGGGCTCTGCTCACCGCACAAGGTGGCATCACGCTGCTGGCGCTCGGCATCTCCGGCAGCCTCCCGCAATTCGAGAACTGGGGCACCGCGTTCCTGCGCTTCGGCTTGCTGGCTCCGTTCCGGCTGGCCGGCGACCTGCTTGGCTTGCTCCACGCCGGTGGCCGCCAGCGCGTTGGCGGGCGCATGATCCGTGGCGCCGTCATGTGGATCGTGCCGGGGGTACTGGCGGTCGTGTTCGTGCTCCTGTTTGCAGCCGCAAACCCCGTGATCGAACTCGGCCTGCGTGCCATCCGAATCGACCGGCTACTTGATCTACTCGAGTTGCCCCGCTTGATCCTCTGGGGCTTCATCGCGGTCGCCTGCTGGCCTCTGCTCATGCCGCGGCTTCTTAACTGGACGGCGCAGGCGCCGATGCAGGGGCCGCAACTGCCGCGCGCCGAAAGTCTGCTGTTCGGGCGCAGTGCGATCCTCAATTCGCTCGTCCTGTTCAATGCGCTGTTCGCGGTGCAGACGGTGCTTGATCTGATTTACCTCTGGGGCGGCGTCCGGCTGCCCGACGGACTGACCTATGCCGAGTATGCGCACCGCGGCGCCCATCCGCTCGTCGCGACAGCGCTGCTCGCAGCCGCGTTCGTCCTGGCCGCAATGCGCAAGGACGGGCCGGGGCAGGAGTCGCCCTTGATCCGCAGGCTCGTCTATCTGTGGATCGCGCAGAACGTCTGGCTGGTCGTGTCTTCGGTGGTCCGACTGAAGCTCTATGTCGAGATCTACTACCTGAGCGAGATGCGGGTCGCGGCCTTCATCTGGATGGGGCTCGTCGCCGTGGGCCTCGTGCTTATCCTGGCCCGGATCGCGCTCAATCGCTCGAATGCCTGGCTGGTAATGACCAACATGGTCGTCCTGTCGGTTGTGCTGTGGGGCATCGCCTGGACTGACATCCGCGCCTATATCGCGACCTACAATGTGCAGCACTCGTTCGAAGTCACCGGCGAGGGCGTCTCGCTCGACCTCTACTACATGCGCTCGCTCGGCCCCTCCGCCATCCCGGCCATTGACCAGCTCCTCTCTACCGCCCGGCACGCCGACCCGGCCGCGCTGATTGCGTTTCGCGAGGCGCGCGAGGTGCTGGTGCAAAAGGTGGTCAATCGCAACCCGGACGATGGAACGCCCGAGCGGCGTCTGGAAAGCTGGCATGGCTGGACGTGGCGCGGCGAGCGGCTCGAGAGCTATGTCCTCGCACACCCATTTGCGCCGAAGGCCGCCGACGCTATTGAATAGCGCATGCCGCGAATCCTGATCGTCGACGACGAGCCGAATATCCGGGAAGTGATTTCGTTCGCGCTGGAGCGGGCAGGGCACGCGACCGTCACGGCGCGCAACGGCACGGAGGCCCTCCGGCAGTTCCGGGGCGGCCCGCTCGACCTCATCGTCCTCGATATCGGCATGCCTGAAATGGATGGGCTCGAACTCTGCCGGCAGATCCGCAAGACGTCGGAGGTCCCGATCCTCTTCCTCAGCGCCCGGGACGAGGAAATCGACCGCGTGCTCGGGCTTGAAATCGGTGGAGACGACTACGTCACCAAACCCTTCAGCACTCGTGAGCTCGTGGCCCGCGTCAATGTCATCCTCAAACGCGCCCGCGGCGGGGAGAAGCGTCCCCCGGCGATGAGCCACGGGCAAGTGCGCCTCGACGCCACACGTCACGCTGTTTCGTTCGGCGGTCGCTCGATCGCGCTTACGGCGCTGGAGTTCGAGATATTGTCGGCGTTCATGAGCCGGCCCGAACTGGTTCTGTCTCGCGAGCAGTTGATGCAGGCCGCCTACGGTGCGGGCACCTATGTCAGCGAGCGCACCATCGACAGCCACATCCGCAATCTGCGTGCGAAGTTCGCCGAGGCAGGATGCAGCTCGATTGTCGAGACGGTGCACGGTGTCGGCTTCCGGCTCGGTGCTGCAAGCTGATGGCCGCGCCGCGCGTCCGGCAGAAGTGGCGGCCGACGCTGGCGATGATCGTCTTCGCGGTTCTGCTGACCGTCCTGGCGCTGCCGGCAGCGATGGTCATCGCGTTCCGGGCTCTCGACAATACCGGCAGTGCCTTCGGCCCGGTCGAAATCGGCGCGCTCGGTGTCGCGTTGGTGATCACGGTGGGCATCGCCATCGTATTCTCCCGTACCATCACGGGGCCGATCGATGCGCTGATCCAGCGAACACGCGCAATCGGCAAGGGCGGCCGGGCCGCCATCGTCGCGCCGGAACAGCAGGGAACCCGGGAACTGGCGACGTTGAGCCAGAGCTTCCTCGACCTCGCCGAGCGCCTGGTCGATCGCACCGAGTACGTGTCATCCTTCGCCGCGCATGTCAGCCACGAGCTCAAGTCGCCCGTAACCTCAATCAGAGGTTCAGCCGAACTGCTGCGCGACGCGGAGATGACCCACGAGGAACGCACACGCTTTCTCGACCACATCATCGCCGACAGCGATCGGCTGACCGCCTTGCTCGACAGCCTGCGCGATTTGGCCCGTGCCGAAATCGGCAGCCAACCCGGCACGTCGACGCTGGCTCAGTCCGTCTCGGGCGAGGGCGTGCTGCTCAGCGGGGACATCGATGTGCCGATTGCGCTCGGTGTGGACGCCGCGCGTGCGATCTTCGATCAACTGGTGCGCAATGCGTGGGAACATGGCGCCACCAATGTTCGCATTGTGGGCGAACGGGCGGACGCCGACCTTCGCATTGTCGTCGCCGATGACGGCTCGGGCGTGTCGGCCGGCAATCGCGAGCGAATATTCGAGCCGTTTTTCACCACCCGGCGCGAAAGCGGGGGCACCGGCATGGGCCTCCAGATCGTACGGTCAATGCTCGCCGCGCATGGTGGCACCATCGAGCTACTGCCATCCGAAAAGGGAGCGGCCTTCGCTCTGCGCGTGCCGCTGGGCTAGGCCAAGTACCGCCGCTTGAGGTGGTCCTCGAAATATTTGCCGTTGAGTTTCTCGCCCGTGGCTTTGACGAGCAGTTCCGGCGTCGAATAGCGCGAGGCGTGGCTCCAGATTTTCTCGCGGCGCCAGTCGTTGATCTCGACGAAGCGGCCGTTGCGCATGTCTTCGCGCGCCTCGGGATGGTCTCTCTCGAGTGACGCCCAGAGCTGCGCGGCGATCATCGCTCCGAGCGTGTAGCTGGGGAAGTAGCCGAACGCACCCGACGGCCAGTGCACATCCTGCATCGGCCCGTCCTTGTAGTTGTCGCGGGTCTCGAGACCAAGGTACTCGGTCATGCGACCATGCCATTCCTCCGGCACGTCCCTGGGCTTGATGGTCCCCTCGATGAGGCCCTTCTCGATTTCGTAGCGCAGGATCACGTGTAGGGGATAGGTCGCCTCGTCGGCATCGACACGGATGAGACCCGTCCGCACCTCATGCACGTGGAGCAGCAGGTCGTCGATTTCCCAGCCGGCAATGCTTTCAGGCCCCAGATGCTCGCGCACCAGCGGCATTGCCCATTCCCAGAACTCCGTACTCCGGCCAATCTGCTTCTCGACGAAAAGGCTCTGGCTCTCGTGGATCGCCATGCCGCGCGCCTTGCCCACGGCAAAGTGCGACCACTCCTTCGGCAACCCCTGCTCATAGAGGCCGTGGCCCGTCTCGTGGATGATGCCCATCAGCGACGACAGGAATTCGGCCGTCGTGTAGCGCGTGGTCATTCGAACGTCTGTCGGCACGCCGCCGCAGAAGGGGTGATGCGAGACATCGAGGCGGCCGTGCTCGAAATCGAAACCGAGCGCTTCCATGACCGCCAGGCCGAGCGCCTTCTGCTTGTCGATCGCGAAGGGCGCATTCAGCGGCTTCAGCCCCCCACGCGCAGCGCGCTTGATGTCCTGATACGCAAGCGCCTCGGGGATGAAGTCCTTGAGGAACACCTTTAGCCTGTCAAAGACAGGCGTCACATCCGCGGCGCGGTTCCCGGGATCGAACTGTTCCATCATCGCGTCGTACGGGTCGAGGCCCAGCGCCTTGGCGCGCAGTTCCGCCTCCTCGCGGGCGATGGCGACAACGCCTTCGAAGGCCGGCAGGAACCCGGCCCAGTCGTTCTTGCCGCGCAGCTCGCGCCACAATTGCTCAGAGCGCATGCGCGCGATGACCTGCTTGCGCACGAAGTCGGCGCTGAGGCACGTCATGTTGGTGTAGACGCGGTTCTGCTCGCGGATCGCGGCCTGCTGCATCTCATCCAGCGGCTCTTCCGACGCAGCGGCGAGCCAGTCGGCGATCTCGGGCGCCGTCGCCATCTCGTGATACATGCCGGCGAGGACCGACATCGCCTCGGCGCGTTTCTCCCCACCGCCCGCCGGCATCATTACCGCCTCATCGACCCCGAGCATCGATTGCGCATGCTCGATGGCTTCGAGCTTGCGGCCGAGTTCGGCGAGTTTCTCAAATGCGGAATTGGGCGCGGCCATCGGACTACCTCTGAAATCGAAGGCAGCCTTGTAGCGGCCGGGAGAGAATGGCGCTAGGTGCGCGCCTTGCCCAAGGCGACGCCGAGCGCGATGCCTATTGCGACTCCAATACCGATGCCCAACGCGACATTGCCCAGCGCGACGCCGATTCCGGCGCCGATCGCTGCGCCCACTCCGATGCCGAGACCCAGGCCGGTATTGCCCTTCCGCTCGGTCTCAGTGTGATCGTCGCTCATTTGCGCTCGAGCTTGCTACGCTCCTCCATCCGTTCCCAGATGTAGGCGGCAATGGCGCCGGCTGCGATACAGATGGCGATCCCGATGGGCGTGTTGCCCGCTATTGCACCGAAAGCGGCGCCAATCACGACACCACCCAGCACGCCCCAGATCAGCTTGCTGCTCATGTTGCTTGCTCCTTTCGTGAGGCAACACACATAGGGACGATCTGTTCCGATAAAAGGGGATGGGGCGCAGCCGGGGAGACTGCGCCCCTCGAAGGGGCGAGATCCTTCTGGATTTCGCCTCGTACGGCCGCGCCTATGGGGGATCGCGTGGCCGAATCTCGTCGTATGTCAGCTCACCCGTGCGGGCCGGCCGCTTAGAAGGGGAGGATGGCGTCGGCGATTTGCTGGCCGTAGCGCGGCTGCTGCACGTCGGTGATCTGTCCGCGGCCGCCGTAGGCGATGCGGGCTTCAGCGATCTTCTCTGACATGATGGTGTTGTCGGACTGGATATCCATCGGCCGCACGATGCCGGCAACGATCAGATCTCGGACCTCGAAATTCACGCGGACTTCCTGCCGGCCTTCGATCACGAGGTTGCCGTTCGGAAGGACCTGGGTGACGACGACCGCCACGTTGGTCTGCAGGCTTTCCTTGCGATTGACTGAGCCGTTCCCGCCATCGGTCATGCCGCCGCCCGTACTGATGCCGCCATTGGCGGTCACGTCGACGCCTGGAATTTTCGTACCGAAAACGGAGCCCAGGGAGGTGCCGATATTGGCTTCGTTGGAGGCGGTCCGCTTGCGAGAGGTGGCGTTCGAAATCTGGGCCCTGTCGTCGATGGTGACGATGACGGTGAGAATGTCGCCGATGCGGTGCGCGCGCTGGTCCTTGAAGAAGCCCCGGGCCTCGTTGGAAAACAATGAGTTGGGCTGGTAACTTGCAGCGACGACTTCGGGCATCGGCATGTTGACGGCGCGGTAGCCGGGCTGGGCCGTAGGATTCTCGATGGCACTGAGCTTGGGGGCTTCGTTGACGCTCGAGAGCCTGTCCAGCGTGGAACAGCCGGCGAGGAAGACGACCGATATCGCAACCGTGAGGAGTTTGAGTGTGGCGTTCATCGGTTTCTCCTAGAGGGCGGCGACGGTCGTCGCGGTGACGATTTCCACGGTCCCGTCGGGACGGGCTATGCCGTGGAGGATCTTCTTGGTGACGGTGTTGAGCACATCGACCGGCTCGCCCACCGCGGCGGTGGTCAGTGACGTGCCCCGGACGGTGAGAGTCATGGGGCCGGATTTGAGGATGACGGTCACGATGGTGTTGCGCTGAACCACCTTTGGCTCGCTCACATCGGAGGCCTTCAGCATCATCCCGCTGCGCGCGGGGCGCGCCAGTTGCTTGCCCACGAGCTGATCGAGGGTCGCGTAACTGCCGGCATCGGCCGTGGCGAGGGGCACGTCGGCCATCTCGAAATCGGACCTGGTGAGGATGGCGCCTGCCGCGACCGAGTCTTTGAGACGCGGCGCCTTGGTCATCAGCTCGATCGATCCATCGAGGTCGATCGGCCGGTCGATGCCGGCGATCGAGAAGCGAGCCGCGAAGGCACCGGTTTCGGGCGTGTAGCGCAGGTTCACAAGGCTTGCCGGCCTCGCCACGGCTTCGGCGTTGAAGCTGATGTCGGCGACGTTGAAGCGGAGCTCGGCGGAAATGTCGCCGCGCACGATGCCGCGCCTTTCGAGATCGGCTTCGATCAAAGCGTCGAGGGTCGCGGCGTCGACGAGGGTCGAGGCGCGGACGACCCGGACGCGGGTGAAGCCGACATTCTCGAATTCGGCGAGACCGACGAGCCTGGCGGCCCGCTCGACATCGGCCAGCGGCACGATTCCGGTGGTGCCCGGCTTGGGCGCGAGGAAAATGCCGGTTTCGGCAAGTGCCCCGGCGTCGTCGAACATGTCGCCGACGGTGACCACGGCCTTGTTGACGGTGATGTCGCCCTTGAGCATGGGCGTTGCGAAGGCGGCGGTTCCCGAGAGCAGGGCGGCGACCAGAGCGAGGGTGACAGTGGCTTTCATCATCTACCTCCTCAGCGCAGCTGGCTCGTGGCCTGAAGCATTTCGTCGGCGCCCGAGATGACGCGTGCATTCATCTCGTAGGCGCGCTGTGCCGCGATCAGGTCGGCAATCTCGGTCACTGGATTGACGTTGGCCGCTTCGAGGTAGCCCTGAAGCACGGCGCCCATGCCGTCGGTGTTCGGAACGCCGCCCTGGGCCGCACCGCTTGCGGCCGTCTCGACAAAGTTATTGTCGCCTATCGACTCGAGGCCTTCCTTGTTGACGAAGCGGTACAGCTGGAGCTGGCCGAGTTCGGTAGCGGTCGTATCCGTGCCGATGAAGGCCTGGACAATGCCGTCGGCGCTGATCGACAGGCTGTTGGCATTCTCAGGGATCGTGATGCCGGGCTGGATCTGGTAGCCGTCCACATTCACCAGAAGGCCAGTCGAGTCCCGCTCGAACGAGCCGTCCCGCGTGTAGCCGGTGCGGCCATCGGGCAGCTGTACGGCGAAGAAGCCTTCGCCCCGGATGGCGACGTCCAGCTCCTTCTCGGTCGGCGTCACGGTGCCCTGGGACATAATGCGGGGAGTGGCCGCAGTCTTCACACCCGACCCGATCTCGATGCCGACGGGCACCTGCGTGCCCTGATCCGACGTCGTCGCTCCCGCACGGCGATAGGCCTGATAGAGCAGGTCCTGGAACTCGGCACGCTGCTTCTTGTAGCCGGTCGTGCGCATGTTCGCGATGTTGTTGGAGATGATTTCAACGTTGCGCTCCTGCGCGGCCATGCCGGTGGAGGCGATGTAGAGAGCTTTCATGGGACGTCTCCTCCGTTAGGCCTGGATGTCGCCGAGGCGCTGGATTGCGTTGCTTCGCAGGTCGTCCTGCTTCTGCATGAGATTGGCGAGCGACTGGTAGGCGCGCTGCACCCGGATCATCGTGGTGAGCTCGGTGACGCCGGAAACATTGGAACGCTCGATGGCGCCCTGCATGACGCGCGTGGCGACCGCTGCATCTGGCGCAGGACCGGCGAAGTAGTTGTCGCCTTCGCGCGTCAGGATCTGGGGATCGATGAATTCGGCGAGGGCGAGCTTGCCCTTGTTCCCGTTGTTCGTTGCAACGGTACCGTCCTCGGCGATCGTGATGTCGACGTCACTGTCGTCGAACTTGATGGCGCCCGACGCGCCCAAGACTGGGTTACCGTTGAGGTCCACGAGTGTGCCGGTGCGATCGATCGCCAGTGCGCCGCTTCGGGTGTAGCGCGGTCCAGCAGGCGTCTGCACAGTCAGGAAGCCGTCGCCCATCAGCGCGATATCGAGCTCGTTGCCGGTCTGCTCGATGGCACCGGCGCTCATGTCGTGAACGGTCGACCAGTCCTGCGTGTAATAGACGTTGCGGTCGGCGCCGGCGAAATCGTTGTCGCGGGCGACCGGCATAAGAAAGTCCTCGAACAGCATGTCCGAGGCCTTGAATCCGGTGGTGGTGATGTTGGCCATGTTGTTGGCGACAACATCCATCTGGTTCTGCAACGCGATCTGGCGCGATAGCGTAACAAGCTGCGCGTTTTCCATGCGCGTATCCCCGTCTATTTCATCCCCGAAGCCTGCAGCCTCCCCAGGCCGCGTCGCTTCGCCATTAACGTTGCAGAAACCGTGCCAAGCCAAAAAACCCAATGATCTCAGGGATGTCGAACTTCTGCCCAGTTCACGGAGGCAGATCGTGCGTGCCGGACGGCAAGAACGGCCCGGCAATTTCTGCCGGTTTGACACACTCCGGTAAGGGATCGTTAACCATCGGACGCTTAGCTCTCCTTGAGCGCCGGAATCGTCCGGAAATACGGGGGTTTGGCCCATGGCGGTCGAGGCCGAAGCCGATATCGAAGAAGGCGAAGTTGCCGCTGCCCAACCGGCGAAGCGCCGCATTTCGAGAAAGCTGCTCATTATAGCTGCTGCGGCGCTGATCGTCATGTTCGCGGCTGGAGCGGGGCTCTACTTCTTCGTGTTTGCAGGGCGCTCCGCCGAAGACGCTGCCCGTGCGGCAGCGCTGGCCGCGCCCGAGACCTTCATCTTCAACCTGCCGCCCATGACGGTGAACCTCAACGACGACGGGACCGAGGGCGACTCTTTCATGAAGCTCACCATCGCGCTCGAAGTTGCCGACGAGAGCGTGATGCGCGAAATCCAGCCGCGAATGGCCAAGGTCGTGGACGCGTTCCAGGTCTACCTGCGCGAATTGCGCAAAAGCGATCTTGAAGGATCGGCCGGCATCTACCGGTTGAAGGAAGAGCTGCGGCGCCGCGTCAATCTCGCGATTTTCCCTGCGCATGTCGAAGGCATCCTGTTCAAGGAAATCCTGGTGCAGTGATGGCGGGACCCGGCGATCAGGACAAACTGGCGGACGACTGGAACCCCGCGGACGGCGCGGAAGGCGACGGACTTTCGGCCGACTGGGCCGCGATGCTCGAGACGGACGCGGCTCACGCGGCGGGCGCAGAAGGTCCGGACCGGGTCCTCAACCAGGACGAAATCGATAGCCTGCTGGGGTTCGATGCGAACACCAGCTCGGCGGTGGAACTCACCGGCGTCCAGGCGCTCATCAACTCGGCGCTCGTTTCCTACGAGCGCCTGCCCATGCTCGAAATCGTGTTCGACCGCCTCGTGCGGCTGGCGACCACGAGCCTGCGCAATTTCACTTCGGACAATGTCGAGGTGTCGATGGAGTCGATCTCCTCGGTGCGCTTCGGCGATTACCTCAACTCCATCCCTCTGCCCGCCATTCTTTCGGTGATCAAGGCCGAGGAGTGGGACAATTTCGGCCTGCTCACCGTCGACAGCAACCTGATCTATTCGATGATCGACGTGCTGCTGGGCGGCCGCCGGGTGGGTGGACAGATCCTCGTGGAGGGCCGGCCTTATACGACGATCGAGCTGGCGCTGGCACGGCGCATGATCGAGGTGATCCTCGAAGACACCCATCGCGCGTTCGAGCCCGTGACCGAAGTCAACTTCAAGCTCGAACGGCTCGAGACCAATCCTCGCTTCGCCGCGATTTCCCGTCCCGCCAATGCCGCCATCCTGATCGAACTCAGGATCGAGATGGACGACCGGGGCGGCAAGATCGAGATTCTACTCCCTTACGCAACGATCGAGCCCATCCGCGAGCAGTTGCTCCAGATGTATATGGGCGAAAAGTTCGGCCGCGACCCCATCTGGGAAGGTCACCTTGCGACCGAGATCTATGCCGCCGACGTCCAGATCGAAGCCGTGCTGCACGAATTCGACTTGCCCCTGAGCCGCGTTCTCGCGCTCACCCCAGGTGAGACCATCATGTTCGATACTGCGCCCACCGAACCGGTGCGGCTGCGCTGCGGCGACGTGGAACTCACCGAGGGCGTGATGGGGCATATCGGCAATCATGTTTCGGTGCGCGTGTCGCGCCCGCTGAACCCGCCCAAGGTCACGATGGCTGCCTTCGAGGCTTTGGATAAACCGGTGGAGGGACGCTGATGTCCGGCTTGAATTTGGGGATGCTGGTCGAGGCGTCGGTCGCCGTGCTGCTGGCCGTCACCATCGGCTATTGCGTCCTGCTCAATACGCGGCTGAAGCGGCTTCATGCGGACCGCGATACGCTGCAGAAGATGGTGGGTGATCTCGTCCAGGCAACGGCACTCGCCAATGCCGCGGTGATGGAGCTCAAGACCGCTGCGCTCGAAGCCGACACCAAACTCAACGACCGGCTCGAAGAGGCCGCCAAGTTCGAGCGTTCGCTGGCGGAGAACGTCGCTTCGGGAGCGCAGCTGATCGAAAAGATCGCGCGCATCACCGCGGCAGCGCACTCGCAGCCGCTGCCGGACCTTCCCGCGCAGGCGAAACCCGAGCCTGCTGCCAAGCCGTCGCTCGTTGTTGAGCCGCAAAGCCGGCTCGCCTCGGCCCTGCAGCAACTCGCGATGCGCCCGGGCATCGGAGGCAAGGCCGCTTGAAATCCGTCCGCCTCCTTCCGGTTGTCATCTTTGCCGCACTGGCTCTGCTCCTCTTCAAAGGGATCGGACTGATCGCCAATGGCGGCTATGTGCTGACCGGACCGAACGCCGTGCTGGCGGCGGGTGCGGAGGATGACCCCACATTGGCGAACTCGTCGGCCTCGGAGGTGACGATCACCGATCGCAATCCGACGCTGGGCGATACGGCGCCGACGATGGCCACGAGGGCCGAGGGCTTTGGCGCGCGCGCAGATTCGGCAGAGCCCCCGTCGGCCTCCGTGCCCAGCGAGAGCTCTTCGGTTGCCGCGAGCGGCGAAGAGTCTTCGGCTGAAGCGGCTGAGGTGGCCTGCCCACTGTTCGTGCCGCCTGCGATCGAGGCGGGCGCAGCTCCGAAAGCGAACGACGACCCCGCGATGGCCGATTGCACGCCGAGCGCGTTTCCGGTGAACGAACATGGCGACGCGCTGCCGATGGTTCTCGACAGTTCGGGACAATACGTCCCGCTCGATGTCATCGAAGGCGATGACAGCACCGAGGCCTTGCTCGCGCGGCTGACCGAGCGCCGCGTCGAGCTCGACAAGCGCGAGGCCGAAATTGCCATGCGCACGACCCTGCTCGAGGCAGCCGAGAAGCGCCTGAACGAGCGCACCAGCGAACTCGCTGCGCTCGAGGCGCAGGTCGCAACGCTGGTCGACGAAAAGCAGGCGGCCGAGGAGGCCGGGTTCAAGGCCATCGTCAGCATGTACGAGACGATGAAGCCGAAGGATGCCGCGAGAATATTCGACACGCTCAACACGACGATCCTGGTCAAGGTCGTGCGGTCGATGAGTCCGCGGAAGATGGCGCCGATCCTTGCGGAAATGTCGCCCGAGCCGGCCCAGCAGCTCACCATTGCGCTGGCGGCCACCGAGAACACCGACGTGGTGGTGGCATCCGGCGAAAATCTGGCCGCATTGCCGCAGATCGTCGGCCAATAAACCCCGAAAAAACCACGGAATCGTAAGCCGACGTTAAGCCGGTACGCCTATGCTTAACGCTTGTTTGCGTTAGCGTTTGAGTAGCGTTCGGGTATGCGTGGGGTCTGGCAGCGGGTAGGGGTGCCGGTGCGGCGTTTGCTGCACGCGCTGGTTTGCCTGCTTGTCAGCGCCGTACCCGTAGCTGCCGCCGATCGCGCCCAGCTCCATACGACCGGCGAGGACGGCTTTGGCCGCCTCGTTCTCGAATTCCCCGGCCGGCTCGATCTGCCGGGCTACAAGGTCGCCTTCGACAACAACGTCCTGGCCGTGACCTTCCCCGAGCCGATCACGATGCCGTTGCCGGACGTCGGTGCAACCCTGCCGGAGTATCTGACCGTCGGGCGCGTCGATCCCGATGGCAGAGGGGTGCGCTTCGGCCTGCGCAAGGCCGTGAAAATCCACACGATGGAGGCGGGCGAGCGGCTGTTCATCGACCTGATGCCGGCCGAGTGGCAAGGCCTGCCCCCCAGCCTGCCGCCAGAGGTGATCAGCGAACTCACCGAGCGCGCCAAGACCGCCGCGCGCATTGCCGCCGAAGAGCGCAAGGCCAAGGAGGCCCGCGAGCTCAATCCGCAGGCCAAGCTGAGCGTGGGACGCAACCCCACCTTCGTTCGCATCCAGTTCGACTGGAGCGTGCCGACCATTGCCGAGTACCAGCAGGAGGGATCGACCGCCGCGATCAAGTTCGACTGGCCGGTGCCGGTCGATCTCTACATGCTGCAGGCGGACCTGCCGCCCGAGATACTGGGCGTCGCCAACACCGTGACGCCGGGCGGCACCTCGATCGAAATGACGCTCATCGAAGGCGTCACACCGCGCTTTTATACCGACGACCCGCGCCATTTCACGATGGACATCGACCTCACTTCCGAGGAGGCCTCCAAGATTCGGAGCACCGCGGAAGCGGCGGCCAAACAGGCGGAAGAGGCGGCAGAAGCGGCGCGGCTCGAAGCGGCGCGCGTCGCCGAACTCGCAGCCGAGGCCAGCGGGAACAATCCCGCCGATGAGGACTACCAGCCGGGCCAGGCGATCACGCCGGTTGTCGACGTTGCCGGCGGCACCGTCCGGGTAAAATTCCCGTTCCAGCGGGATACGCCGTCGGCGGTGTTCCGGCGCGGCGATACGCTGTGGATGCTGTTCGATACGCGCACGGCGATCAACCAGCTGCCCGATGCGGGTCCGCTCAAGTCGATCGCGTCGGGGTTCGAGGTCATTCCGGCGGGCGAGACGCAGATCGTGCGGGTGGATCTGTCGACCGAACGGCTGGCGACGCTCGCGTCGGAAGGGCGGTCATGGGTGCTCTCGGTGGGCGACGTGCTGCTCAACGCCACCGAGCCGCTGATCCTCAAGCGAAAGCGCGATCAGGACGGACGGTTCGAGATGTCGGCGAACCTTGGGCGGCCGTACAAGGTGCACAGTTTCCGCGACCCCAATGTCGGCGATCTGCTGAGCATCGTGACGGCCTATCCGCCGGCGCGCGGCGCGGTGCGCGATCTGGATTATGTCGACTTCGACGCGCTGCGCTCGGTCCACGGGCTCGTGCTGCGGCCGGTCAACGACCATCTCCAGGTGGCGATTGCGAAGGACCTTGCGGTGATCACCGCGCCGGACGGGCTGACGCTCTCCGAGCAGGACACGATGCGCGCGATCGATAGCGGCAACGCCGCCGAGTATCGCGACAGCTACATCGACTTCGCATCGGTCAAGCATGACAACCCGGCGGTCCTCATCAGCGAGACCGAACGGCTCAGCGAGGCGGCTGCGTCGAGGGAAGGGCAGGCGCGCGAAGTGGCGCGGCTGATGCTGGCGCAATTCTACATCGGCAACCAGTTCCCGCAGGAGGCGCTGGGTGTGCTGCACGTCCTCGAGTCCGATCTCAAGGGCGACGAGTTGCGCAAGAAGATCAAGCTGACCGAAGCCGTAGCCGATGTGCTCGCATCACGGCCGGACGACGCGATGACCATTCTGGCCAGCCCCGCCTTCTCCGACGAGGCCGATGCCATCATGTGGCGCGCGATCGCACGGGCGAACCATGGCGACTATGTCGGCGCGCGCAACGACGCGATGATGGCGGAGTCGGTGATCGACTCCTATCCGGTCTGGGTGCAGCAGAAGTTCCTGTTCGCCGGCATCCGTGCCGCGCTTGAAGCATCCGACGTGCCGCTCGCGCAGCGCTATCTCGATGAGATCGCATTCGCCCAGCTCTCGCCCGAGGACGTCACGCTCTACCAGTTGATGCAGGGCCGTATCGCGGAGGCGCAGGGCCGCACCACAGAGGCGCTCGACGCTTATGGGCAGGTCATAGCTGCCGAGGTGCGCCCGACGCGTGCGGAGGCGGTTTACCGGACGTTGCTGGTCCTGAGATCCACCGATCAGATCGACCTCGCCAAGGCGACCGAGACGCTTGCCGCCGAAACCATGCTGTGGCGCGGCAACGCCCTCGAGATCGATATGCAGAAGCTCCTGGCCGAGCTCTACTTCGCCAACAAGGATTATCGCCTCGGCTTCGAAACCGCGCGCGATGCAGCCGCGCACAATCCGGACAGCAAGCCGATCCAGGAGCTGACGGCGGAAGCGGAAGGCGTGTTCTCGGACCTCTTCCTCAACGGTGCCGCAGACCAGCTGCCGGAGCTGGAAGCGCTCAGCCTCTACTACGATTTCCGCCAGATGACGCCCGCGGGCGTGCGCGGCGACGAGATGATCCGCAACCTCGCACGGCGGCTGGTGAAGGTCGATCTGCTTGGACAGGCGGCCGATCTGCTCGAGTATCAGATTGACAGTCGCCTCAAGGGCGCAGCGGCTGCGCAGGTCGCCGCCGAGCTGGCCCTGATCCGTATCGCGGAACGCAATCCCGAGGGCGCATTGCGTGTGCTCAACCGCACTCGCATGGCAAACCTGACGCCGACGCTTGAGCGGCAGCGCCGCATCCTCGAGGCGCGTGCGCTCATCGATGCCGGCCGCGAGGGTCTCGCGCTCGATATTCTGGCGCGTGTCGATGGACTTGACGCCGATCTGCTGCGTGTCGACGGCTACTGGGGTGCCAAGAATTACAGCGCGGCATCGGGCCTTATCGAGACGGTTTATGCCGAGAACGACAAAGAGGCGCTCACCCCGGCCGCCCGGATGAATATCGTCAAGGCGGCCGTCGGGCTGGTTCTCGCCAATGATACGCTGGGTCTCAGCCGGTTGCGTGCGAAGTTCGCCGAACGCATGGCGCAGTCGGCCGAGTGGCCGCTGTTCGAGTATGTCACGAGCCCGGATGCGAGCCCGGTCGGGGTCGAGTTCAAGGCGGCGGCAAAGATGGTCGCAAACATGGATTCGATTACCGCGTTCCTGGGTGCCTATCGCGACATCTACAAGGCCGACGCCGGGCTAACCCCCGAGCGGGCCGAGCGCAGGGCCGACGTCTAGCTCCCCACGAAGCTGCGCACGAGCGATCCCGCCACCAGGTGCCAGCCATCGACCAGCACGAAGAAGATCAGCTTGAACGGGAGTGAAATCACCACCGGCGGCAGCATCATCATACCCATCGACATGAGTACCGAGGCCACGACCATGTCGATGATCACGAAGGGCAGGAAGAGCAGGAAGCCGATTTCAAAGGCCCGGCGGAGCTCCGAGATCATGAAGGCGGGGACGAGGATCTGCAGCGGGATGGTCTCGGCCGTCTCGGGCGCCGCTTGATTGGAGAGGTCGAAGAACAGGCGTACGTCCGCTTCGCGCGTGTTGGCCGCCATGAAATCGTGGATGGGCACAGACCCCCGGTTGAACGCTTCCTGCACTTCGATCTGCCCCGCGAGCAGCGGCGCGACGCCCTGATCATAGGCGGCCTGCAGGGTCGGCTGCATGATGAAGAACGTCAGGAACAGCGCCAGCGACACCATCACCGAATTCGGCGGGGCAGTCTGGAGGCCGATTGCCGTGCGGAGCAGCGACAGCACCACGACGATGCGGGTGAAGCTCGTCACCATTACCAGGATCGACGGCGCGACCGCGAGGATGGTGATGAGGCCGACGAGCTGGACCGCCCGTTCGGTGAGCGTCGTGTCGTCGCCGAAATCGACCGAGATATCCTGGCCGAGCGCCATACCCGGCAGGAGGATCAGACTGGCGATGAGGAGACCATAAAGGAGCGGGCGCGCCAGGCGGGCCGGACTAGCTCCTGTCGCGGGCAACGCTCCTGAAGAACCGGTTTCTGCCGCCAAGGCCGACTTTTCCGCCCGTCTCGTCACTCGTGCCGGTTCTAGCTGAGTCGTCCGGGTGGCCAGCGGAATTGTCGATGCGCAGTTCCGGTCCCATGGGGATAACCCCGTTGTTTTCAGAGCTGACCGGGCGGAGCAGGGCCGTATGCCGCAGGGCGACGCGGGGCTTCAATGGTGCAGGCCGCGCTAGGTCGTGCAGCCGGTCGACGGTGTCGTGCGATACCGGCCGGTCGGGGACGATCGGTGCCGCAATGTCCGCCGGTTCCGGGGCGGCCGCAGCAGGGGCGCGGCGTGCCGGTGCGGGCCGGCGGGTCTGCGGCGCCTCCGCGACCGCAATTCCCGATTCGATGACGAGGTCCGTCGGGCCGCCGGTCATGATGACGTGCTCGACATTGTCGCGCCGGATGATCATCACCTTGCGCTTGCCATCAACGGCGGCCGTGTCGATCACCTGAAGACGCTTTTCGCGGCCGCGGCCCATGTTCTCACCGGCCCGGGTGAGCAGTTTGAGCAGCCACAGGCCCAGTACGATCAGCACCACAACGATGCCGAGCGCAAAGGCCGCATTCAGGAGGGTAGCGGCCGATCCGCCAAACAGGCTCGTCATGAATTGCATGTCGCTCTCCATGTTTGCCGTCCCCCCTTACGGCCAAACACATGCAGAATTTGCCGAGTGATACCGGCAGATTATGCAAAATGCGAGGCAAAGGCCGCCGGTTCCCCGAAGAGTTAACCGGCTCTTAACCATCGCTAGGCAGGATTTGCCTATCGTGGTGAACAGAGTCTGAAGATGCAGATCGGTGGCCTCAACCTTTTCCAGGCGCTCAGCGAGAAAATGCGCTGGCATCAGGAGCGCCAGGGCGTCCTGGCGGAAAACGTCGCCAATGCCGACACGCCGGGCTTCATCGAGCGCGATCTCGAGGCGTTCCAGTTCGATACGCAGCTGAAATCGGTGGCAACCGTCACAACCAGCGCGACGAGCCCCAAGCACATTTCCGTCACCAGCGGCGGGCGGGACTCCCGGTTCGGGGCCGACTCCGCTCCGTTCGAGATCACGCCGAGCGGCAATGGCGTGACCCTCGAGGATGAGATGATGAAGGTCGCCGGCAACGACATGGATTATCAGGCGGTCACCGCACTCTACACGCGCTCGATGCGCATCCTGAAAGTCGCCCTCGGGCGGCAAGCCTGAGAGGGCAGATAGATGAGCGACTTTCTCTCGTCCCTGCGGATCGCGGCCACTGGCCTTCACGCCCAGAACGCGCGCATGCGGATCATCGCCGAAAACCTCGCCAACGTGGATTCGACCGGCAAGACGCCCGAGGAGGATCCCTATCGCCGCCGCATTCCGACCTTCGAGGCGGTGATGGATTCCGATGTTGGCGGCAAGATCGTCGAGGTCGGGAAGATCAAGTTCGATACCTCCGATTTCCAGACGCGCTACGAGCCGGGCCACCCCGCTGCCGATGCGCGCGGTTACGTACGCTACCCCAACGTCAATGCGCTCATCGAGACCATGGACATGCGGGAAGCGCAGCGAACCTACGAAGCGAACCTCAACGTCGTGACAGTGACCCGGTCGATGCTGGGCCGCACGCTCGACATCCTGAGAGGCTGACGGAGTAGAATCAGATGGCCACAACCACCCCGTTCAATGCCGTCGCAGCCGCTTACAACAGCGCTTCGCGGCTCATCGCAGACCAGAACAAGTCTTCGCTCACAGGTTTAGCTGACAAGGGCCAAACGCCTGATTTCGGCAAGCTTGTTGCCAGTGGCGTGCAGTCAGTGATGGATGCGGGCAAGGTCAGCGACCAACTCTCGCTTGATATGGTCAACGGCAAGGCCAATGTGGTCGATGTGGTGACCGCCATCAGCCAGACGGAACTGGCGATGGAATCGATGGTGGCCATTCGCGACAAGGTGATCTCGGCCTACGAGGAGATCATGAGGATGCCGATCTAGGATAGAGGCCATGACCGGACTTGAGGTTCTCGACATTGCGCGCGACGGCATCTGGGTGATGATCACCGTTGCGGCGCCGATGATGATCGTGGGCCTTGTCGTCGGCGTCGTCATCGCGCTGTTCCAGGCCCTCACGCAGATCCAGGAAATGACCCTGGTGTTCGTGCCCAAGATCATCGCGATCTTCGTTGCGATGCTTGTGGCCCTGCCGTTCATGGGCTCGACGATGTCGGCGTACATGACGCGGGTTGCCGACATGATCGTGGCCGGCGGATGATCTCGCTCAACTGGCTGCCTGAGACGGCCTACCTCTACATCCTCATCTTCGCACGCGTGGGCAGCATCCTGATGCTCATCCCGGCGCTCGGCGAGCAGGTGATCCCGGCGCGCATGCGCCTCGGTTTCGCGCTCGTTTTCGCCGCGGTGCTCTATCCGCTGGTGACGCCAACGCTGCCGCCCCTCGCCGGCGACATGCTGCAGATTCTGCTTTACCTCGTCCATGAAATTGCGATCGGCCTGATCATCGGTGCCATCACACGGCTGGTGACGCTGGCGGCTGCTATCGCGGGCTCGACCATCGCGTTTCAGGTGGGATTGTCAGGCGCGCTCGGCGCCGATCCCACCAACAACGGGGTTCAAGGCGTCATCATCGGCAGCTTCCTTGCGATGCTGGGCACCGCGCTGATCTTTGCGACGGACCTGCATCACGTGGCGCTGATGGCGATCCGCGACAGCTACATGATCTTTTCGCCGACCGATCCGATCATGTTCGGCGATGCGGCCCAGATGGCGATCCAGTCGACGGCCTCGGCTTTCGTCATCGGCGTCCAGATGTCGGCCCCGTTCCTTGTTCTGGGCCTCGTCTTCTATCTCGGCATGGGACTTCTCGGCCGGATGATGCCGCAGCTGCAGGTGTTCTTCGTCGCGATGCCCGCGACGATCTGGGTGGGGCTTGGCCTGCTCGCGCTGCTGCTCGCCATGATGATGGGATGGTACCTCACGCATTTCGAGAACGAGCTCGCGATCTTCAGGGGCGCCTAGATGTCGGACGAAGCCCCCGACCAGGAAGCCAAGACCGAAGACCCCTCGCAGAAGAAGCTCGACGACGCGCACAAGAAGGGCAACGTCGTCAAAAGCCAGGAGGTCAACAACTGGTTCATGATCGCCGGCTCGGGGCTGCTGTTCTCGATCATGGCTGCGCCCACATCGCACGGGCTCTCCGACAGCCTCAGGCTGCTGCTCGCCAACGCCGGTGAGTTCCAGATCGGGGGCGGCGCGTTCAATGCCTTCATGGGCAACCTGACCTTTACGATTCTTGTCGTCGCGACGATCCCGCTCGCGGTGCTGATGGCATTCGGCATTGCCGCCAATCTGGTGCAGCATCGGCCGTTGCTGTCGGTCGAACCGATCACGCCGAAACTCTCCAAGATCAGCCCGATCGAGGGCGCCAAGCGATTGTTCTCGACCGAGGCGCTGGTCAACTTCCTCAAAGGGCTGGTGAAGATTGCCGTCGTCGGTGGCGTGGTCTGGGCCGTGCTCTGGCCCGAGCTCGACCGGCTCGAGACCATGGTGATGGTCGATCCGGCGCTGATCCTGCCCGACTTCCAGGCGCTGGGGCTCAAGGTTTTCGGCGCGGTGGTGGCGGTCGTTACCGTCATGGCGCTGGCCGACTATGTCTATCAGCGCAACCGCTGGTGGAACCGGTTGAAGATGACCGTGCAGGAGGTGCGCGACGAGTACAAGCAGATGGAGGGCAGCCCCGAGATCAAGGGCCGCATCCGCGCCATCCGCAACGAGCGCAGCCGCCAGCGCATGATGGCGAACGTGCCGCAGGCGACCGTGGTGATCACCAACCCGACGCACTTCGCGGTAGCGCTCAAATACGAGCGCGACATGGCCGCCCCGGTCTGCGTTGCCAAGGGCGCCGACGACGTAGCGTTCCGTATCCGCGAACTGGCGAGGGAGCACGAGGTGCCCATCGTCGAGAATCCGCCGCTCGCCCGTGCACTGTTTGCGTCGGTCGAGATCGACGACACCATTCCCGCCGAGCACTTCAAGGCGGTGGCGCAGGTCATCGGCTTCGTCATGCGGATGAAACCCAAGGCCGCGTGGCGGGCCTAGGCGCCCGGAGCGGGTGGGAACAGCGGGATTACCGGCGGTTGGGCACGTTCCGCGCTACCCGGTGAGTCCCCCATTTGCTAAGCCTTGATGCGGATGATTCGAGGGGCGACGGGGATGTCCAGCATGTCGGCTGACGAGGATAACTATCCGAGCCCGCTGGTGAGCCGTCCCCGCTCCGCCTCGGGACTATGGCGGGTGGTCGCGCTGGCCGCTGCGTTCATCGTCGCCGCCGTCGCAATCTCGACGCTGGGCGACTACATCCCCGCCGACGCGATCCTGGTGTTCGTGGGCCTGCTGGCGGTGGTCGGCGTGTTCTGCCTGTTCGCGCTGGCCGCAGGGATTTTCCAGTTCTCATCGAGCAGTGACGAGACCCACACCCTGTCGCGCGCCATTGTCGACAGCCTGCCGTTCGGTGCGGTGGTTGCCGATCGCGAGGGCAAGATCGGGTACGTCAATGCGCAGTACGGCGAACTGGCGGGGGGCCTCGCCAACGGCGTGCCGGTGGGTGTGCCGCGGCTCTTTGCGGGACAGCCCGAAGCGAGCGAAGCAGTGTATCGCCTCTCACGCGCGGCGCGGGACGGCCGGCCCGCTATCGAGGAGATCCGCATCATCGGCGGGCTCGGTGGCGCGCTTGGGGGCGGCAACAAGCCCGTGTGGTACCGCGTCGCGGTACGGGCGTTGCCGGAGGTTGAGGGCGGCGACAAACCGCAGGTTCTGTGGACCGTCGAAGACATCACGCGCGACCGCGAGCGGCAGGACAATGCGTTTCTCGAGTTGCAGCGGGCGATCGACTATCTCGACCATGCACCCGCCGGCTTCTTCTCTGCCGATCAGCAGGGCAGGGTGCAATACCTCAACTCGACGCTGGCCGACTGGCTGGGCTACGACCTCGCTGAGTTCGAGGCGGGGACCGTTCGGCTCAGCGATATCGTGCGTGGCGACGGGGCAAGCCTGTTGATGCGCGGGCGGGCCGATGGCGAGATCGGGACCGAGATCATCGACATCGACCTGGTCAAGGGCAACGGCACGTCGATCCCGGTGCGGCTGCTGCACCGCGCGGCGCGCCTCGCCGATGGCGAGCTGGGCGAAACGCGGACGCTCGTGCTCGATCGCCGCGGCGGCGTGGAGTCGGAAGATGCACTGCGCGCCTCCGAGATCCGCTTCTCGCGCTTTTTCAACGACACGCCGTTTGCGATCGCGACGCTCGATGGCGAGGGGCGCATCATCCGCACCAACGCTCCGTTCGGACGCATTTTCGGCTGGTCCGGCAGCGAGGCGCCCCTGGACCGCATGAAGATGCTGGACTTGTTGTCCGACACAAGCCGCGAACGCTTCGCGGAGGCGTTTGCCGCGGCGACCGAAAACAAGTCCGAGATCGAACCGGTCGACGCGCAGATCACGCGAGAGGGCGATCATGCGGTGCGGCTCTATCTCTCCGGCTCCGAGGAGGCGGCCGGATCGCCCGAACGTGTCAACGTCTATGCGCTCGACATGACCGAGCAGCGCAAGCTCGAAGCGCAGTTCGCACAGGGCCAGAAGATGCAGGCGGTGGGGCAGCTCGCCGGGGGTGTAGCGCATGACTTCAACAATGTGCTCACAGCGATCATCGGGTTCTCCGATCTGCTGCTGCTCAAGCACAAGCCGGGCGACCCCAGCTTCCAGGATCTCATGTCCATCAAACAGAGCGCCAACCGCGCGGCGGGCCTCACGCGCCAGTTGTTGGCTTTCTCGCGCCGCCAGACCCTGCGCCCGCAGGTGCTGGAGATCCCGACGCATATCGACGACCTCACCGTTCTCCTCAAGCGGCTGATCGGCGAGCAGATCGTGCTCAAGGTCGATCACGGATCGCAAATCTGGCCGGTGAAGGCCGACCTCGTTCAGCTCGAGCAGGTTGTCGTGAACCTCGTCGTCAATGCGCGCGACGCGATGCCGAATGGGGGATCGATCACGCTCAGCACGCGGAACGTTCCGGAAAGCGAAGCGGGACGCTACACCTATACGGGCATGCCGCCCGCTGACTACGTGCTCATCGAAGTCGAAGACACGGGCACGGGCATGCCGCCGGAGGTGATGGAGAAGATCTTCGAGCCCTTCTTTTCCACCAAGGAGCTCGGCAAGGGGACTGGGCTCGGCCTCTCGACCGTCTATGGCATCATCAAGCAGACGGGTGGGTTCATCTATCCGGAGTCCGAGGTCGGCAAAGGGACGACGTTCCGCATCTTCCTGCCGCGACATGTGCCGGCCGAGGGCGAACTTCCTGCCGCCAAACAGCAGGCGGTGGTCAAGGATCTCACCGGGCATGAGCGCATTCTGCTCGTCGAGGACGAGGACAACGTCCGCGCCTTCTCCGCCCGTGCATTGCGCGCCACGGGCTACGAAGTCTTCGAGGCCGATTCCGGGGAAGAAGCCCTGTGGGTGCTCGAGGATATCGGCGGCCAGATCGACCTGATGATTTCCGACGTCGTGATGCCCGAGATGGACGGACCCGCGCTGCTGGTAAAGGTTCGCGAGAAGCTGCCCAACCTCAAGGTGATCTTCGTGTCGGGCTACGCCGAAGAGAATGTCCGTCAGGATATTGCGGACGACCAGAGCGTCGAGTTTCTCGCCAAGCCCTATTCGCTCGACCAGATCAATTCCAAGGTCAAGGAAGTCCTCGGCAAGGGTGCCCAGACAATCCAGTAGTTGGTGATTTCGAGCGTGGATCGTAGGCTGCGGCTATGATGGCGCATCCACTTTCGAACCCGATCTGGAGCGGCCTTACGGGGCCACACGCGCATCTGGGCGTCGGCACCGGCAAGGTGCGGCGCTACCGTCCGGACGTTGCCATGTTCGTCGCGGTCGAAAACCCGTCCGATCCAGACATGCCCGATCTGCCCGACCTGATCGGGGATGGTGTAGCGGGCTTTGTCACGGAAGAACCCGTGGCGCTCCCGGAAGGCGTCGAAGTCGTGCGGACCGCCGATGTTCTGCAGATGGTCGTTGGCGACTGGAGTCCCGTTCCGGTGACGTTGGAGATGGTGCCGCTGGGTGAAGCCGACGAAGCCGGGATGGTCGAACTCACTGAACTCACCAAACCGGGGCCATTCGCCGCGAAGACACGATTGATGGGTTCATTCCGCGGCCTTTTCGACGCGGGACGGCTCGTCGCGATGAGCGGCGAGCGCATGCGCACCGCAGACTTCACCGAAGTCAGCGCGGTGTGCACGCATCCGGACTATCGGGGACGCGGCTACGCCAAACAGTTCGTTTCGCAGGGCGGCAACGAGATCATCGCCAGCGGCAAGACACCGTTCCTCCATTCGTTCGCCGACAATGCCACCGCAATCGCAACCTATGAAAAACTCGGCTTCCGTCCGGCGCGCATGATGCAGTTTACAATTATCCGGCGGCGACCTTCCTGACTTCGGCAACGCCTGTGTCGAACGTAAGCGGCTAGACGGCTTGAGGGTTGCTGGTGGAATAGGGGATTGCGGCGAGTTCGGTCCAAAGCGCGTCGGGGATCGCCCAGTTGGCCCACTCGATCGTCTCGGCAACGCGCTCGGGCCTGCTGACGCCGCACACCGTGCTGGTGATCCGTGGATCGCGCATGGAGAATTGCAGGGCCGCCGCCCCTGGAGGCACCTTGTGGCGCGCGCACACGGCCTCGACCTGGCGGATCGCATCGAGCACGTCCGCCGGGGCGTCCCGGTAGGAGTATTTCGGCACCGCACCCGATCCCTTGGCGAAGACTCCGCCGCCATAGGGCGCCGCGTTGAAGACCGCGATGCCGCGCGAGATCGCGAAGTCGATCATGGGCTCGGCGTTGCGGTTGACCAGGGTGAAACGGTTGTG
>JBIQKK010000012.1:30611-35658 GCA_044506585.1 Hyphomicrobiales bacterium
CTTTCGCGAATCACGTCGCCGATGCGCGCTTCGCTTCGCCCGCGGCCATAAATGCGCGATGTATCGATGAAGCGGGCCGGGCTGTCGAAGATCGCGCGGACCGTTTCGTGTGCCCGGCTGACGCGATCCGGCGTATCGGCGTCGGGACCACTGGTCAGTCCGCCTGTACCGAAACAGATGTTCGAGACGCTGAGCGCCGTCCGCCCGAGCTTGTTCGTCGTCAGCATGTTCGTCTCCTCACTGCGGCAGCGGCGTACCCTCGGCCACCAATTTGCTCGCGGAAAGATCACGCCAGAATGCGGCGGGGATCTGCGTGTTCCACCAATTGAGGATGCCTTCGAGTTCGGCCGGTGATTTGGGGCCGGTCAGCACGCTGCAGACCACCGGGTGCGTCAGCGCGAACTGCAGCGCGGCCGCGCCGAGCGGTACATTGTGGGCCTTGCACAATTGCTGCAGGGCCTCGACCTTCGCCACGATCTCCGGTGGCGGCGCCTGATAAGCCCCGGTCGTTGGGCCCCACACATTGGTCCCGGCCAGCACGCCTGCCGCGAACGGCCCGGCCGCGATGAGGGACGTGCCGCGTTTCGCGCAGGCGGGGAGCAAGGCATCGAGCGGCGTCTGTTCGATGAGATTGTAGCGGTTGGCGAGGAGGAAGACATCCCAATCGCCGATCTCGAGCGCGTCCAGCAGGACCGGGACTTCGTTGACGCCGAAACCGATCGCCGAGATTTCGCCGCTCGAACGCAACTCATCGAGGGCCTTGTAGCCGCCGCTCGTCAGGTCGGACCAATGCTTCGCGTTGACTTCCTCGCCGTGGGTCTGCACGCCGATGTCATGGACGAGCAGAATGTCGATCTTGCCCAGGCCCAGGCGTTGCAGGCTCGCTTCGTATGACCGCATGATGGCGTCATAGGAATAGTTGTAGCGAATCTCGAACGGGAAGGGCTGCGTCCACGGACTCTCGATCGTGCGATCGGCATCGGAGCGCATGGGTTTGAGCAGCCGGCCCACCTTGGTCGACAGCACGAAGGGTTCGGGGCGGAAGCGCAGGGCGTCACCGAGCAGGTGCTCGGCACTGCCAAAGCCATAATGCGGCGCCGTGTCGAAATATCCGATCCCTGCGTCGAGCGCCGCGCTCGTGGTGGCACGCGCCTGCTCGGGCGTCACGACCGTTCCGTTCATGCCCGCGATGGTTGCGCTGCCGAATCCCAGCTCGGTGAGCTCGAGCGCCGTGCGGCCGACTTTGCGCTTGTTGAAGCTGCTCATGGTTCCTCCGTGATTGGCGCGGAGACTGACATGTCAGTGTCGCCTATTCAATCGCGTGCCAACGTCGCGGCGTCGGGCAATCACCCAACGTACCAGATCTTGCGGACGTCATCCGGCGCGCGCACGTAGCCGAAGGCGCGGTCGCAGAGCGTCGCCGTATCGACTTTGGGCGTCCATCCCAGCTGCAGCCGCGCTTTTGAGTTGTCGAGCAGATTGGAGAAGAACGGCGAGTCGATGCGGACAGGCTTCATGCCGCGCGTTCTTTCGAGATGCGCGCCAACGACGCCGTAGTCCACCGGATCGGTCATGGCGACGTTGAACAATTGCTGGCGGGCGGCGGGATGGTCGATGGCTGCGATCATGGCTTCCACCAGATCGTCGAGGTGGATGAAGTTGCGGCGCAGTGGCTTGCCGTCGACGTCGATGAGCACGGGGACCGCGTTGGTCTCGGCATATTGCTTGCGCAGGGCAGGGGAGATCAGCGTGTCCCAGTCCGGTCCGCCGAACTGGTCGGTGCCGAAGCTCAGCGCGAATTTGAAGTCGTCCTTCTCCATGATCCACGGCGCGCGCAGCGTGGTCCAGTTCACGCCGTACTGGATGCCCGCCTGTTCGAGCATCACTTCCTCGAGAATCTTGGTCATCGCATAGACGCCGGGGTAGCCGCGGCGGGGCGACGCTTCGGTGACCGGTTCGTCGTATTTGACGAGGCAGTGACCGACCGAGCAGTCGCCGCCGATGAGGATGAATTGCTGGGCGTCCTTGTTTTGGCGGAAGGCTTCGAGCAGCAGGAACATGCCTTTGACCGCGACGTCGATCGCGTGGGCCGGGTCTTCCTTGACCGCGGCCATGTGCATGACGTGGGTCGTGCCGGCCATGGCGTCGGCGATGATTGCGGGATCGTTGATCGAGCCGCGGATGACGCGAACGCGGGGCGTCTCGGGAATGGTTCGGTTGTTGCAGAGCGCGACCACCCGCGCATCCTGCCAGCGTGGGTCATCGAGGAAGCGGTTGAGGAAGGCCTGGCCCACCTTGCCGGTCACGCCGGTCACGAGAAGCTGCATTGGGGTACTCCCAGATCATATTGCGCAAACAAAAGAGGCGCGCCGAAGCGCGCCTCTCTGAATCGAGCCCGAGGGCTGATTACTTCTGGATGCAGGTGTCGACCGTGTCCTTGGTGCACTCGTCGAGGCCGGTGAACACCGGATCGTCGACGGGCTCACCGTTGATCAGCTTGATCATGACGGACGGAGCAAGGTAGCCCATTTCGAACGGACGCTGACCAACCAGCGCGGTCACGAGACCTTCGCCGGCGATGGCCACTTCGTCGCCGATCGTGTCGGCAGCGCCGATCACGAAGTCGTTCGAGGCGATCCGGTCTGCCAGCGGACGGAACAGATCACGGTAGGGCTGCGGCGCCATGAACAGCGGCCAGCCGCCCATGATACCGAACGCCTTGAGGTCGGGGTTCGCGGCGAGGATATCGGTCATCGCCTGGACGCCCTTCACGCCGTCGTCGTTGGTGAACACGGGGCAGCCCGCGACTTCGGTCCAACCGCCTTCGCCGGCCAGAGCCGACAGGCCTTCCTGGCCGCTGAGCGAGTCACGGAAGCCCTGAGCGCGACGAGCGATGTTGTCGGCAGCCGGGTTGCCCATGATGGTGCAGACCTTGCCGCCATCGGGGGCAGCTTCCTTCACGTAGTCACCGATACGCTTACCCATCAGGTAGTTGTCGGTGCCCAGGTAGGTCTTGCGGAGCGAAGCGTCCTCGGCGGCGAGGTCGGCGTCGACCGTCATCACGGGGATGGACGGGTTCGCGTTGCGGATCGTCTGAGCGATCAGCGGAGCGTTCGACGGCGAGATCGCGATCGCAGCGGTGGTCGGCTTGGCGAGCATGTCGGCGACGATCTGGGCTTCGCCAGCTTCATCGGACGTGGACGCCGGGCCGGTGTAGAAGCACTCGTATTCCGAGTCGGCGTTCTCACTGTTCCACTTCTGGCAGCCCTGGTTGATCGCTTCGAAGAACGCGTTGTCGAGGCCCTTGACCACGATAACGAGCTGCTTCTTGTCCTGCGCCACGGCCGGGCCGGCAAGCGCCATCGCCGCGGCAGCGGCGAGCAACAGTACCTTCTTCATGTATTTCCTCCCATTGGACGGTTAGGCCAATGCTGGGCGCACCGAGGCGCACCGGAGCTTTGACCTTCCGTGCCGAAACCTAAGCTTCCTGAAGCACGTTCGTCAACGCAAAAATCATACTTTTTGTGAGGCGGACGCGTTGCGCGCCGGTTCGCGTTTGAATACGGTCCCGCGCCAGTGGTTTCACCAGGGGAGAAGCCTGCAACGCCTTTTTGGCCTGCCCGTCGCTTGCGGAGGCCTTAGGTTGGGGGGAGCACAAGCGCTGTGCCAGTTCTAGAACTCAAAAACATATCCAAGCACTTCGGTGCCATCCACGCCGTCAACGACGTATCGCTGACGCTGGAGCCCGGCGAGGTCGTCGGGCTGATGGGCGACAACGGTGCCGGCAAGTCGACCATCGTCAAGATGATCGCCGGCAATTATCTGCCCACGGCCGGTACGATTCACATCGACGGCCAGCCGGTGACGATGAACCACCCCGTCGACGCCCGCCGGAACGGCATCGAGATCGTCTACCAGGACCTTGCCCTGTGCAATAACATGACGGCGGGGGAGAACGTCTTTCTTGGCCGCGAGGTCCGCAAGGGAATCGGACCGTTCTCGATCATCGATTACGCGCACATGAACAAGCGCGCCGGCGAGTTGTTCGCCGAGCTGAAGTCGGAAACCCGCCCGCGTGATCTGATCAAGCAAATGTCGGGCGGCCAGCGCCAGGCGGTGGCCATCGCGCGCACCATGCTTTCCAATGCGAAGGTCGTCCTGATGGACGAGCCTACCGCCGCGATCTCGGTCCGCCAGGTTGCCGAGGTGCTCAACCACATCAAGCATTTGCGCGACCAGGGCGTGGCAATCGTCCTGATCAGCCATCGTATGCCGGACGTGTTCTCGATCGGTGATCGGGTCATCGTCCTCCGCCGCGGCCGCAAGGTTGCCGACAAGCGCATCAAAGACAGCTCGCCCGAAGAGGTCACCGGCCTCATCACCGGCGCGATCGAACAGGTGTAATCATGGCCATTACGCTCGAACAGACCATCGCCAAGCAGGAAAGCACCTGGGCACGGCGCCTCTTGAGGAGCCAGACATTCTGGGTCGTGATGGCAATCATCGTGGCCTGCGCCTTCCTCGCCTGGCGCTCGAACGCCTTTCTGACGCCGACCAACCTCTTCAACATCACCCGCAACTTCACCTTTGTTGCCATCATCGCGCTGGGCATGACGTTCGTGATCATCACGGGCGGCATCGATCTGAGCGTCGGTTCGGTCCTTTGTCTCGCCAGCATGACGCTCGCCGTCACCATGCATGCGGGCTACAGCCTCGAGATCGGCATTTTGGTGGGTCTGCTCACCGGCGTTGCGGTGGGCGCATTCAACGGGGTGCTGATCGCCTATATGGGCTTTCCACCATTCGTTGTGACATTGGGCATGCTTTCGATCGCCCGCAGTCTCGCGATGGTGGTGTCCAACAACACGGTGGTGTTCCAGTTCGGTCCCGATCATCAGCGGCTCTTGCAACTGGGGGGCGGCAGTACGTTCGGCATCGCCAATCCTGTCTTCTATATGCTGGTGCTCGCCCTCATCACCGGATTCGTGCTGCGCTGGACGCGCTTCGGCCGTCACGTCTTCGCCATCGGTGGCAACGAGCACGCCGC
>JBIQKK010000012.1:35758-44930 GCA_044506585.1 Hyphomicrobiales bacterium
GAGCGCGTGCAGGCCGTTCGGTCGAAGGACTAAGGGCAGCAGGGGCCGCGAATGTCCGGCCGCCCTTCCGTCTTACTGACGCAAGCAGACAAGCCCGCGCGGTCGCACACCGCGCGGGTCGTCAACGATCTCGGCCTGGGAATCGTCACGGGCCGCCAGGCCGAAGGCAGTCTGTTGCCGGGTGACGTGGAGCTGCTCGAGCGATACGGCGTGTCGCGCACCGTGCTCCGCGAAGCCTTCAAGACGCTTGCCGCGAAGGGGATGGTTCAAGCGCGGGCGAGAGTGGGAACACGGGTCCTGCCGCGTTCGTCCTGGAATCTGTTCGATACGGACGTGCTCATGTGGCACGCCGAAGCCGGGCTCAGGCCCGAGTTTCTTGGCCACCTCGCCGAAATCCGCATGGTCATCGAACCGGAGGCGGCGGCATTCGCCGCACTGCGCCGGTCACCCAAGGATATGGACGAAATCAACGGCTGGGCCGACGAGATGGCGCAGCCCGGGATTGGCCGTGAGGCCTTCGCGAATGCCGACCTGGCATTCCACCTTGCCGTCACGCGGGCGGCGGGCAATCCCTTCTTTATCTCGATCTCGACGCTGATCGAGGTGGTGCTGGTCACCATGCTCACCATCTCCTCGCCCACCGACGACGAAGGGCGGCTTGCCGAGTCGATCGCCCAGCATCGCCGGATCGCCAAGGCGCTGGGTGACCAGGATGCCGATGCAGCCAGGCAGGCGATGCGGACGGTCGTTCAGAACGGCATCGACAACGCCCGCAGCGTGAGGCCGATCTTCGGCTGAACCTCTATTCGCGCGATAGTGCCTGGACGGGGTCGAGGCGGGCCGCCGAGCGCGCCGGCATGAAGCCGAAGACGACCCCGATCAGACTCGATGAGATGATTGCCGCCGCAATCGATAGCGGCGAATAGGCGAGGCGCGCGCCCGACATCAGAGCGGTCAGGCCGTACCCGAGCGCAAAGCTCAGCGCGACTCCCGCGGCGCCGCCGACGACGCAGACAAGCACGGCCTCAGTGAGGAACTGCCGCATGATGTCGCTGCGCCGCGCGCCCACCGCCATTCGGATGCCAATCTCGCGCGTGCGTTCGCTCACCGACACCAGCATGATGTTCATCACCCCGATGCCGCCGACAACGAGCGAGATCACGGCAATGGCCGAGATCAGCAGGGTCAGCGTCTGGCTGGTCGACTGGATCGTTTCTCGGATGGTGTTGGTGTTCTGCAGGAAGAAATCTTCCTTGCCGTGCAGCCGGCTGAGCAGGTCCGTGATCTGCGCCTGCGTCGTCTCCATGTCCGCGCTGTCGGCGACGCGTACAATGATCTGGCTCAGGTAGCTCTGGCCCAGGATGCGGTCCATCGCGGTGGTATAGGGGATGTAAATGTTCGGGTTCGAGCTGCCGGGGCCGAAGGTGGAGGCGGGCTCGACGACGCCGATGACTCGAACCGGGACCTTCCCGATCTGGATCACCTGGCCGATGGGCATCTCCCCATTCTTGAAGAATGTCGTGACCGCATTGTTGTCGATCACGGCAACCTGGGCCCGGTCGTTGACGGCACCTTCGTCGAAATTGGTCCCCATGGTGACGGTGGAGCCGTTGACGCGGAAGTAGCCCGTACCCACGCCGTTGACCTGCGCGTTGGCGGCAAGGTTGCCGAAGAGGATCGACTGGTTGGTCTGGACCCGCGGCGTCACGCTGTCGGCGTAAGGCTGCTGCGCGATCGCTTCCGCGTCGGTCGCCATCAATGTGCGGATGCGTCCCTGGCCGCGGTCTCCGAAACCTGTGCCGGGATAGATGTTGATGGTGTTGGTCCCGATGGAGGCGATGTTCTCGAGCACGGTCTGCTGCGTGCCTTGGCCCAGTGCCACCACGGACACGACCGACGCGATGCCGATGATGATGCCGAGCATCGTCAGGAATGTTCGCAACTTGTGCGACAGCATCGCGCGGATGGCCATGCGAAATGCTTCGGTGCCGAGATCGAGCCACTCGAGGGGGCCGCGGCGGACTCGCAGGGCAGGGCGCCGGCCTGCGGCGACCCGGGCGTCGGGTGCGCGGCGATCGGCGAGGATCTTGCCGTCCTTGATCTCGATGATGCGCTCGGCCTGTGCTGCGACCTGCGCGTCATGGGTCACGATGATGATCGTGTGCCCTTCGGCATGCAGTTCCTTGAGCAGTGCCATGAGGTCGGCCCCACTCTTGGAGTCGAGCGCGCCGGTCGGTTCGTCGGCCAGGATCACCTCGCCGCCATTCATCAGAGCGCGCGCAACGCTGACGCGTTGCTGCTGGCCACCCGAGAGCGCGTTCGGCCGGTTGCGCAGGCGATCCGCAAGGCCCAGCCGGGTCAGCAGGTCCCGGGCCCGTGCCGTGCGGCTAGTGCCATCGACGCCGGCATAGATCGCGGGCATGGCGGCGTTCTCGACCGCATCGAGGTCGGCGAGCAGCTGATAGCGCTGGAAGATGAAGCCGAAATGCTCGCGTCTCAGCTCCGCAAGTTGGTCGGGTCCCAGCTTGCTGATATCGCGGCCGCCGAATGTGTAGGTCCCGGCGCTCGCGCGGTCGAGGCAGCCGAGAATGTTCATGAGCGTCGACTTGCCGGAACCGGACGCGCCCATGATCGCGATCATCTCGCCCGCTTCGATGTCGAGATTCACGTCGTCGAGTACCGTTACCGCGTCACCGCCCGTGGTGAATCTGCGGGTGATGCCGCGCAGCGAGATCAGTGCCGCCACCGGTCAGCCCCCGAAGCGCACCGGGCCACCCAACCTGAAGCCGCGTCCGCCGCCATTGCCGCCCTCGGTTCGGATGACAGTGGTCCCGGCGACGACACGATCGCCTTCGTTGAGACCCTCCGCGATCTCGGCCGTGATGTTGTTGTTGAGGCCCACTTTGACTTCGGCTGGCCGGACCTTGCGCGTCGCTTCGTCGAAGACGCCGACCCGGTAGATGCCGTCGCGTCCCGGAGTGCCGAGCGCCGAAGCGGGCAGCGTGAGGACGCCCTCGCGCGCGTCAATGACGATCGTCACCTGCGCGGTCATGGCGATACGCAGCCGGTGGTCCGGGTTCGCGACCGAGAAGATGCCGTTGTAGTAGACAGCGTTGTCGCTGGTTGAGAGCCCGGTATCCGACGTGGTGATGGCGTCGGGGGCGGGTTCGACCGAAAGCAGCGTCGCGCCGATGCGGGTCCTCGGTTCGCCCAGGATGGTGAACGTCGCGCGCTGACCCGGGTGGATACGGGTGATGTCCGCTTCCGAAATCTGGGCCTTGATCAGCATCGTGTCGAGGTTGGCGATCTTGACGATGGTCGGAGAGCTTTGGGCGGCGTTGACGCTCTGCCCTTCGGTCACGAGCACGGCGACCACCGTGCCATCGACCGGCGCCGTGATGCTCGTCCGTTCGAGGTCGAGCCGGGCCGAGTCCACCGCGAGCTCGGACTGGCTGATCTGCGCTTCGAGTGAAGCGATCGCTGCCTCCGCCGCAGCGAAGCCCGCCTGCGCCGTCAACAAGTCGGCATCGGAGAGGAGGTTCTGGGCCTGCAGCTTGTCGGCGCGGGCGAGGGCAGCCTGCGCAGTCTTGAGGTCGGCCTGCCTGGCACTGAGCTGGGCGCGCATGTTGGCCAACGACGCTTCGGCCGATTTCAGCGCATTCTGCTGGTTCACCGAGTCGATCGTCGCCAGAAGATCGCCCTTCTTGATGTTGTCGCCAAGCTTGACGGGCAGCGACTGGATGCGGCCCGAAACCTCGGCACCGACGCTGGTCACCGCGCTGGCCTGCAGCGCGCCCGACGCGAGGACCGTTTCCTCAACGTCGCCGCGGGTGACCGTAACGGTGGGAGGTTCAACCGCCGCCTGCGAAGGAGCCCAGAAGGTCCATCCGGCCGCGAGTGCCGCCCCGCCGACCACGACGATCGCCGCTATAGCAATGACGAGCTTCTTCATGCCCCGGCCTTTCAGGCGTGACTCACCGCATCAATATGACCAACCATGCGGCAAAGTAATGTTAGAGATCAGTAAGGTAGCACACGTTTTCGTAAGGTTGCCGTCGCCGGACGGGGCGCAAAGCACCTGTGCGTAAATGCAGCCTTCCGCCTAGCCCCTGCGTTGCAAGGTGATAGCCTTGTGGCTTGGGTTTGGCGGGATCTGACATGGGGACAGCGCTTTACATTGTCATTTTCAGCCGCGGGCAGTGGTGGGTCGACTTCGAAGGCCGCGCCCATGGTCCGCATGAGACTCGGGAAGCCGCCGCGCTCGAAGCGCGGAATCAGGCGCAGTTCACCGCGCACATGAACCGGCCGAGCGAGGTGCTCGTCCCCGATGCCGAGGGCAAGTTCTGGGTCGTGTGGAACAGCCGCGACGCAAACGCCGGCGTGCCGCGATCGGTGAGCGCCGCAGCCTGAACTCAGTCGGTCAGGGCGATCACAGCAGCATCGATGACCTGGCGCTGACCCGAGGTCACTTTTGCCCTCGCCACATCGGGCGTGAACCAGCCGGCGCGGTCGACTTCGGGAAAGTTCGCCGACTTGCCCGATTTGGGCGGCCACTCCATCTCGAACAGGTTGCTCGTCAGCGCCGAGACTTCGAAGTCGCCCTCGACGGCCCAGACTCGGAGCAGCTTCCCCGAGGGGAGCCTGAATTCCCCAAGCGGGATGCATTCGCCGTCGGCTGCTGACCCGGTCTCTTCGCGGAATTCCCGCTTGGCGGCGGCCAACGGATCTTCGCCCTCCTCGTAGAGACCCTTCGGGATCGACCAGGCACCCTCGTCCTTGTGGGCCCAGAAGGGACCGCCGGGGTGGACGAGAAGGAATTCCAGCGCGCCCGCCACGCGCCGATGCATCAGGAGTCCGGCGCTGCGCTGCGGCATGGCGGTCGCCTGTCAGCCGATCCGTGACAGGATGAAGTCGCGCTCGATGGCGAGGCCGTCCCATTCGTTGACGGGCAATTCGCTGTCGAAGATCAGCGTATAAGGGCCGGCATATCCGGCGGCCTCGGCCAAATCGATGCAGCGGCCATAGTCGGCGGCATCGAGATCGCCGTCGATGAAGCTGGCCTTTGCGTGGCAGAGTTCGGCACGGGGCGCGATGGCGGCCAGCTGCTCGTACTTGTCCGGGCCACTCCAGTTGCCGAAATCCATCAACAGGCCGATGCGGCCCTCGAGCCGGTCCAAGAGTTCGTCGACCTCGGCCGCGGAGGGAAGGAGCTCGTGCCAGTTCTCCGTCACGAGCCGCAACGGGGAGCCCGCATTGGCTTCCTCCAGCTCGCGCAGCGCAAGGACCGCACGGTCCAACGCCTGTGCCGTCGGCTTCTGCTTGCCGGCGATGACACGGGCATTTCCGGCGCCCAGCTCGTTGGCCGTTTCGATCCAGCCCCCGATCCATCGCGTGTCACGCGCCCCGTGGATTGGGTCCGTGATGTCACCGGCGTCGATCAGCAGCGTCTGGAGCGTCACGCCGGTCACCTTGAGCTGGTCGCGCAGCTCGGCAAGATAGACCGGGTCGCGGCTGGGCAGATGAAAGGACACCAGCTCCATCCGGCGATAGCCATGATTGTGAAGAGCCGAGGGCAGGTCGAGCAGCGACTCCGTCCCCTCGCCGTAAGTCTCTTCGACCGAACCCAAGGGGGTGGGGATGGCATGCGGATAAGTCGTGCCCAGATGCCGGTGGAGCGACCAGGTCGAGACGGCGATGCGATCCTCTATGGGAGCCGGCATGTCGCACCTCGCAGCATCGATTTTAGGGGAGTTTTGGCGCGCCCAAGGGGAATCGAACCCCTGTTCCCGCCGTGAGAGGGCGGTGTCCTGACCGCTAGACGATGGGCGCGGAGACGGTCGCTCACTACGATGGAAGGGCCGCGGCGTCAACCGGCGCGGTGCCCTCCGCCCGGTGCTGCTGGCGCAGCGAGAAGACACAAACGAGACCCGCCGGCTCGAAGTCCATCGTGTGCTGCGAACCGCCGGACTCGGTCAGCCTGCGCAGCAGGTCGCTACCAAATCCCGTCCGTTCGGGCGGCTTTACGGGCGGCCCGCCGCTCTCCCGCCATGTCAGCGTCAGTATAGTGGCGCCCGGCTCTTCTTCCGCTTCCCAAGTGACGTCGATCCGCCCCTGGTCCCCCGACAGTGCGCCATGCTTGGTGGCATTGACCGCCAGTTCGTGGACGATCAGCGAAAAGGTCACGCTGTTGGATGGCGACAGCCAGAAATCCGGTCCCGCGACTTGCACGCGGCCCTGCTGCATGTAGGGGCCGATGGTGTTCTCGATCATGGCAGCCACGCTCGAGCCCTGCCAGTGTTCCCTGGTGAGGACGTCATAGGCCTTGGCGATGGCGACCAGGCGGTCCGAGAGCGCGGTTTCGGCCTCGCGCAGGGAACCGGCGGTACGAAGGCTGCGGCGCGCGATCGACTGCACGGTCGTGAGCGTGTTCTTCACCCGGTGATTGAGCTCGTTGATCAGCAGCTTCTGCTGCTCGTCGTTGCGCTTGCGCTCGGAGATATCGATGCCGATGGCGACCGAACCGTTGATCTCGCCGTTGGGGCCGCGAAGCGGTTCTGCGCTCGTCAGAAGGGTGATCTCCGTGCCGTCATCGAAGCGGAAGAGATATTCCTCATCGCGCAGATGCTCTCCGCGGAAGGCGCGGTCGAGCGGCAGGTCTTCCATGGGGCAGGGCCGGCCATCCTTGTAAACCGCCAGATGCGTCAGCAGGCCCGAGGCAATAGGAACGTCGCTATCTTCGGGCACGCGCAACAGCCGTGCGGCGTGGGCGTTGGCGCGCACCCGCTTGACCTCCCGATCATTGGTGAACCAGACCGCAGCTGGCGCCGTCTGGAGCACGACTTCGAGTTCCTGTGTGCGCTCACGCAGCGAACGTTCCGCTTCCGCGCGCTGTGCGCGGGCGCTGGTCAGCGCGTCGATGACTTCGTCGAATTCCTTGAGCCCTGTGTTGGGCGGCGCGGCAACATGACCTTCACCCGCGCTTGCCTGCTGGAGCAGCGTCAACGCCCCCACGCGGAACCGCCGGATGAAGGCGGCACTGATTGCTCCGGCAATGGCGGCGGCGCCCAGCGCGACGGCAACTATTCCGCCCAGCGAGGTACGCAAGGGCGCTTCGATGACATCGACGGGGATATTGGCCCCGGTGATCCAGCCTGAAAGAGGCGACCAATTGTACCCGGTGAGCAATGCGCGGCCCCCGAAGCCGTTGACGCGGAAGCTGCCGCTCTGGCGGTCGGCGAGAGCGAGATATTCGGGCAGCGCGGCCTGCCCCGCGTAGGTCTCGTTCTCCAAAGAGCGCGCAACAATCGTCCCTTGAGCGTCGCCGATCGTGATGACCCATCCGGGCGGCGCCGCCGGTGCAATGACGCGCAAGAAATATTCGGCCGGGATGGTAATGCCGAGGAGCAGCAGTTCCCCGTTGATCGTGACCGGCATCGACACAGGCACACGCAATTCCCCAGACGCCGGACTCTTATAGACTCCACCGATGACCGACCGCCCGGCCTCGTATGCTTCGCGGTCCTCCGGAGTGATCGGTACGCCTGAGGGGAGTGGACCGCCGAACGGGTGACCGGTGTTGACGATCTGGTGCTGGTCGAGGCCCCGCAGGATGATGGCCTGCTCGGTGCCGGCAACGAGGCGCGAAGCTTCGCGGTAAAAGCCCTCGAAGTCGCCGGCCTGGAGCTGGTTGGAGTTGCTGGCGCCACGGAGGAGCGCGGCGAAATTGCTCAGCTCGCGATCGACGATTGAGCTGACGAATCCCGCAATCTGTTCGGCCTCGCTAGCGTACCGCGTCTGCTGATCGAGCGCGTGGCGCATCAGCACGAAGATCGTGAACCCCGTAATCGGGATCGTCAGGGCGAGCACGAGCGCCAGAAGGGTCCGCGTCACTGTCCAGCGCGATTTAGCCACGCACCGGTCCCCGGTTCATGGCCTTGGTGATCGCGCGCTCGAGATCCTGAGACGAGTAGGGCTTGGGCAGCACGCACTCGCCGTCGAGCTGCTCCATATGCTGGATGCCAAAGCCCGTGACAAACAGCACGGGTAAGCCGCGCTTTGCTGCGGCCTCTGCGATGGGGAAGCTCAGGGAGCCGCCGAGATTGACGTCGAGGAAGGCGAGATCGAAGTCGCCGGTTTCGAGCGCGGCGAGGCCGTCCTGGAGAGAATAGGCAACCAGTGCCGCCCGATGACCCAGATCGGACAGCATTTCCTCGGCCAGCATCGCCACGAGCGGCTCATCCTCGACCACGAGAACGCGCAGCTCGGTCAAACCCACAACCAAGAGCACCCCTCAATTCGCGCGAGAACGCATGCGTTGGGGGATTGGTTCCGCCCCTGCGCGCACATAATGTCCCGGCGGCCCCTGAGGGAACTCGACCGATGAAGGCAGAACGCGCGCGGACCTATTTGGCACTGGCGATTGTCGCCGTCCTCTTGGCAGCCTTCGGGTTCGTCGCCCGGGACGTCATCGAGGGGGAGACCCGTTGGTTCGACGATGCCGTGCTGCTGGGCCTGCGGGTACCGGGCCATCCCGA
This sequence comes from Hyphomicrobiales bacterium, assembly GCA_044506585.1. Classification (GTDB taxonomy): domain Bacteria; phylum Pseudomonadota; class Alphaproteobacteria; order Rhizobiales; family Devosiaceae; genus Devosia_A. The sequence goes on from JBIQKK010000012.1 coordinate 44,293, forward strand.
TACACCCATCGGCCCGCACTGGCTGCTCGAAGCGGCGCGAGATGTGACGGCCCTTGGCGGTTACACCGTGCTAACCATTCTGGTCACCGCGGTCGTTGCGTACCTGCTGCTCATCAGGCAGCGCATACCCGCAGCACTCATCGCCGGTGCCGTAATCAGCGGCACAATCATCAGCAACACGGTCAAGGCGCTCGTCGACCGGCCGCGGCCAGACCTCATTCACCTCGTCGAGGTGACCACGCCGAGCTTTCCCAGCGGCCACGCGATGCTGTCGGCGGTCACCTACCTCACGGTCGGAGCGGTCCTCGCCGCGGCGACGCGGGATCGGCCGATGCAGGCCTTCTTCATCGGCCTTGCGATGTTTCTTACGCTGATCGTGGGCGCGTCCCGCGTCTATCTGGGCGTGCACTATCCCACCGACGTCCTGGCCGGCTGGAGCCTCGGAGCGGCCTGGGCCCTGTTCTGCTTCATACTCTCGAACGCCATCAGCCGCCGACGTGGAGTCGAGCTCGATCCGGAACGTTAGTTGTGTAGGGCCAGAAAGGAAGACCTGCTCTCGAGATGCTGGCGCGCCCTAGGGGAGTCGAACCCCTCTCTGCACCGTGAAAGGGTGCCGTCCTAACCGATAGACGAAGGGC
>JBIQKK010000108.1:0-7063 GCA_044506585.1 Hyphomicrobiales bacterium
GCGCGCAGCGCCACCTCGGTCTTGCCGAAGCCGACGTCGCCGCAGACCAGCCGGTCCATGACCTTGCCGGCGGTCAAGTCGTCGAAAACCGCCGAGATTGCGGTCAGCTGGTCCTCGGTCTCATCATAGGGAAACCGTGCGGCGAACTCGTCATAGGCACCCGACGAGACGCTGACCGGCTCGGCTTTGGTGGTCAGCCGCTGCGCCGCGATCTTGATGAGTTGCTCCGCCATGTCGCGGATGCGCTTTTTGAGCTTGGCCTTCTTGGCCTGCCAGGCGACGCCGCCCAGCTTGTCGAGCTCGACGTCGCTGCCCTCCGAGCCATAGCGGCTCAGCAGCTCGATGTTCTCGACCGGCAGGTAGAGCTTGGTCTCGCCGGCATACTGGATCTCGACGCAGTCATGCGGGGCGCCCATCGCCTGGATCTGCTTGAGCCCCAGGAAGCGACCGATGCCGTGGTCGACGTGGACCACCAGATCCCCCGGTGCCAGGCTCGTCGCTTCCGTCAGCGCGTCGGAGGCCTTCTTGCGCCGCTGTGGCCGCAACAGCCGCTCGCCGAGAATGTCCTGCTCGGAGATGACGACCAGCTCGTCGGTCTCGAATCCGCTTTCGAGCGGCAGCACGACCAGCGCGGTGGTGTTGGGCGAGGTCGTTGCCGCATCCATCCAGTTCTCGGCGAGCCGGGGATGCTTCAGGCCGTGGTCGCCGAGCAGTTGGGCCATCCGATCGCGCGAGCCATCCGACCAGCAGGCGATGACCGAATGCCGCTTGCTCTGGCTGACCGCGCGGAGATGGGTGACCACTGCCTCGAACAGATTGACGTCCGCGGCCTGCCGCTCTGCCGCGAAGTTGTGCGCGAGGCGTCCTCCGGCATCTTCGGTTCGCGCTTCGTCCGGGTGCATGAACGCCGAGAACTGGATCGCCGCCGTCTCGCCCAGCCGGTAGGGATGACCCTCGATCTCATAGAGCTCGCCGGGTGGAACGGGATTATAGGGCGCACCCGGGGTGGCGAGCTTGCGGTCGGTCCGCGCCGTTTCGCGGGCCTGGTAGTAGTCCTTGATCTGCGCCTGCCGCTCGGCGAACGCCTCGAGCGCCTGGTCATCGAAGATGAACGGCGCATCCCCCGCATAGTCGGCGAGACGGTCGAGATGGTCGTAGAAGAACGACAGCCAATGCTCATGACCGGGGAACCGCTGGCCCGCACTGATCGCTCCGTAGAGCGGGTCGTCCACCGTCGCGCCACCGAACGTGGCTGTATACCGCGCCCGGAACCGCTTGATCGTCTCGTCGCTGAGCAGCACCTCGCTCATCGGCGCGAGCGCGACCGACGGCATGTTGCCGGTCGTCCGTTGCGTGCCGGGGTCGAACGTTCGGACGGTCTCGAGCTGCCGTCCGAAGAAGTCGAACCTCAACGGCGTTTCCATGCCAGCCGGAAATAGGTCGACGAGTCCCCCACGCACCGCGAACTCGCCCGTCTCGCGAACGGTAGGCACGCGCAAATAGCCGTTGAGCGTGGCCCATTGGATCAGGCGCTCGCTGTCGACCACCTGCCCTGCCGAGGCCGCAAAGCTCATGCGCGAGACCATATCGATCGGCGGCAGTTTCTGGATCAGCGCATTGACCGCCGTCAGGACGATCGCGCCCGTGGTGGCGGGATCGGTCAGTGCCGCGAGCGTCGTCATCCGGGCCGCGATGGTGACGCCGTTCGGCGAAACGCGATCGTATGGCAGGCAGTCCCAGGCCGGCAGGGTCAGGACTGTGTGGCCCGGCAGCATCGTCCGCAACACGTCTTCCATCCGTTGCAGCCGGCGGCCGTCGCGCGCGACGAACACGGCTGCGACCCGGGCGCCGGAATCGGCCTTGATCCGTTCCTCGATAAGGCGCGACAGAACCAGCGGCTGCATGCCGTCCGGGACATTGACGATAGTACGGGTCGGGCGGGTCAGTTCGGTCATTCGGTCTTCAGTCGGTAAGCGACGATGCGGCCCAGAAGTTCGGCGTCGGCGTGTGGCGGCACGGCCTCCTGGCCCATGACCCATTTGAGGAGGTCGGTGTCCTCCTCGTCCATAAGGGCCTCGAGGCGGTCGAGTTCCGGTCCGTCCAAAGTGCTCAGATACGCGTCGGCAAACGGGCCCAGCACGAGGTCCATTTCTCGCGTGCCGCGGTGCCACGCGCGATAGCGCATTCGGCGCCGGCGAATAGAAATGTCTTCACCGGCGTCTTTTTCGGGAGCCATGAGCGGGTCGTCTCGGAGGATGTGAGCGAGGTGTTTACGCTCTATGCTCGGCCCCGGCAATGCCGAATTATTGTATATACAACAATTGACTTTGATCATGTTGAGGGGCATATGGACATCAGCTTCGATCCGGCGAAGCGCGAAGAGACTTTGCGTGAACGAGGGCTGGATTTTAGAGATGCGCCGGATGTTTGGGCCGGTGTGCGTATCGAACAAGAAGATGACCGTTTCGACTACGGCGAGGTGAGGATGATGACCGTCGGCTTCCTGCGGGAACGAATGGTCGTTGTCATTTGGACTCAGCGCGGTGCCGTACGGCACATCATCTCAATGCGAAAGGCTAATGCACGTGAGCAAGCGAAATACAAAGACCGCTTGGGTCGATCCGGATGAAGCACCGGAACTTACGCAGGAATGGTTCGACACCGCGGACGTCTACGACGGGGAGCGGTTGATTTCCCGGGGACGCCCCAAGTCCTTGGCGCCCAAGCAGGCCATCTCCCTGCGTGTCGACGCCGACGTCCTCGATAAATTCAAGGCCGATGGCCCCGGCTGGCAAAGCCGCATGAACGACGCCTTGCGCAAAGCTGTCGGCCTCTAGGCCGCAATGGCCCGTCCGCCAGCCCTTGATCCGTTGTTCCGTTCCCTGCGCTCGATCAAAGGCGTGGGACCGCAACTGGGCGCGCTGCTCAACCGCTTTTTCGGCACGGAAGGTCAGGACGCGATCGCCCTCGACCTGCTGATGCACATGCCCAGTGGCATCATTGATCGCCGCCGCATGGAGGGCGTGGCGCGCACCTTCGTCGGCCAAACCGCGACGCTCCGGCTGCATATCGACCGGCACGTCGTTCACCCGCGACGTGGACCGTCCCCGCAACGCGATGTCGTCTTCGCGCACGACGGGAGCGGCGAAATCCAGCTCGTCTATTTCGGTGCGAAGGGTAACTGGGTCGAGAAGCTGCTGCCGGTCGGCGAGGAGCGCTACGTCTCGGGAACTGTCGGCTTCTTCAATGGCATCAAGCAGATCACGCATCCGGACTACGTCGTCGAGGTCGCCGACTTCGAGACCATGCCGCTGGTCGAGCCGGTCTATCCCCTCACCAACGGCCTCACGGCGAAGGCCCTCACCAAACTCGTCCGGGCCACGCTCGAGGTGTTGCCCGATCTGCCCGAGTGGATCGTCCCCGAGCGCCTTGCGCAGTTCCAATGGCCCAGCTTCCGCGAAGCGATGCGCAAGGTTCACGCCCCCGGGCAACCGGCCGACACCGAGCTGTGGGGGCCAGCGCGCAATCGTCTCGCCTACGACGAATATCTTGCCGCACAACTGGCGCTGCTGATCGTGCGGTCGACACTGGTGTCGGCCCGGGGGATTTCGCGGACCTTCACCGGCGCCCTTACCGCCAAGGTCGAAGCCGCCCTGCCCTTCGAGCTCACGCCGGGCCAGCGCCTCGCTATCGAGAGCATCCGGGCCGACCTCTCCGCTCCCACGCGCATGTCTCGTCTGCTGCAGGGCGACGTCGGCGCGGGCAAGACGGTCGTTGCGTTGATGGCCATGGCCGCGGTCGCGGAAGGCGGGGCACAGTCCGCGCTCATGGCGCCGACCGAGCTTTTGGCCGCCCAGCATTACCGGACCATCCAGCCTCTTGCGGAGAAAGCGGGCCTCGCCGTCGCGCTGCTCACGGGCAAGCAATCGGCAGGCGAGCGCCGGGCCATCCTGGAGGGCATCGCCGGTGGTGGCGTGAACATCGTTCTGGGCACGCACGCGCTGTTCCAGTCGGCGGTGGAGTTCGCCAATCTCGGTCTCGTCGTCGTCGACGAGCAGCATCGCTTCGGCGTCTCGCAGCGCCTCGCCCTCACCGACAAGGGGAGGCACGCCGATCTTCTGGTGATGACTGCTACGCCCATTCCGCGCACGCTGGTCCTCACCCATTTCGGCGACATGGACGTCAGCATTCTGCGCGAAAAGCCCCGCGGCCGGCAGCCCATCGAAACGGCCATCCTCTCGATCGCCGAGTACGACCGCGTGGTCGCCCGGCTCAGGGCGAGGATCGATGAGGGCGCGCAGGCCTTCTGGGTGACCCCGCTGGTCGAGGAGAGCGAAGCCCTCGACGTCGTCTCGGCGGAGGATCGCCACGCGGCGCTGAAGCGCGTCTTCGGCGATCAGGTGGCGCTCGTTCACGGCCGGATGTCGGCAGCGGCCAAGCAGGAGGTCATGGAGCGCTTCCAGGCCAACGAGGTGAAGATCCTCGTCGCGACCACCGTCATTGAAGTCGGCGTCGACGTCCCGAACGCCACCATCATGATCATCGAACATGCCGAACGGTTCGGGCTCGCGCAGCTCCATCAGTTGCGCGGCCGCGTCGGCCGCGGGTCGCAGCGCTCGGCGTGCCTGCTGCTCTACAAGGAGCCTCTGTCGGAGACGGCGCAGGCGCGGCTGGCGACGATCAAGGAGACCGAGGACGGCTTCGTCATCGCCGAACGCGACCTCGAGCTTCGCGGCCAGGGCGACCTGCTCGGCACCCGCCAGTCCGGCATGCCGGGATACCATCTCGCGGTCCCCGACGTGCACCGCCACCTGCTGGAGTATGCGCATGAGGACGCCAAGACGATCCTGCGCGACAACCCCGGCCTATCCGGTCCCCGCGGCGAAGCCGTGCGCACCCTGCTCTACCTCTTCCGCAAGGATCTCGCGCTGCCGCTCATTCGGGCCGGCTAGGCGTCGAGCATTTCGAGCAGCCTGGTGGTCGTTGCCCAGTTGCGGATGGTCATCGCCTTGTAGTGGGGCGTGCCCAGCACCTTGTTGAGGCGGCTCTTGGTCCGTTCCGCGCTCAGGCGCTGGCTGTAGATGACGCCCTTGCCGGGCCAGACCCGGTCGACACCTTCGCGAGGATCGAACGCGGCGAACGCGTCCTCGAGCTTCAGCCCCCGCATCAGGAAGATCGCGTCGCTGTGGTACTTGCCCGGCTCGTCGCCAAACCCCTTGGGGCGGCCCTCGACCATCTTCTTGAACGTTGCCTTGGGCAGCGCGAGCACGCGGATCAGCTCACTGTCGAGCTTGAACCTGGCCGGCAGGACCTTCTCGATCTCGTCCTCGACGGCGGCGGCCGGCTTCTTGCTGTCCGCTACGACGTTGCCGCTGTTGATGTAGGTCGCGACGTTCTCGTAGCCGAGCTCTTCGAGGCAGTCCCTGAGCGCCGCCATCGACAGCTTGTTCTTGCCGCCGACATTGATGCCGCGCAGCAGGATCACGTAGCGCGGCATGTGGCCCTACGCCGTCTGACGCGCTTCGGCGAGGGCCTTGAGGTCGGCCGGCTTCAGCATCACGCTCTCGCCGCAGCCGCATTCGCCGGTCTGGTTCGGGTTCTTGAAGGTGAAGCCGGACTTCAGCATGTCCTCTTCGAAATCCATCACCGTGCCCAGCAGGAACAGCGTCGCCTTGGGCTCGATATAGACATCCACACCCCTGTCCTGAACGTGGTCGTCGCCGGGAATGGGGGCGGCCACATACTCCAGCGTATAGGACTGGCCGGCGCAGCCCGCATTCTTGATGCCGACGCGCACGCCGGTCACCGGCGTCTCGCTCTCCGCCATGATCTCGCGCACGCGGTCGGCCGCGGCGTCGGTGAGGCTCATGATCTTCAAAGGCATCTGTCGGACTCTATCGTCGATTGCCGATATAATAGGCCTACCACCAGTTCAGCGCAACCTGCGCTTCCTCGGACATCCGGCTCTGGTCCCAGGGCGGATCGTAGACCATGTTCACGGTCACCCCCTGGATGCCCTCGACGCCCAGTGCCGCATTCTCCACCCAGCCCGGCATTTCTCCGGCCACCGGGCAGCCCGGCGCGGTGAGCGTCATGTCGATCGTGAGGTTGCGATCGTCGTCGAGGTCGACTTTGTAGATCAGCCCCAGCTCGTAGATGTCGACGGGGATTTCGGGGTCATAGACCGTCTTCAGCGCCCCGATCAGGTCCGTCGTGATCCGCGCAACCTCGTCGGGCGGGATCGCCTGGGAGACATTGGGCACGATCCGGTTACCCTCCGTGCGCTCGGCCTCCGGAGGCGCCGTCTCGGCGGCTGTTACATTCGGTTCGTCGGTCATGCGAAGAATTCCCGGGCTTTCTCGATGCCTTCGGCGAGGGCGTCGATGTCGTCCTTCCCGCTATATAGGGCGAGCGAGGCACGACAGGTAGAGGTGACCCCAAAACGCTGCAGCAGCGGCATGGCGCAATGGGTCCCGGCGCGCACGGCGATGCCGTAGCGGTCGAGGATCGTCGAGACGTCGTGGGCGTGCGCGCCCTGCATCTCGAACGAGAATATCCCGCCCTTCCCCGGTGCATCGCCGATCAGCCGCAGCGAGTTGATCCGCTTCAGCCGCTCGGACGCATAGGCCGCAACTTCGTGCTCATGCGCCTGGATCGCGTCGCGGCCGATCGCCTCGATATAGTCGATGGCCGCGCCCAGCCCGATCGCCTGGACGATCGGCGGCGTGCCGGCCTCGAAGCGATGCGGCGGGGTATTGTAGGTGACCTCGTCCAGCGTCACGACGTCGATCATTTCGCCGCCACCCTGGTAGGGCTGCATCGCCGCCAGCAGATCGTACCTGCCGTAGAGGACGCCGATCCCGGTCGGCCCGTAGAGCTTGTGCCCGGTGAAGACGTAGAAATCGACGCCCAGCGCCTGCACGTCCACCGGCTCGTGCACGGCACCCTGCGACCCGTCCACCAGGACCGGCACACCTTTGGCATGCGCGATCTCGACGATCCGCGCGATCGGGTTCACCGTGCCGAGCACGTTGGACATGTGGCTCACCGCCACCATCTTCGT
>JBIQKK010000109.1:0-1954 GCA_044506585.1 Hyphomicrobiales bacterium
ACGGTCGCGGTCGTGGTGCCGTCACCGGCGATGTCGTTGGTCTTGGAGGCCACGGCGCGCAGCATCTGGGCGCCCATGTTCTCGAACTTGTCTTCGAGCTCCACTTCCTTGGCGACGGTCACGCCGTCCTTGGTGATGCGCGGGGCACCGAACGACTTGTCGATCACCACATTGCGGCCCTTGGGGCCGAGGGTCACCTTCACCGCATTGGCGAGGATATTGACGCCACGCACCATCTTGTCGCGGGCATCGGTCGAGAACTTTACGTCTTTAGCAGCCATCAGGGGCGCTCCTTTAGGTTGGGACGATCAGGGGACGATGCCGGCGATCAGCCGATCACGCCCATGATGTCGGTTTCCTTCATGATCAGCAGTTCCTTGCCGTCGAGCTTCACTTCCGTGCCGCTCCACTTGCCGAACAGAATCCTGTCGCCGACCTTCACATCGAGAGCGACGATCTTGCCGCTCTCGTCGCGGGCGCCAGGGCCGACGGCTTCAACGATGCCTTCCGACGGCTTTTCCTTTGCCGTATCGGGGATGATGATGCCGCCAGCGGTTTTTTCCTCGCTGTCGACACGACGGACGACCACGCGGTCGTGCAGGGGACGGAAAGCCATGATGTCTCCTCTGGAAATCCTTGAAACCCGCCTTGTTAGCACTCCTAACCCGAGAGTGCTAACAGGTGGCGGGGATATAGGAGGGGGCCAAATCGGAGTCAAGAAGAAGCACTGCCGGAACGAAGCCCACGCTTGCGGATTGTCGCCGCGACATCGTAGTTGGGGCGTCTCTAGCGATCTTCGGACAGTGAATTGACCATCGAGCTCGACCCAAACGCCTCTCACGTGCAGGAAATCTGGAGCTCACCGCAGCTTGCGGTCATCGTGCCGACCTACAACGAGCGCGACAATGTCGCCTCGCTGTTCGAGCTCGTGTCCAAGGCGCTGGGCGACATTCCTTTCGAATTCATCGTCGTCGACGACAACTCGCCCGACGGCACCGCGGAGGTGGTCAAGGAACTGGCCCGCCGGCATGCCAATGTCCGCTGCATCCACCGGATCGGCCGCCGTGGGCTGAGCTCGGCCGTGATCGAAGGGGTTTCGGCGAGCGCCGCCCCGTTTTTCGCCGTGATCGACGCCGATCACCAGCACGACGAACGCGTCCTGCCTCAGATGCTCGACAAGGCGCTGGCGGGCGACCACGTCGTGGTCGGCACCCGCTACGCCGGCGAAGGCGCGGTCGGCGACGGGCTGAGCAAGACGCGTGAGGCCGGGAGCCGGTTCGCGACGCTGCTCTCCCGGCTGGTCACCGGCAAGCCGCTGTCGGACCCCATGAGCGGCTTCTTCCTCATGCACCGGGCGGTCTTCGACGAGATCGCCGGGTCGCTGTCCAACGAAGGCTTCAAAATCCTGCTCGATATCGTGGTCTCGGCCGACCGCGCCCGCTCCCGCCGCGGCAAGGAGCTGCGCATCGGCGAAGTTCCCTACACGTTCCGCCCGCGCCATGCCGGCGAGAGCAAGATGAGCTCGCTGGTGGTTGTCCAGTTCCTCGGCCTGGTGCTCAGCAAGCTGACGGGTGGGCTGCTTCCCTCGAGCTTCCTGCTGTTCGGGCTCGTGGGCGGGCTCGGCGTCTTCGTGCACATGGCTGTGCTGCTCGGCGCGGGCTCCGCCGGTTTCAACTTCTACTGGGCGCAGGCCACCGCGACCCTCGTCGCGATGACCTTCAATTTCATCCTCAACAACGAGCTCACCTACGCCAACAAGAAGCTGCGCGGCTGGCGCTATCTTACGGGCCTGCTGAGTTTTTACGCCGTCTGTTCGATCGGCGCGATCGCGAACGTCTCGGTGGCGAGCTGGATCTACACCCTTGACCGCAGCTTCTGGGTCGCCGGCCTCGCCGGGGTGCTGATGAGCGTGGTCTTCAACTACTCGGTGACCAAGGTCTTCACCTGGCGGTGA
>JBIQKK010000109.1:2054-7055 GCA_044506585.1 Hyphomicrobiales bacterium
GCTGATGAGCGTGGTCTTCAACTACTCGGTGACCAAGGTCTTCACCTGGCGGTGAGCCCTTAGGCCGCGCCGCGCTTGTCCATTTCGGCCCAGGCCTGGCGCTTGCGGTAGATCGTGGAGGGGCTGAGCTCGAGGGCGGCGGCGGCCATCGAGACGTTGCCGGCGAACTGGCGGATGGCATCTTCGATGATGCGTTGTTCCTGCCGCCACATGGGCATGACGAGGTCGCGCATCGGCGGGATTTCGGGCGCCGGTTCGGGCGCCGAGGAGGCCGCCTCCACGCGTTGCGCGCTCGCCGTGATGCAGCGGGTCTTGCCGTGGCGTAGTGCCAGCTCGCCGATGAGTCGCGTGAGGCCCGGCCCGTCGATGGCCTTGCCGATACAGTCATGGGCGCCGGCGCGCATGGCGGCGAGCGAAACCGAGATGCCGGCGTCTTCGGAGAGGATGACGATCAGCGCACCGGCCGACGCGCGAGCGAGCCGGTTGATGCGTTCGTCGGCGGCCGGAGCGAGATCGGCGATGGCATCCAGGTCCGCAATGACCACGTCGAACGCACTGCCGCGCATCAGTTCAATCGCGGCACGGCCGGCCGTCACGTCGACCACCACCGGCACCATCGGCATTTCGTCGGCAAGCGAGGGTACGAGGCGCAATCCGAGCGTGCGCCGGCTGTCGATGACCAGGAGCCGGGCCGGAAGTTCACTCTCGTCTACGCTGGTTTCCGACATGGAAATGCGGGCCTTCATGGGTACTGCACAGATGCCGTGAATGTGGGCCCGTTACGGTAAATATTCCGTTTTGACGCCCCGGCTCACCGCCCTATGCTGACCGCGCCGGATGAGAATCTGAGGAGCGCGGCAGTTTGCAGGCCCTGGTCTATGTCTTCATCGCGCTGTCGGCGCTGGGCGTGGCAGCGGCGGCCTATTTCGGCCTGACCTTCACCCCGATCGAAGCGGCGACCATCGCGGTCGCCTTCGGCTGCCTCGCCGTGCTGCTCGTCGAGCGCCAGATGCGCCGTCGGGCCGAACAGCGGCTCGAAAAGGCAGTCGAGGATCTGTCGCGCCTGCTGTCGACCGACGCCCAGGCGGGGTCCGTGCTGAGCCAGCGCGTGAACTCGCTCACCGAACTCAAGGCCGGCCCGCGCCTCGAGGCGCTGGAGGCCGACCTCGCGGTGCTCGGTACGGTCGTCCGGCAGGTGACGGAGACGGTGGCCGAACTCGAGGAGCGCCGCCGCATCGTCGACGAGGAGCGGGTGCCCGTGCAGCCGGTGGAGCCCGATCCCGACACCATGCCCGAGCCGGTGATTCCGCTCGAAATGCTGCGCCAGGCGGTCGAGGACCGGCGGGTCGTCTACCACATCGAGCCGATCATCACGCTGCCGATGCGCAAGCCGCATTCCTATGACCTGGTGCCGCGTCTCGTGCTCGAGGATGGCGAATTCGCCGACCGCGCCGATTTCATGCCGCGCCATGGCGGCGACGATGTCGTGGCGCGCCTCGAAGCCGAGGGCGTGGACGAAGCGGTGGTGATCGTGCGCCGCGCCCGCACGGCCGATTCGCCGGTCTCGCTGCACGTGCCGATTTCGCGCGCGACGCTGGGGAGCGGGAAGGCCGTCGATCTGGTGCTGGCCGCCCTAGAGGCCAACCGGGCGATCGCGACCTCGCTGTTCTTTGTGATCACCCAGGCCGAGTTCAGGGCCACGGCGCCCAAGGAACGCGCCTCGCTCGCCGCGATCGGCAAGATGGGTGTGGGGCTGTCGCTGAGCGGGGCGAGTTCGCTGCGCATCGATTATGCCGAGCTGCAGGGGCTCGGGTTCAAATCCGTGCGGGTCGACGCCACGCGGTTCCTCCGCTCGCCCGCGAGTTTCACCGATTTCCACGCGCAGGACGTCGCCGCCTATGGCCGGCGCTTCGGCATCGAGCTGGTCGCGACCGGCATCATCGATGAGCAGCAATTGCTGCAGATGTTCGAGGACGGGGTCACGCTGGCGCAGGGGCCGCACATCGCGGGTCCGGGGCCGGTACGCCCCGACCTGCAGCTCGACCGCACGCTGCATGCCCTCCGCGCGGAAGCCTGAGGCATGACAGGACTTTCGGATATCGCCGGGGACTACGATGCCATTCTATCGGACGTCTGGGGCGTCATTCACAATGGCGTCGCGGCGCATCCATCCGCGGTGGAGGCTCTGCGCAACTACCGCGCGGGCGGGGGCAGGGTGGTCCTGATCACGAACGCCCCGCGGCCCTCGCCGCCGATCGCGCGCATGCTGGATACGCTCTACGTCCCGCGCGACGCCTATGACGCGATCGTCTCGTCCGGCGATATGACGCGCGCCATGCTGGCGCAATATCGGGGCCAGGTGCTGCACTATGTCGGGCCGCCCGACGAGAATGACGGCCTGTTCGAGGGACTCGACATCACGCTCGGGCCGGCGGAAGCCGCGAGGGCCGTGATCGTCACCGACCTCGACGATGACGACGAAACGCCGGACGATTACGCTGATCGCATCAAGATCTGGCGCGAGCGCCGCCTGCCCATGATCTGCGCCAATCCCGATCGCGTGGTCGAACATGGCGACCGGCTCCTTTATTGCGGCGGCGCCCTGGCCGACCTCTACGAAGCGCGAGGTGGGCGCATCCTCATGGCCGGCAAGCCCTACCGGCCGATCTACGACGAAGCGCTGAAGCAGGCCGAACGTGCTGCCGGCCGGCCGCTGGAGCGCAGCCGCATCCTTGCGATCGGCGATTCTGTCCGGACAGATGCGATCGGCGCGGCCAATGCGGGCCTCGATCTGTTGTTCGTCACCGGCTCGATTCACGCCGAGGAGCTCGACGCCTTCGGTTCGCCCGATCCCGCGGCCATCCGCGAGTTGGTGGCACCCAGCGGGGCGCGGCTCAGGGCCTTCATGCCGCGGCTTGCGTGGTAGACGCGCGGTTGCCATATAGCGGCAACTCAGCAAGACGGATCGCTCCGTGACCAGCTTCTATCGGCTCGACGGGCTCGACAAGGTGCCCGAGGCGCTCAAGGGTGCCATAGTTGCCATCGGCTCTTTCGATGGCGTGCACCGCGGCCATCAGGCGGTGCTGGCGCGACTGAAGGCGCATGCGAAAGCGGCCGGCGCCCCGGCCGTGATGCTGACCTTCGAGCCGCATCCGCGCGACGTGTTCGCGCCTGCGCCCTTCATGTTCCGGCTGACGCCCCCCGACGCGAAGGCGCGTCTCGCCGCGGCGCTCGGGCTCGACGGCATCGTGCTGATGCCCTTCAGCCGCGACCTGTCGATGGTCGAGGCCGAGGACTTCGTCTCGCGCTTCCTGGTGAAAGCGCTGCGCGTTTCGGGTGTTGTTGTCGGCGCCGATTTCCATTTCGGGCACAACCGCCGGGGCACGCCCGATTTCCTGCGCGCGGCGGGCAAGCTGCACGGCTTTTCCGTCGATATCCTCGACCTGCTGCCCGAAGGCGAGGCGCCCGTCTCCTCCTCGCGCATCCGCGCTGCGCTGACGGCCGGCGACGTCGCGGCGGCGAACGGCATGCTGGGCTATCACTGGTTCTTCGGCGGCGAGGTCATCAAGGGCGACCGGCGGGGCCGCGAGCTCGGTTATCCCACCGCCAACCTCGCGACGAGCTCGACCTTCGGGCTGGCGCAGGGCGTTTATGCCGTGCGTGCCCGGCTGGGCGAGAAGCTGCTCGACGGCGTCGCCGGCTACGGCAAGCCGATGTTCAACAATGAGCTGCCGCCCTTCGAGACCGTGCTGTTCGACTTCGACGCCGACATCTACGGCCGCTACCTCGAGATCGCCCTCGTCTCCCACATCCGCGGCCAGGAGAAGTTCGCCGGCCTCGACGAGCTGATCGCCGCCATGGACCGCGACAGCCGCAAGGCCCGCGAAGCCCTCGCCACGGCCGGCCCGCTCGGCGACCTCGATCGCACGCTGGGGTTTTTCGGGTAGCGTGCCGCCACTGCTGCGGCGCGGCAGGCGAACTGGCCAGCTCAACGAATTTGCAAACACGCGATCTTTGCCGCTAAAAGGCCCGCACTTCCGCACTCGAGCCTAAAATGAACGATACGCCAAAGGCCGCGGCCGAGACCGACTATTCCGCGACCCTGTTTCTGCCTGAGACCGATTTCCCCATGCGCGCCGGGTTGCCCGCCCGTGAGCCCGAGTGGCTGAAGCGCTGGGAAGACATGGATTTTTACCGCCAGCAGCGCAACCGGCAGCACGGCAAGCCGCTCTTCACGCTGCATGACGGCCCGCCCTACGCCAACGGCAACATCCATATCGGGCACGCGCTCAACAAGATCCTCAAGGACCTCGTGACGCGGTCCAAGAACATGCTCGGCTACAATGCGGCCTATGTCCCCGGCTGGGACTGCCATGGCCTGCCCATCGAGTGGAAGATCGAGGAGCAGTACCGCGCCAAGGGCCAGGACAAATCCGCCGTCGGCATCAACGAATTCCGCGCCGAGTGCCGCAGCTTCGCGCAGCATTGGGTCGACACCCAGCGCGAGGAGTTCAAGCGGCTGGGCGTGGTGGGGGATTGGGCCAACCCGTACCTCACGATGAGCTTCGACGCCGAAGCGCAGATCGCGCGCGAGCTGCACAAGCTCGCGATGTCGGGGCAGCTCTATCGCGGCTCCAAGCCCGTGATGTGGTCGGTGGTCGAGCGGACTGCATTGGCCGAAGCCGAGATCGAGTATCAGGACTATGAGTCCGACGCGATCTGGGTGAAGTTCCCGATCCATTCGGGCAATGGCGCCTTCGGCTCGCACACCTTCGAGGATCTCAACGCCTCGATCGTCATCTGGACGACGACGCCGTGGACCATTCCGGCCAATCGCGCCATCTCCTACTCGAACCGCATCGCCTACGGCCTCTATGAGGTCACCGCCGCGCCCGAAGGCAACTGGGCCGCGAAGGGTGAGAAGTACGTCCTCGCCGACAAACTCTCTGCCGATACCTTCGCAAAGGCCAAGGTGGAAACCTTCGTCCGCCTCGCCGACGT
>JBIQKK010000110.1:0-6882 GCA_044506585.1 Hyphomicrobiales bacterium
CGGGCACGGTCGCCTGCTTGTTCTTCAGTGTCCGGAAGGCCCGCGCCACGCGGCGTCTCGTGCTATGCGGCATGATCACGTCGTCGATGAAGCCGCGTTCGGCGGCGACGAAGGGATTGGCGAAGCGCGCTTCGTAGTCGGCGGTGCGGCGGGCGATCTTGTCCTTGTCGCCCAACTCGGCGCGATAGAGGATTTCGGTCGCGCCCTTGGCGCCCATCACCGCGATCTCGGCGCTCGGCCAGGCGTAGTTGACATCGGCGCGGATGTGCTTTGACGCCATCACGTCATAGGCGCCGCCATAGGCCTTGCGGGTGATCACCGTCACCTTCGGCACGGTGGCTTCGGCATAGGCGAAGAGGAGTTTGGCGCCGTGCTTGATGATCCCGCCATATTCCTGCGCGGTGCCGGGCAGGAAACCGGGGACGTCGACCAGGGTCAGGATTGGAATGTCGAAACAGTCGCAGAAGCGGATGAAGCGTGCGGCCTTCTTGCTCGAATTGATATCGAGGCAGCCGGCGAGCACCAGCGGCTGGTTCGCGACCACGCCCACCGTTTCGCCGTCGAGCCGGATGAAGCCGGTGAGGATGTTGGCCGCGTGCTCCTTCTGCAATTCGAGGAAGTCGCCTTCGTCGGCGAGGCGCAGCACCACTTCGCGCATGTCGTAGGGCTTGTTGGCGCTGTCGGGGATGATCGTGTCCAGCGCATCGTCGCGGCGCTCGATCGTGTCGTGGGTCGCGACACGCGGCGGCTTGGCGTTGGCGCTGAGCGGCAGGAAGTCGAACAGCCGGCGCACTTCGAGCAGCGCGTCGATGTCGTTGTCGAAGGCTGCGTCGGCGACCGCGCTCACCCTGGTATGCGTGCCGGCGCCACCGAGCTCCTCATGCGTCACGATCTCGGAAGTGACAGTCTTCACCACGTCCGGGCCGGTGACGTACATGAAGCTGGTATCGCGGACCATGTAGATGAAATCGGTCATGGCAGGCGAATAGACCGCTCCGCCGGCGGTCGGGCCCATGATGACGGAAATCTGCGGTACGGCGCCGGAAGCCTGGACGTTGCGCCAGAACACTTCGGCATAGCCGCCGAGCGCGGCGACGCCTTCCTGGATGCGGGCCCCGCCGGAATCGTTGAGCCCGATCACCGGCGCGCCGTTCTGCACGGCGAGGTCCATGATTTTGCAGATTTTCTGGGCGTGGGTCTCGCTGAGCGAGCCGCCGAATACGGTGAAGTCCTGGCTGAAGACGTAGGTCATGCGGCCGTTGATCGTGCCCCAGCCAGTGACGACGCCGTCGCCCGGGATCACGGTTTCATCCATCCCGAAATCGCGCGCCCGGTGGGTGACGAACATGTCGTATTCTTCAAAGCTTCCCGGATCGAGCAGGACGTCGAGACGTTCACGGGCGGTCAGCTTGCCCTTGCTGTGCTGGGCGTCGATCCGCTTCTGCCCGCCGCCGAGCCGCGCCTGCGCGCGCCGCGCCTCAAGCGCTTCGATAATCTTTTGCATGCTCCTCCGGCGCGTCTTCCCGCGCTCCGTCCGGATTGACCGGCTGGTCAAATCAGAATGTGACGGCGGGGTCAAAAAGGCAACGGCAGCCCTGGCCGCGACACAGTAGCCGCCCGGGCGTCCCTCGCGCCCGCTTGCCAGTTCCGCGTGAAAGGCCTCTCATCTGGGCAAGATTCGTGGAGAACCAGCGTGAAGATTACCGACGTCAAATGTGCCGTTATCGCCAACAGCCCCGTCATCCGGATCACGACGGATGAGGGCATTACCGGCTGGAGCCAGATTGAGACGCCCAAGCCCTACCTGCAGCCCATCGTGCTCCAGCTCAAGGATTGGATCGTCGGGCAGGATCCGGTGAATGTGGAGCGCGTGGTGCGCCGCATCCGGGTGCGTGGCGGCTTCAAGCCGTGGGGCGCGGCCGTCAGCGCGATCGAAACGGCATTGTGGGATATCGCGGGCAAGGCCGCGAACCTGCCGGTCTACCGGCTGCTCGGGGGCAAGGTGCGCGACCAGGTGCGCACCTACCGTACGCTCTATCACCACGAGCTCGATGTCGGCCACACACCCGACGACTACGCAAAGTGGGCGGAATACGGCATGGCGCTGCCCGAGGGCTTCACCATGTTCAAGCTGCCGACTTCGTTCCATTCCTCAATGGTGCGCGACGTTCCCAATTTCTACTATGGCGACGTCCAGCACGACGCGCCCTTCCCTTATCCGCACAAGGGGTTGATGAGCGAGGACGGGTTCAACCATCTCGTTGCGTGCGTCGAAGCCGCCAAGCGCACCCTGGGCTCGGGCTATGGCCTCGCGCTCGATGCGGGCCCGGGCTTTCTGCCGCACGACGCGCTGCGCTTTGCCAAGGCGCTGGAGCATCTGCACCTGCTGTGGATTGAGGACATGATCACGGGCGACTACGTGCCCTACGTCAATCCCGACGTCTATCGCGAGGTGACGCCCTTTACGACGACACCGATCCATACCGGGGAGCAGATTTATCTCCGCCAGAACTACAAGGCGCTGATCGAAACCCACGCGATCGACATCGTCGGGCCCGATCCGTGCGACGTCGGCGGCCTCGCCGAGATCAAGTGGATCGCCGAATATGCCGACCTCCACGGTCTCGCGATGGCGCCGCACGGCACCGCCAACGGCATCTTCGGCCTTGCGGCGCTGGTCCAGGTCTGCGCGACCATGCCCGACAATTTCATCGCCTTCGAGTTCCCCGCGCGCTTCGAGCCGTTCTGGTACGACATCACCGAAGGGTTCGACGGGGTTCCGGTCAAGAACGGTATGATCGAGGTGTTCGATCGCCCGGGGCTGGGCGTGAACCTGCTGCCCAAGGAGGCAAAGAAGTACCTCCAGGACGGAGATTCGGACTTCTTCGACTAGGGCCTGGCCTGGGATCTGGCCGCCGCGCTCGCTCAGGCCACGTTGCCCATGCGCGAGGCCGCTATGTGAGTTGCGAGGTCGGCCGCGCTCATCGGCCGGCCGTAGAAATAGCCCTGGGCCATGTGGCAGCCGAGGCTGTCGAGCAGCAGCCCTTGCTGCACGTCCTCGACGCCTTCGGCGATGATGGATTTGCCCAGGGCGCGGCTGATCGCGATGACCGCCTGCGTAATCGCGGCGGCCTGGGAATCCCCCGGCAGGCGCCGCACGAAACTCTGGTCGATCTTGATCCTGTCGACGGGCAGGGTGCCCAGATAGCTCAGCGACGAATAACCCGTGCCGAAATCGTCGAGCGCGATGCCGACGCCCATCGCGCGGAGGTCGCTCAGCACCTGGCTGACGGCCGTCACGTCCCCGACGAATGCGCTCTCGGTAATCTCGACTTCGAGCCGCTGCGGCGGAAGGCCGGCCTTCGACAAGGCCGCACGCACGTCTGCGACCACATCGGACAGTTCGAACTGAACCGCCGAGACGTTGACGGACACCACGATGTCGTCGGGCCACGAAACCGCGAGCCGGCAGGCCGTCTCGAGAGCCCATCGGCCAAGCTCGACGATCAACCCGGTCTCCTCAGCAGCCGGGATGAAGCGGCCGGGTGAAATCTCACCCAGCACCGGATCGTGCCAACGGGCCAGCGCCTCGGCGCCGCGGACCCTGCCGGTTGCGATCTCGACCTGCGGCTGGAAGGCGAGGCGGAAATGGCTTTCGAGGATGGCCGTGCGCAGGGCCGTGTCCATCCGCTGGCTGTCGGTGAGCCTATCGTTCATCGCAGGCTCGAACAGGGCGATACCGCTGCCGCGCTTTTCCTTGGCGGCAGAGAGCGCCATATCGGCGTGGCTCAGCAGCGTCTCTGCATTGCGTCCCGAATGGCGCGTCGTCGTCGCTCCGGCGCTGGCCGCGATGATAGCCCGGTGGTGATCGGCCAGCTCGTAAGGGAAGGACAGCCATTGGACGAGCGCGCGGCAATAGCCACTGAGCCGCTGCGAATCCGCATCGGGCACGAGCACCGCGAAGCTGTCGCCACCCAGCCGTGCGACGATGTCGGGCCCCATGCTGTTGAGCCGGTTCACGACCTGCTGCAGGAGCATATCGCCCTGGCTGTGCCCGAGAGTGTCGTTGATGACGCGGAAGCGCCGCAGGTCAACGAACACGATGGCAAAATGCTCGGCTTGCACGGCGTCGATCTGTTCGATGAGGCTCGCGCGGGTAAGCGCGCCGGTCAGGGGATCGTGTCCGCTCAGATAGCGCAGGCGATCCTCGGCGCGTCGGCGCTCGGTGATGTCCCGGAAGGTGAGGCAGGCGACGACACCGGTCGCGCCTTCAAGTTCCACCTCGGACCGGCGCGCGACATATTCGAGCAGCCGGTCGCCCGTGCGACATTTGTGCTGCAGCTCGCGCGGCGTAGGTGTTTCGCCGCCGACGCTTGCGAGCGTCGCATCGACAATGCCGACCATTTCGAGCGGCAACACGTCGTTCACCTCACGCCCGGTCAGTGGGAGGCCAATCATGCGTTCGGCGGCATCGCTCGCCGCGACGATCCGGCGCGAGTGATCGACGACGACCACGCCGTCGAAATTGTCGGTCACCACGCGGTTGAGGATGCGGCGGGCGGTGTCGCGTTCGCGGGCGGCGCGGCGATGCCTGAGGCCGCGGGCAACAAGTTCGCTGAGGATGAGACTGAGCGCCAATGCGGCCGTGGACGCATGGACGATCGCGGTATCGGCGACGACCGCGAACTGGACCTGTGCAAAGATCGCGGCGGCTTCGGCGGCGGCGGAGATTGCCAGTGCGAGCCCGACGGCAGGCCAAAGCGACAAGCTGCGGCGGGCGCCGATGGCGATGATGCCCAGCGCGAAGCAGGCAAGCAAACCGATCCAGCCCGGCAGCGGTTCGAGCGCGCGGCCCTGCTTCAGCGTTTCTGCAGCGAGCAGCTGGATGAGCGCGCCCGGCAGGATGCCCTGGCCTGGAACGGCGAACAGATCGCGAAGTTCAACTGCCGACGCGCCGATGATGGCCTGCTTGCCGGCGATGCGTGCCGCATCGACTGAGCCGTCGATAAGATCGATGGCGCTGATGCGGTCGGCTGCGGCAGCGTCGATCGAAAAATCGATACCGAATTCCGCGATGGGCGCGTGGCTCGCTCCCGACAGGAGCGCGCCCGCGGAGGGGACGATCTCGCTGCCGAAGGCGAGTGCGTATGGGTACGTGCGCACCGTGCCGTGTTCGTCCGTTCCGACATTGACGGCAACGGGTGCGGCCTCGGCGAGGAATTCGGGAAGCGGCAGGTTGTAATCGCCTTCCACTTCCGGCGCGCGGCGTTGGTGGAAAGCGGCGAGGAAAGCATAGCCGCCGGCGTCGCCGAGCGACCGGGCGAGCGCCCGATCTTCCTGTGGGGTCGAGGCGCTGCTGAAATCGATGTCGAAAACAGTTTCGGTCGCGCCCAGCTCCATCAGCCGGTCGAGGATGGTGGCGTGAACGCTGCGCGGCCAGGGCCACACGCCCACGGCGCTCAGGCTCGCCGAGTCGATGTCGATAAAGACGATGTCCCCGGTTGGCGCGCGCGTGGCGGCCGCGAAGCGCTTGTCCTCCAGCCAGGTGTCGAGCGGCGTGAAGACACCCAGCAGCGAGGCGAGGGCCAGCAGGGCGAAGAGAGCCGCGATCGCCGCTGACGCGATGGGGTGATGCCGCTCCCGCGCGGGACGAGCCTGCCGTCTCATCGGCCCATGATCCCCGATCCTGCCGGTTTAGTGCTTGCCCTTGCCGCCGCCTTGGCCGGAGTTGCTGCCGGGACCGCCTCCCGGCCCCGAACTGCCACCGCCGCCGGGCCCCGAGTTGCCGGCAGGACCGGCGCTTCCCGGTCCAGACTTGCCACCACCGCCGGGGCCGGAATTGCCACCGCCGCCGGGACCTGAGTTGCCCGCAGGACCGGCGTTGCCTTTGCCGGGGCCGCCGCGCTCCTCGGATTTACCGGGCGGATCGGACTTCGCCGGCTTGTCTGCCCTGGGGCCGTTGTCTTTGCCGGGTTTGTCCGGCTTGTCGCCATCCTTGCCCTTACCCTTGCCCTTGGCCTCGCCGTTGTCGTCGTTGCGCCCGGCGTTGTTTGCACCCGGGCCACGCGGCGGCGACGCATCATCGGGAAGCACCCGGCCCTGGCGATCCAGAACCGGCGGCAGCTTGCCGCTGCCCTGGACTTCAAGCGTACCCTGTGCGCTGTCGAGCGAGACGGACTGACGGGCGGCGACCGTGACATGCGCGCCATCGGCGCGATCCTCCACGGTAACATGGCCGCGTTCGACCGCGACGCTCGCGCCTTCGTCATCCGACGCCACCACAAAGCGCGTGCCCTTGACGACGGCGGCGAGATACGGCGTCTGCACGGCGAAGTGTTCGACGTTCTTGACTTCGGCGTTGACGGTGACCGTGCCGAAATCCTGTTTCACCGTGGTGAAGGGCTTCTCGCCGGCCTTGTCGAAAATCCGGATCTGCGTGTCGGATGCGAGATTGACCGTCTCGTCGCCGCGCTTGAAGGTAACGTTCCCGTTCTTGAGCGTGCGGATCACGCGGCTGTCGGGAACCACGGCGCCGCGCTTGAGCGGCAGCCATTCACCGTCGACGAACTGGACCACCTGGCCCCGGAGGCGGAGTACCGCCCAGTCGTCGGCCGCGGCCGGAAAAATTGTCAGGCACCCGATGGTGCATGCGAGTAGCGCCGCTTTCAGCGACATGGCGTCCTCCTGGAGGCTTGGCTGTCATTGCCGGCTCCCATAGGGCGCTTATGGTGTTAGCAGTAAGTGAATTCCCTCCCGCACTTGCCCGGAGGATAAACGATCAATGAAACAGAATGCGCGGATTTGACGACGTTCTGCGGCAAGGGGGCTGGTGCCGCTTGCGTGACTCGAACACGCGACCCCATCATTACGAATGATGTGCTC
>JBIQKK010000013.1:0-20969 GCA_044506585.1 Hyphomicrobiales bacterium
CGCTCGATCAGCACTGCAAATCCATCCAGCAGTCGCTCCACCCCGAACTTGAACGCCATGTCGGGGTCGCCCAGGCCGTAGAGTTCGCCGACGATCGGGCCGATGCGCTGCGCCACGGGGTAGGGGCCGAAGTCGCGAGTCGAGAGATAGGGCTCGATGGTGTACCACCATTGGTCATCGCTGAGGCCGGTGGCTTCGCGCAGCTTGCGGGCTTGTGCCTGGGGTCGGGCTGCGCCCATCGCATAGGCGCCGATGGTGGTGACCACCAGATCCATCTCGACCGGCGTGAGCCCGAGCCCGTCGACGGCCCGCAGCGCGAACTCATAGGTTGCCATCGTGCCCGGGCCGAGCACCGGCCGGTGCGCGGCAAGGTCCAGCACCCAGGGATGGAGCAGGTAGAACTGCCTGAGCCCCACGGCCATGATCGTCAAGTTCTGCCGCCACTGCTTGGGGTCGAATTCGGGAATCTCGCCGATCTCGATCGCGCTGACGGTATCGATCATCAGGTCCAGCAGCTCGGCCTTGCCGGGGATGTAGGTGTAAAAGCTCATCGGCGAGATGCCGACCTTTTCGGCCACGCGCCGTGTGCTGACGCCCGCCAGCCCCTCCGCGTCGGCGATGTCGATGGCCGCCCTCACCAGTGCTGCCAGTTCCACCTTTGGGCGCGGCCCGCGCTTGGGCGGCTCATTGCCCTCCCACAAAAGCTTCAATGATTTCAGCGGGTCGCCGCGGCCGGCAATCTCGTCGCTCATAGGGGCCTCAAAATAACTATTTACAGCGCACGTTGTTATGGATAAACCGCGTACACCGCACAGAATTAATACACTCTCTGCCCAGCGTTGACCAGACGGAGCGTCCCATGCCCACCGCCATCCAGGCCCGCGAGCTGACCCGCACCTTCAAGACCAAGGCCGGTCCCGTCGAGGCGGTCCGCGGCATTTCCTTCGATATCGAGGAAGGCGCGCTTGTCGCCTTTCTCGGCCCCAACGGCGCGGGCAAGTCCACCGCGACCCGCATGCTGACCACGCTGCTGCCGCCCACCACCGGCGGCGCCGTGATCGCCGGCCATGACATGGCTCGCGAACCCGAAGCGGTCCGCCGCAAGATCGGCTATGTCGGCCAGGGCACCGGCTCCGGCCCCTATCATCGCGTGCTCGACGAGCTGCTGGTGCAAGGGGCCGCCCAGCGCATGGACCGCACCGCCGCCAGAAAGCGCGCGACAGAATTGCTTGCCATGCTCGAACTCGAAGGGCTCGAGAAGCGCGACTGCGCCTCGCTCTCGGGCGGCCAGAAGCGCCGGCTCGATGTCGCTCTCGGCCTTATGCACACGCCCTCGATCCTGTTTCTCGACGAGCCCACAACTGGCCTAGATCCGCATAGCCGCGCCAACCTCTGGGATCACATCACGAGGCTCCGCAAACAGACGGGCATGACCATCTTCCTCACCACGCACTATCTCGATGAAGCCGATTCGATGGCCGAGCGCGTGATGGTGATGGATGGCGGCAAGATCATCGCCGACGACACACCCGAAGCGTTGAAGGCGAGCATCGGGGGCGATACGCTGGAACTGCGTTTTTCGGCGCCCGCCGAAGCGACGGCCGCCGCCGCGCTCGCCGCCAATGTCCTCAACGCGCGCGATATTGCTGCTACGGACAATGTCCTTCGCTTTACCGCGGCCAATGGCGAGGCGCTGCTGCCGCGCTTCATCCGCGACGCCGATGCTGCCGGCATCGAAGTCGGCACCGCCACCGTCAGGCGTCCGACCCTCGACAATGTCTTCCTCAATCTCACCGGCCGCTCGCTCCGCGACGCCGCCGCAGCCTGACCGGAGGCACACCATGTTCGTCCACGACGCCGCACTCTCCTTCCGCCGCGAGATCGGCCCCACCATGCGCAGCTGGTACTACGTCCTGTTCGGCCTCGCGCAGCCATTGCTCTACCTCGCGCTCTTCGTGCCGTTGCTGGCGGGCATGCCTGGCGCAGAAGGGCAGGGAGGTGCTCCGCTCCAATGGTTCGTCCCCGGCATGCTGGCGATGATTGTGCTGTTCACGCTCGCGCCCTGCGGCTGGGCGCTGACCGAAGAGCTCGCCTCGGGCAGCTTCGAGCGCTTCCTCGCAACACCGATGAGCCGTCCTGCCATTCTCGTCGGCCGTGCGCTGAAGGAACTCGCGCCGCTGCTGGTTCAGGCGCTGATCCTGATCGTCGTCGCCGCGCCCTTCGGCCTCACCCTCTATCCTGCGCCGATGCTGCTCGGTCTTGCCATCTTCCTCATCTTCGGCATCGGTGTGGCGGCACTCTCCTATGCCCTAGCCATAGTCACCAAGCACGATGGATCGTTGTTCTATCTCGTCTCGCACTCCATCTCGCTGCCGCTGATGCTGCTCGGTGGCGTGCTGCTGCCGATGCAGTTCGCGCCGAACTGGCTCTACATCGCCTCGCGCTTCAATCCGCTGAGCTACATCGTCGATGCCGAGCGAGCCCTGTTCCGTGGCGAGCTGTTCACCGTCGAAATCGGACTCGGGATCCTTGTCGCCTGTGTCACTGCAGTGATCGGCCTTCTTCTCGGCGCTGCGGCAATCAGGCGGGCATCTCTTTAGGGTATGCGAAGACGGCCGGTGCCGCTAACCTCCCGCGTCAAACGGGAGGAACAGGATGAACGTGCTTTTCATCGGCGGTACGGGCCAGATTTCGCTGCCTTGCGTGGAACTTGCACTAAGCGAGGGGCACAAAGTTGCGGTCTTCAACCGCGGACAACGCCAGGAGCCGCTGCCGGCCGGCGTCGAGTCGATCGTGGGGGATATGAAGGACCCGGCGTCCTATAGGCAACTGGGCGAACGCAATTGGGATGTCGTGGCCCAGTTCATGGTGTTCACGCCCGAACAGATGCAGCAGGACATCGATGTGTTCACCGGCAGGACCGGCCAGTACATCTTCATCTCATCGGCCTCGGTCTATAAAAAGAGCATCTACGAATACATCACCACCGAGCAGACGCCCGCCCACAATCCCTACTGGCGCTATTCGCAGGACAAGATCACCTGCGAGAACATGATGAAGGCGAGCAAGCTGCCCTGGACCAATGTGCGTCCCAGCCACACCGTCCGCTCGGGCCTGCCCACCATGCTCAATGAGGGCGATGTCGTCGCCTACCGAATGCTCGCCGGAAAGCCGATCCTGGTTACGGGAGACGGCACGTCGATCTGGACGCTGACGCGTTCGGAGGACTTTGCCAAACCTTTCGTCAAGCTCTTCGGCAACAAGGCGGCACTCGGGGAAGACTTTCATATCACCGGCGACGCCGGCTTCACCTGGGACGCCATCTACCGGACCATCGCCGCCGGCCTCGGCGTCGAGGCCAAGATCGTCCACGTCCCCACCGATACGGTCGTGCGTTATCAACCGGACTGGGCGGGACCGCTGCTCGGCGACAAGAGCTGGACGGTGCTGTTCGACAATTCCAAGATCAAGCGCGTCGCGGGCGACTTCACCTGCGAGACCGACCTCGCGAAAATTCTGGCCGAGCCGGTGCGGTACTTCAAGAAGCGGCAGGCGTCCAAGACACCCTACAATGCCGACAGCGAGCCGATGATTGAGCGCATCCTGGCCGACCAAGAGGCGCTGGGCCGGTAGGGCAGGCTACTCAGCCGCCTCGAGCCGGGGCGCAGGCTCGAACTCGTCCTCGAGCCGGTCTAGGTGGAAGGGGCGGGTGGGGGCGGCGACGACCTGATTGCGCCCGTCCTGCTTGGCTTTGTAGAGCGCCGCATCCGCTGCGGCCAGCAGGTCCATGACGCCCGTCGAGGTGTACGGTACCGAGGCCACCCCGAACGAGGCCGAGATCGGCGCGCCATGTGTCTTGCTCAGCGACTCGACCCTTAGCCGGAGCGTCTCAGCTTTGTCGGCCGCGCGCTCGAGGTTGCAGTCGGGCAGGATCACGACCAGCTCCTCGCCGCCATATCGGCAGACCACGTCGGTTTCGCGCAGTGATCCAACGATCGCCATGGCCGTATCGCGCAGCACGGCATCGCCGAAGGCGTGGCCGTGTTCATCGTTGAGCTGCTTGAAATGATCGAGGTCGATCATCGCGATGCTCACCTCACGATTTTCACGCTCGGCGAGCCGCACGAAACGCTGCAGGCAGTCCTCCATGTAACGCCGGTTGTAGAGGCCGGTGAGCGGATCGCGCAACGCCTGGTTCCGCAGCTTCTCACGCAGTCCCATATTGGCGAGCGCAAGACTCATGCCGTCGGCGATGGCGGTTGCGAGTCCGGTGACGCCGTCGAGCCGCGCTTCGGCATCTTCTCCGGTTGCAAAGATCTGGAACAGTCCCATGATTTCGCCCCGGGCGATCATCGGGATTTCGAGCACGGTATCGTCGCCATGATGATGCTCGCAGCACAGCTTGCTGCTGTCGGGGCGGTTGAGATGCGGTTTGCCGCGTTTGAGCGCCCAGCACCGGTCGGGCGAGATAGTCTCCTGCGGCGCCTCGCCGGCCTCGCGCCCCCAACTTGTCGACAGCACCAGCCGGTCGCGCGAATTATTGAAGACATAGAGCGCACCGCCGAACCCTTCGAGCAAATCCGCCGCCGTCGCTTTCAGGACCTGGTTGGCGTCGCCATAGTCGGTTGCGCTCTGAAGGACGTCGGCCATCTCGAACAATCGGGCCACCTGCTCGCGCGAGCTGTCCGCAGATTGAAGCGCGGCCGAGCGCCCATCCGCTTCGCGTGCACTCGAGCGGAACGCAAAGAACATCGCGGTGATCGCAAGTGTGCCGCTCAGCACCTGGAGCAGCAGCACGGCCAGCGTGAAGAGCTGTGTTCGCTGCTCATGTCGTTCGAAAGATTCCTGCGCTGCCGCCAGTGCGGATGCCATCGCGCCCGTGACGACTTCCAGGGTTGAGTCCGTATTCTGGGCTGTGAGAAATGCGCGTGCATTCGCCACTTGACCGGCGACCGCCAGCGTCGTTGCCGTGCTCCATTGGTCGAGCAGCGCATCGAGCGGAACACCGACCCCCATGGCGTCGAAGGTGTCAGCCCGGAGCGCTTTGAGCGCTTCGACATTTGAGAAGAACCGGGGCAGCGCAACGCCTTCGCCGGCAAGCACATGGGCCGCGCTGGCATCTGTCCGCGAAAGGGCAGCCTGCGCCTCGCGCATCGCATCGGCCTTGCCACGCAACGCGCTGAGCGAACTCTGCTCGCCGCCGATGAACGCGAACCCCCCGATCGCAATCACAACCATCGCAAAGACAAGCAGGATAATCGCGGGCGGCAGCAGCGGCTTGCTGTGCCCGCGGCTTTCGGGGACCGCGGTCGCGCTATCGGCAATCGGCGTGGACATGGCTCGCGCCCCGCGAGTTCGCAGTTGACCCCTCATCCTGCCCCCGTGAGCTTCTCCGAAGGCTTCTGGCCCCACCGCAATTTCGCGCTAATTGTATCAGCCTTGGTGCACGTGCTCGCGATACTGCGGCAGTCCGTCGTCGATCGTGTCCCACGGCCGGCGGCGCGACGCGAAGATATGGCTCGACGGCCGCGTCGTCGGCTCGTCGTCGAGCGTCCCCAGTTGCAGATGCGCCAGCTCATCGCCGTCGAATGTCGCAAACAGCGGCGAGCCACAGGTGCTGCAAAAGTACAGCGCGCCGCCGTCGTCGCCATAGCGGCCCAGCGTCGCCTCCGGTGCGAAGGCGATGGCCTCCTTCCGCGTCCGCCCGAACACGGTGTAGCCGGTGCCGCTCCGCTTCTGGCAGTCCCGGCAGTGGCAGAACTGCGCGAACTCCAGCCTATCGGGCACCTCATACCGGCACCTCCCGCAATAGCAGCCGCCCTTGAGCATTCGCATCGTCTTCTCCCTCGCTTTCCGCCTATGATCGAACGGGAAGCGAAAAATCGACAGCCCTATGTCGAATCCGCCGCGGCCCGTTCGATCAGATGCGCCAACCCAATGGAGAACAGTCCATGCGATACATCTGCCTGGTGCATTTCGAGCACGAGAAGCTGACGAGCCTGCCCGAAGTGGAACGGCGCGAGATCGACCGCCGCTCGCTCGCCTATGACGAAGACCTCAAGGCGCGCGGCCATCTCGTCCACGCCGAGGCCATCGAGGGTGGCGACAGCGCCGTCCTCGTTCGCGTCCGCAACGGCACGGCTACCTCCACGGACGGTCCCTTCATCGAAACCAAGGAGCAGATGGCCGGGTTCGTGCTCGTCGAAGCGCGCGACATGAACGAAGCCATCCAGCTCGCCGCCGGCATCCCGCTCGCTGAGATCGGCACCATCGAGGTGCGCCCGATCTACACCGTCCCCGGATCGTAATGATCGATCTCGATCGCATCTATCGCGCCGAACGCGGCCGAGTCCTCGCGAGCCTGATCCGGCTGCTCGGTGGCTTCGAGTTCGCCGAGGAAGCGCTGGCCGATGCTTTCCTCGCCGCGGCGCAGCAATGGCCTGTGTCGGGCCTTCCCGCCAATCCGCGCGCCTGGCTCGTCTCGGCCGGCCGCTTCCGCGCCATCGACAGGTTGCGCAGATCCGGCCGCTTCAAGCTGCTCGCGCCGGAGCTTCGGCGCGAACTCGAAGCCGAGGAGGATCAGATGCCGCCCGACCGCGAAATCATCGAGGACGATACGCTTCGTCTTATCTTTACCTGCTGCCATCCGGTGCTGCCGCCCGATGCGCAGATCGCGCTGACCCTGCGCGAAGTGTGCGGCCTCACCACCGAAGAGATCGCCGCGGCCTATCTCGGCAAGCCGTCCGCCATCGCGCAACGCATCGTCCGCGCCAAGGCACGCATCCGCGACGAGAACCTGCCCTACGAAGTGCCGTCGCCTGCCGAGTGGCCCGACCGTCTCGATAGTGTGCTTCACACGGTCTATCTGATCTTCAACGAAGGCTACGAAGCCTCGGGCGGCGACGCTCTCATCCGCCGCGAGCTTTGCGACGAAGCGATCCGCCTTGCCCGTCTGCTCAAAGAGCTGCATCCGACGCCCGATGTGGATGGCCTCCTCGCCCTCATGCTGCTCCATCAATCGCGCGCCGCCACGCGGCAGACGGCGGACGGTGATATCGTTCTGCTCGAGGATCAGGACCGTGCCTTCTGGGACCGCGACCTGATCGCCGAAGGCACCGCGCTCGCCCAGCTCGCCTTCGCCTCGCCGCCCGTCGGCAGCTACACCATCCAGGCGCTCATAGCCGCCACCCACGCCGCGGCTCGCGAGGCCACCGATACCGACTGGTCCCGCATCGTCTCGCTTTACGATCTGCTGGTCAGGGCCGAGCCCGGCCCCGTCACCGAGCTCAACCGTGCTGTCGCCATCGCCATGCGCGACGGTCCCGCCGCCGGTCTCGCGCTGATCGAGCCGCTGGCGGCCGGCCCGCTCGCCGCCTACCGCTTCGCCCACGCCGCTGGCGCCGACCTGCTGCGCCGTCTCGGCCGCACCGGCGAGGCGCGCGCCGCCTACAGCCGTGCGCTGGAGCTGACGGAGCAGGGCGCCGAGCGGAGGTTCATCGAACGCCGCTTGCGCGAGCTTTAGGCCCGCGCCCGCGTTTCGGGCAACACGCGGTGCGGTGGTTGGTGGCCATCGATGAACGCGCGGATATTGACGATCACCGTCTCGCCCATCTCGATCCGGGCCTCCAGCGTGGCCGACGCCATGTGCGCCGTAAGCACGATGCGATGGTCTCGTGCCAGGCCGAGCAACCGCTCGCTGATGCCCTCACGATTCTCGAAAACGTCAAGCGCGGCGCCCCACAGCCGGCCGCCGTCGATCGCATCGACCAGCGCCTGCTCGTCGATCAGTTCGGGCCGCGACACGTTTACGACGAACGCCTCGGGGCGCATAAGCGCGAGGCGCCGGCGATCGAGGATGTGCAGGGTGTCCCGGGTGAGTGGAGTATGAAGCGAGACGATATCGACGGCCTGCACCATCTCGTCGAGATTGTCGTGAAACGTGGCTTCCAGCCGCTCCTCCAGCTGCGGCGGCCGCCGGTTGCGCGAGTAATAGTGGATCGCGAGCCCAAAGGTCCTGGCCCGTGCTGCGACGGCGCTTCCGATGCGCCCCATACCCACGATGCCAAGAGACTTCCCCCGGAGCCGCCGGCCCAGCATCCAGGTCGGCGACCAGCCCGGCCAGCGGCCCTCGCGTGGCAGAAATTCGGCGCCTTCAACGAGCCGCCGCGGCAGTGCCAGCATCAGCATCATTGCCATGTCCGCCGTGTCTTCGGTCAGAACGCTCGGCGTGTTGGTCACGGTCAGGCCCGCGGCGTAGGCCGCCTCGATGTCGATGTTGTCGAACCCGTTGCCGAACTGCGCGATGAGCCGCACGCTCCTCGGGAGACGAGAGATAAAGGCAGCGTCGATCCGGTCCGTGATCGACGAGACCAGCACGTCGTGCCCGGCCAACGCTTCGGCCAGCGCGTCGGGCGCATAGGGGGCGTCGCTCGGATTGAAACGGGCATCGAACAGCGTTGCCATGCGCTGCTCCACCGCTTCGGGCAGCCGTCGCGAGACCAGGATTTTCGGCTTGTCGGACAAGGGCGCCGGTCTGCCTTTCAAGGGACCATTAAGGTCTGTTGGCTAACGATAAAGCATCGCGCGCGAAAGTGGAGATGCCATTTCGCTGGCCGGCCACCCCCGCCGCGCGAGACCAAGGGCAAATTCCGGTTACGTTGGTTTGTCGATGCTTTCTCGTCTTCTGCGGGTCATTCCCGCCCTAGTGCTGGCCCTTACTCCGGCCGTAGCGGTTGCCGCGGCTGAAACACCGAGCGGCCTGCCCCTGCCACGCTTTGTGACCACGCGCTCG
Source organism: Hyphomicrobiales bacterium (assembly GCA_044506585.1). Classification (GTDB taxonomy): domain Bacteria; phylum Pseudomonadota; class Alphaproteobacteria; order Rhizobiales; family Devosiaceae; genus Devosia_A. The sequence continues at coordinate 8,792 of JBIQKK010000013.1, forward strand.
ACGCCCATCAACGTGCGCGTCGGCCCGGGAACCAAATACGACGTGAGCTGGATCTACAAAGTCGCCGGCACGCCGGTCGAGATCCTCCAGGAATTCGACGTCTGGCGGAAGATCCGCGACGTCGACGGTTCGGAGGGCTGGGTCCATCAAAACATGCTCTCGGGCAACCGCGCGGGCTACGTGCTGCCCGAAACCAATACCGATCGCGTTCCCCTGCGGGTCTCGGCCACCGCCGAGGCTGGCGTTGCCGCCTGGCTGACGAGCGGCTTCCCCGTCAAGATTCAGGCCTGTGACGACGGCTGGTGTTCCGTTGTGGCGACAGACCATCCGCAGGACGGACCATCCGCGAGCTATTCGGGCTATCTTCCCGAATCCGACCTGTGGGGGGTCTATCGCGGCGAAAGCTTCGACTGAGGGCTCTAATTGCCCTTGCGAACCCTGACCACCACATCGACGTGCGTGACAGTCATCCCCTTGGGGGGCTCGGGCAAGTTCTGGATCACGATCGAAGAGGCGGGGATGTCGATCACCCGCTGCTCGTCCTCGAGGTAAAAATGGTGGTGATCCGAGGTGTCCGTATCGAAATAGCTGCGTGACGCATCGACCGCCACTTCCCGGAGCAGGCCTGCAGCGCGGAACTGATGCAGCGTGTTGTAGATCGTTGCCAGCGACACATTCACATTGGCGTTTTGGGCCTCGGCGAGGAGCTCCTCGGCGCTCACATGCCGGTGAGCACCACCAAACAGGATCTCGGCCAGCGCGACACGCTGCCGGGTCGGCCGCAGTCCAGCCATGCGAAGTACGGCCGTCAGGCAGGGACGCCGCGACGGCACGGCTCGGCTGAAAATTCGCTGCTCGTGCATAAAGCCCAGAAAACTCTACTTTTCGAGCCGACTTATAGCTTTGGCGCCCTTTCGGCACAAGCGTCAGGGCGTCGCGCGCGGCGTCCTTGACCCATCGGGGGGCCGTCTCTACACACGGCCCCACATCAAGAGACGGGTGCGGCACATGGCGGAACGCCAAAACGCATACAGCTACGAAGAGCTGCTGGCCTGCGGGCGCGGCGAATTGTTCGGCCCCGGCAACGCGCAATTGCCGCTGCCGCCCATGCTCATGTTCGACCGCATCACCCAGATCGATGACACCGGAGGCAGTCACGGGCGCGGCCAGGTGCGCGCCGAGCTCGATGTAAGGCCCGACCTGTGGTTTTTCGCCTGCCACTTCCAGGGCGACCCCGTGATGCCCGGTTGTCTAGGCCTCGACGCACTCTGGCAGATGACGGGATTCTTTCTCGGCTGGGGCGGATCGCCCGGCCGCGGCCGCGCGTTGGGGGGCGAGATCAAGCTCGCCGGCCAAGTCACCAACGACATCAAACGCGTCGAATACGGCATCGATATCAAGCGCGTGATGCGATCGCGTCTGGTGCTGGGGATCGCGGACGGCTGGGTCAAGGCCGATGGCGAGCTTATCTACGAGGCAAAAGACCTGCGCGCCGGTCTGTTCGTGATTAAATAGAGTATCCGAAGGAAGGGACTTTTATGGGAGCGCGTCACCGATGAGGCGAGTGGTCGTCACCGGTATGGGAATCGTCTCTTCGATCGGCAACGATGTTGCCGAAGTCCTGGAGAGCCTGCGCACGGCCACTCCCGGCATCGTCTTTGCCCAGGAATATGCGGATCTCAACTTCCGTTGCCAGGTGCATGGGGCGCCGAAACTCGATCCGTTTGAGGTGCTCGACCGCCGCACGACCCGGTTCATGGGCAAGGGCGCGGCCTGGAATTACATTGCCATGCAACAGGCCATCGCGGATGCGGGCCTCGAGGAAAAGGATATCCAGAACCCACGGACCGGTATCGTCATGGGATCCGGCGGTCCGTCGACGCGTACGGTCGTTGAGGCTGCGGACATCACCCGCGAAAAGGGGCCAAAACGAATCGGGCCGCTCGCCGTACCCAAGGCCATGAGCTCGACGGCTTCCGCGACGCTCGCGACGCCCTTTGGCATCAAAGGCCTGAATTACTCCATCACCTCAGCCTGCGCGACCTCCAAGCACTGCATCGGCAATGGATACGAGCAGATCCAGATGGGCAAGCAGGACATCGTCTTTGCCGGCGGTCATGAGGACCTCGACTGGACTCTGTCCATGCTGTTCGACGCCATGGGCGCGATGTCGACGGACTTCAACGCGACACCCGCCAAAGCCTCCCGCGCCTATGACGCCGCGCGTGATGGTTTTGTGATTGCGGGCGGCGCGGGCGTGCTGGTGCTCGAAGAGCTGGAACACGCCAGGGCGCGCGGTGCAAAGATTCTCGCCGAGATCGCCGGCTACGGCGCGACGTCGGACGGCTACGACATGGTCGCGCCATCGGGCGAAGGTGCCGCGCGCTGCATGCGCATGGCGCTCGAAACGGTCAAGGAAAAGGTTGATTATATCAATCCGCACGCCACCTCGACGCCCATTGGCGACGCGAAGGAAATGGACGCACTACGCGAAGTCTTCGGCACAGGTGACGATTGCCCGCCCATCTCGGCGACCAAATCCCTCACCGGACACTCGCTCGGCGCGACCGGCGTCCAGGAATCGATCTACTGCATCCTGATGATGCAGCACCGCTTCCTCTGCGAGAGCGCCAACATCGAAACGCTCGATGCGGCGTTCGCGGACATGCCGATCGTCCGCAGCCGCCGCGACAATGTCGATGTCGGCATTGCCCTGAGCAACAGCTTCGGCTTCGGCGGCACCAATGCGACGCTGGTGTTTCGTCACCCGGACCTGATCTGAGGCGTAGCGCGCGGCGGTCAGTATTCGAGTTCGGTGAACCGTGCGGCGCGGCCGTCGTAGAGGAGCAGGCGGCCCGCCAGTACATCGCCGGCGCCGGTGATCAGCTTGATCGCTTCCATCGCCATCAGCGTGCCGATGACGCCGGTCACCGCGCCCAGCACGCCGACCGCTTCGCAGCTCGGCACATCGGCGGCATCTGGCGTTAAGGGGTAAAGGTCAGCGAACTGACGCCCGCCGGGCAGAAACACCGTCACCTGCCCGTCCCACATCGAGACTGCCCCCGAGACCAGGGGCAGACTCAAGGCTGCAGCGGCTTCCGCCGCCATCCGTCGTGTTTCGAAATTGTCGGTCCCATCGATCACGACCTCGTAGGCCGCAAGCAGCTCGCGTGCATTCTCGGCATTGAGCCGCAGTTCGTGCGCCGCGAGGCTTACATGAGGGTTCAAGTCGGCAACAAACCGCCCCGCATTCACAGCCTTGCCGGCTCCGAGATCCTCCGTGCGGTGCAAGATCTGTCGCTGCAGGTTGCTGACGCTCACGGTGTCGTTGTCGATGATCCCGATCGTGCCGACTCCAGCGGCGGCGAGATAGGCGATCACGGGGCTGCCGAGCCCGCCCGCGCCGATCACCGCGACCCGCGCTGCCTTCAGCTTCTGCTGACCCGCGCCGCCGATGTCCTTGAGCACCAGGTGCCGGGCATAGCGGTGCGTCTCGTCGGCGCTGAGGCTCATTGATCGATCGGCACGACGAGGAAGCGGCGATCGACGCCCTCGAAGCCGAACGGATAGCTCGCTATCACCGCCACCCGCCGGCTGGTGAAGCCCTGTGCGTAATAGCCGGAGAAGGGCGCGATCACCGCGTAGATGCGATAAGCGAGCGTGCAGCCGCGCGACTTGGGCAGCACGTCGCTGTCCATGTGGACCTCTTTGAGGCCGAAGCGATCCTGATAGTAGAGGTTGTAGCCGACGGGGTTCATGTCTTCGCAATAGTCTTCGGTCGAGGTTGCCCCTCGCTCCTCGAGGATCAGCGATTGGGCATCGGCCTGTGTGTAACCGGGACCGCAGCACGCCGGCGTCGACCAGTGAACCCTCTTGCCGGTCTCGGCGCCGTATTCGCCTTCGCCGATCATGGCCAGTATCTCGACCGGCACCCCGATCCTGTATTTGTCGAGCGAGGACTGGGCCTTGCCCAGTGCTTCGAGCCGGACTTCGGCAAGCGACCGGGTCTCGTCTTCTGCCTGGACCTTGAACGGCGTCCCCGCGGTCCACTTGTCCTTGGCGAGGTCGACGACGAACACCTCGGAAAAGGCAAAGCCCGATCCGTCCTGGATGCCGAACTGCTCGAAGGCAAAATAGTCGCCGTCCTCGGAATAGCCGATCATATTGATCAGCGCCCGGTCCGCCGCTACGGCGGGCAGCGCAAGGCCGAGAACCAAAACGAGGCTAGCGGCCAGTCGAGCCGAAACCCCTGCCACCGCGTTCCGTATCATCCAGACTCTCTCTTTCGTTGAAGGTGACGGCACTTACAGGAGCCACCACCATCTGCGCGATCCTGTCGCCACGCCGGATTTCGAATGGCTCGCTGCCGTGGTTGATGAGGATCACCTTCACTTCACCGCGATAGTCGGCATCAATCGTCCCCGGGGCATTGAGCACCGTGACGCCATAGTTGGCCGCGAGACCTGAACGGGGCCTGACCTGCGCCTCGTATCCCTGAGGCAGCGCCATCGCGAAGCCGCATGGCACGACCTCCCGCGCGCCGGGTGCGAGGGTGAGGGGCGCTGCGGCATCGAGCGCCGCCAAAAGGTCGGCGCCGGCCGCACCCCGCGACTGCTGCTGGGGCAGTGCAAGCCCGCGTCCGTGCGCAAGATAGGTCAACGCAATGTCGAGCACCTCGGTCATCGCGGCATCATGCTCAGATGAACAGGCGCACCACAAGCACCACCGCGATCACCACCAGCACCCAGAACGCGGCGACGAACATGCGTTGGGTAGTCCGCCGTTCGGGAGAGCGTTTCTCGGCATCATAGTCGTCAAGCGCAGCTTCGGCGCGCGTCACGAGGCCCGGCAGCCTGCCCAGCGTGTTGAGTGCCGTCTCGGCATGATCGCGCAGGTCCTCGAGCCGCCCGATGGGCCCCGCCTCCCGCCGCACGAAATCCCCAACCACAGGTTCCGCCGTCGTCCAGATGTTGAGCTGCGGGTCGAGCATCCGGCTCACGCCCTCGACCAGGACCATGGACTTTTGCAGGAGCACCAACTCGGGCCGGGTCTGCATGTCGAACAGCTCGGTGGTCGCAAATAGCTGTCCCAGGACCTTGGCCATCGAGATCGCGGTAGCGTCACGGCCCTGCAGCGGTTCGCCGATCGAGCGCAGCGCAAGCGCGAAATCATCGACCGATTGATGCCGGGGCACGTAGCCGATTTCGAAATGCCGCTGGGCGATCATCCGGTAGTCGCGCGTGATGAAGCCGTAGAGGATCTCGGCGAGGAATCGCCGTTCCCGACGCGTAATCCTGCCCATAATACCGAAATCGACCGCGATGATGCCCTTGCCGCCCGCATCGGCGAAGAGGTTCCCCTGGTGCAGATCGGCATGGAAAAACCCGTCGCGCACCGCATGGCGCAAGAAGCTCTGGAGCAGGATGCGCGCCAGTTCCTTGCGGTCGAGCCCGGCGGCGTCGAGTGCGTCGAGCTCGCGGATCGGTATGCCTTCGACCCAACTCGTCGTCAGCACCGTCTCGGCGGTATGGTCCCAGCTGACACTGGGGATGATGAACCCCTCGTCGTCCTTGATGTTCTCGGCCATCTCCGAGATCGATGCCGCCTCGAGCCTCAGGTCGAGCTCGAGCCGCGCGGAGCGGTCCAGCGTGCGCACGATGTCGGTAGGCCGCAGCCGGCGCAGGCCCTTCATCCAGCGTTCGGCGAGCGCCGCGCCAGCATACTGGGCCTCGATGTCGGCGCGGAACCGGCCCTTGATGCCCGGCCGCAGGATTTTGACCGCCACCGCCCGACGCGTGCCATTGTCGACCAGCACCGCCCTGTGCACCTGGGCGATCGAAGCGGCCGCGATCGGTGCGGAAATCTCTGTCAGGTCCGCCGCCCGCTCGCCGAGCGCGGCGGTCAGCAGTGCCGGCACCAGCGCCGGATCGAACGGCTCCATCTTGTCCTGCAGCAGGCTCAGGTGTGCCGCCACCTCCGGCCCCACGATATCTGGCCGGGTCGCCAGCGTCTGGCCGATCTTCACATAGGTCGGGCCCAACCGGTTGAGCGCGTGGCGCAGATTCTCGACCGGACCGCGCTTGCGAACGCGCCACCGCTCGATGAGACGCCCGAGCCGTACGCCGGTTTTCATCACCGGGGGCAGGGCGGTGCCGTCCACCACCGACAACGCGCCCTCGCGAGCCAGCACGAAACCCGCGCGCATCAACCGCAAAGTCGCGCCAAGGCCCATCCGCTAGAGCTTCCAGGCCGCATGCAACGCCGCGATATTCCCCGTCATGGCGGTATGGGTCACGCGCTTGAAGCCCGCTTTCTCGATCATCGCGGTGAATTTGCCAGGCGGTGGGAATTTGCGGATGGACTCGACTAGGTATTGGTAAGGCTGCGCATCCCCCGTCACGACCCGCCCGATGGGCGGGATCGCGCGGTCGCTCCATTCTCTGTAGAGCCGGTCGAGCCCCGGCAGGTCGACGGCTGAAAATTCGAGCACCAGGAACCGCCCGCCGCGCTTCAGCACGCGATAGGCTTCGCTCAGCGCCTTCTCGATCCGCGGCACGTTCCGGATGCCGAAGGCGATCGTATAGGCGTCGAAGCTTTCGTCCTCGAATGGCAGCTCCTCGGCATTGGCCTCGACGAATTTCGCGCTGGCGCCGAACCGCCAGTTCCGCGCCCGCTCCGCGCCGACGCGCAGCATATCCGCATTGATGTCGGCGACCGTGACGTCCGCATAGCCGACGCTGGCGTTGAGGATGCGTTCGGCGATGTCCCCGGTGCCGCCTGCCATGTCGAGCACCCGATAGGGCGCCGATCCGGCCTTGGGTGGCGCCAGGCGCGCCACCATCGCGTCCTTCCAGAGCCGGTGGACCCCGCCGCTCATCAGGTCGTTCATCAGGTCGTAGCGGTCGGCCACGTCATGGAACACCTTGTCGACGAGCGCCTGCTTCTCATCGAGGGGCACGGTCCGTTCGCCGAAATGCGTGGTTTCAGCCATTGCTGTCAGCCTTTGTCGGTTGGCCGTCTCTATATAGAAGAGACCCGCGGCGTGGAATTGCTCATAGCCGCGCACTGTTCAAGGTATTCCCACGTGCCGGAGCTGCCCGAAGTCGAAACCGTCCGCCGCGGGCTCGCGCCCTATCTCGAGGGCGCGCGGATCGACAAAGTAACCCTCAATCGCAAGGATCTACGGTTTCCCTTCCCGCGTGGCTTCGCCGCGGCGCTCGAGGGCCAGACCATCACGTCGGTGGGCCGCCGCGCCAAGTTCCTGCTGTTTCGGCTGTCGGGTGGCAAGACCTGGCTGAGCCATCTGGGGATGACCGGTGTCTTCCGGTTTGCCGAGGGGAAGTTCAAGGAGCGCTCGCGCTATTACGAGCCGGGCGACGACATCAAGCACGACCACGTCGTTGTGGCCCTCACGCATCCCAAACGGGGGCGCCTGACACTGATCTATTCCGACGCCCGGCGGTTCGGCTTCATGGACCTGTTCGAGAAGGATGAGGATTCCCCTTACCTCAAGGATTTGGGGCCCGAGCCGCTGGGCAACGAATTCAATGCCGCCCAGATGGCGGCCCGCTTCAAGGGCAAGTCCGCGCCGATGAAGGCTGCCCTCCTGGACCAGCGCGTCGTGGCCGGTCTGGGCAATATCTACGTCAGCGAGGCGCTCCACCGCGCCCATATCCGCCCCACCACGCAGGCCAAGAAGCTGGTCCTCAAATCCGGCAAACCGTCTATCCGCCTCGAACTCCTCGCGCAGGGCGTGCGCGCCGTGCTCACGGAAGCCATCGAGGCGGGCGGCTCGACCCTGCGCGATTTCCGGGATGCCGACGGCGGATCGGGCTATTTCCAGCACCGGTTCGCCGTCTACGACCGCGAGGGCAAACCATGCCCGACCCCCGGCTGTACCGGCACCATCCGGCGCATCGTTCAGTCCGGCCGCTCGACCTTCTTCTGCCCCGTCTGCCAGAAACCGTGAAAAGGCCCGGGATCCAGACTCCTGTTGACCTCCCGGGCCTCCGCGACTATACACCCGCCAGCTTTGGCGGCCCGGTGCCGCCGCTTTCATTTTCACCTCCGGCCTTCGAGGGTTAACCCGAACCGCCGGACAAAGAGGACCGCATGGCCAATACCTCTTCGGCTAAGAAGGCCGCCCGCAAGATCGCGGCGCGCACCGAGATCAACAAGTCGCGCACCTCGCGTATGCGCACCTTCATCCGCAAGGTCGAAGAAGCCATCGCCGGCGGCAAGCACGACGAGGCCGTCGCCGCTCTCAAGGCCGCCGAGCCCGAGATCGCACGCTCGGCGCAAAAGGGCATCGTGCATGCCAACGTCGCGGCGCGCAAAGTGTCGCGTCTCAACCACCGCGTGAAGGCTCTCAAGGCCTGATCGGCACCGACCGCCGAGGTGTCAGGGGCTCCCGCAAGGGAGCCTTTGTTTTTTCTGCCAAACAGAACCGCGCCACTGAAACTTTGTGTGACTTCTTCGTGACACTGCGCAGGTCTCACGCAAGACCTTGAATCGCAGGGCATTCCGGGTTTGATCCGCACCATGCGCTCTCCTTGTGAGATGAATCTTCCTAATTCACCCCCTTGCCAGAAATCTAGAGCAGAGTTCTACAACGCCTGCGCGGCATTGAATCGTCATTGAGTCACAGAGCCTTGGTTTGCCTCCCATACGGAGCGGCTCCGAGAACCAAATTCCGGCGACTAATTCAGCGCTCAGAGTCAAGTCGCTCAGGCAAAAAGACTCGTGTTGCACCATCAAAAATCACGTGTCTAAGATGGCCTCGTTGGTTAGCGGCGGAGGACGTTTGAGCCTTGGGTACTAGGTAGCAGGCGTGCGATGGCAACCGATGTTTCTGTCATGGCGACCCCCGGGGTCGCACGGATCGAGGGATCGGGGACTTCCTCCGGTGCGTATGTGTTGGGTGTGAGCATTTTCATCTTCGCGTTGCGTTAGAGATGAGACGTATCGGGGCGTCCTCCTCCCCGGTGTCAAAGTAACAGTGAGTAGGTCTGGCTGCGATGGATTGAGCGGCAGACGGAGCAATTTGCCTGCACGAATGGCAGGCGCAGTGACAACTTGAGAGCCTCCAGAAGGGGGCTCCTATCGGCGAGCGGGGCAGATAGCAAAACGATGACGGCAGGCATTGGCGGTGCAGGGGAATCTATTGACCACAAACAGAACGGGCGAGGCGCACACAACAGGGGATTGATTGCAGCCATGGGTGAGGACCGAAGCGACTCCGAGCAGTTCCAGCGCGTGCGTCAGCGGCTCCGTGCCCAGGTTGGTGAAGATGTCTTCAACTCATGGTTTGCGCGGCTTGAGCTCGAGGAAATCATCGACGATCGGGTGCATCTGAGCGTCCCGACCCGGTTCCTGTGTTCGTGGATCCAATCGAATTACGCCGAGAAGATTCTCGACGTGTTCAAGACGGAAATCCCGGGCGTCGCCCGGTTGCATCTGACCGTCCGCGTCAACGGTCAGGCCCGTCCGCGCATGGAAAAGCCGGCGGACGCGGCGGTCGAACCGGAAACCGAGGCGGCCCCACAGGCCAAGCCTTCGCGCGAAGCGACGGCCCCTAAGGCTGACGCGTTGTCGGGATCAGCGCTCGATCCCAAAATGACTTTCGAAAACTTCGTGCCGGGCAGCAGTAATGAAATTGCGCTCGGGATCGCCAAGCAGGTCGCGCACGCCGCGCTCAATGGCACGGTGAGCTTCAATCCGGTCTACATTCATTCGACCGTAGGCCTGGGCAAATCGCATTTGCTCAACGCCATTGCCTGGGCCGCCGGTGCGGCGGAGCCCGGACGCAACATCGTCTACCTGACCGCCGATCATTTCATGTACCACTTCATCACGGCGGTGCAGCGGCAGTCGGCGATCGCGCTCAAGGATTGGCTGCGCCGGGTCGACCTTCTGCTGATCGACGACATGCAGTTTCTGCAAGGTAAGTCGGCCACCGAATTCGGCCATACGCTCGGCACGCTGCTGACCGGTGCCAAGCAGGTCGTCGTCGCGGGCGATGCGCCGCCGCGCGATCTGGACATGCTCGATGAGCGGGTCCGCTCTCGGCTGAGTGGCGGCCTTGTCGTTCCCATCACGGGCTTCGACCTCGACCTGCGCAAGAATATCGTGGCCCGCCGCGCCGAGCTGGCCCAGACGCGGTTCGGCGTCCATTTCCCACCCGCGGTGCTCGACTATATCTCGCGTATCGTCGTGAGCCATGGCCGCGATCTCGACGGCGCGGTGAACCGCCTTGTCGCCGCCAACCAGCTGACCAATGAGCCAATCACCGTCGCGCTCGCGGAGCGCACGCTCGCTGACCTCGTCCGGGCTCGCGAAACGCGCCGTGTCCGCATTGAGGACATCCTCAGGATTGTCTCGCGTCACTACAAGGTGCCGCGCAACGAGTTGCTGTCCTCGCGGCGCTCCCGTGACGTCGTCCGCCCACGGCAGATCGCGATGTATCTGGCCAAGGCCCTGACCTCGCGGTCGCTGCCGGAGATCGGCCGGCGCTTCGGGGGCAGGGACCACACGACCGTCCTCCACTCGGTCCGCAAGGTCGAGCAGATGATGAAGGACGATGCCGATTTGACGCAGGAGATCGAGCTGCTCAAGCGCATGCTCGAAGAGTGAGATTTGGACGCTTCCGCCCCGCTGCGGCGGAGCGGATCCCTCCCCATCGGAGAGGGCAGTTGCGGTTGTTGCGTGTTGGAGTAAGCGTCAGATGTTGCCGTCTATGGTGTTGCGCGTGCGGCGGGCCGTGCGTCGACTTGCGTCGCGTCCGGAACACCTGGCCTCAACCGGCCAGGAAAATCAGGCCAGCTGGGATCGCATGTTGTCCCGGTTCTCGCGCACGGAATCCGATGTCGAACGGCGCCTCAGATCGGTCGAGCGCGAACTCAACCGGTTGGGGCTGGAGTAGCAGCCAAATTCCCGGGAAACCGCCCGCCTGCGGCCCCCGTGGCCTTGCGTTTATGGCCCTGAATTGCCAAGGTCGCGGCCCGGATTTCGCGGGGTTTCGCGGCCTTCTGGCCGGCGGGGGTAGCGTAGGATGAAAGTCACACTCGAGCGCAACGCACTTTTGAAATCACTGGGCCACGTTCATCGCGTGGTCGAGCGGCGGAACACCTATCCGATCCTCGCCAACGTGCTTCTCAAGGCCGCCGACGGCCGGATCGACCTGCGCGCCACCGACCTCGATATCGAAGTTACCGAAGCCGTGCCGGCGATGGTGGCGACTCCGGGGACGACCACAGTCCCCGCCCACACGCTCTACGAGATCATCCGCAAGCTCGCGGACGGCGCCGAAGTTCGGCTCGAGACCGAAGGAGGCGAGCAGATGTTGCTCACCTCCGGCCGTTCGCGCTTCCACCTCGCGTGCCTCTCGCCTGACAGTTTCCCCGATCTCAAATCGGGTAGCTTCAGTCACGAGTTCACGATCCCGGCCGCGACGCTGCGCGAGCTGATCGAGCGCACACAGTTCGCCATCTCCAACGAGGAGACGCGCTACTACCTCAACGGCATCTACATGCACACGCTCGAGGTCAACAAGGAGACGGTGTTGCGTGCCGTCGCGACCGACGGCCACCGCATGGCCCGCGCGGAAACAGCGGCGCCTGCCGGGGCCAGTGGCATGCCGGGCATTATCATCCCCAAAAAGACCGTTGGCGAAGTTCAAAAGCTGCTCGACGGAGCCGAGGGCGATGTCCAGGTCGAAATCTCGGACACCAAAATCCGCTTCACGCTCGATGGCGTGGTGCTGCTGAGTAAGCTCATCGAGGGCACCTTCCCCGACTACGACCGGGTGACCCCAAAGAACAACGACAAGCAGCTAAGTGTCGACAAGGCGAGCTTTGCCATAGCCGTCGACCGCGTCTCGACCATCGCGTCCGATCGCGGCGGCAAGGCCGTGAAGCTCTCCGTCAAGGACGGCAATCTCGAGCTGAGCGTCACCAACCCGGACCACGGCACGGCTACCGAGGAAATCGCAGTCGAGTTCGAGCCCGAAAGCTTCGAGATCGGCTTCAACGCGCGCTATCTCCTCGACATCGTCGGCCAGATCAAATCCGACAACGCCGTGTTTCTGTTCAACGACGCCGGATCGCCTACCCTGGTCAAGGAAGACGGGGAGACCAAAGCCCTCTACGTTCTGATGCCGATGCGGGTGTAGCGCGCCAGC
>JBIQKK010000013.1:21069-26639 GCA_044506585.1 Hyphomicrobiales bacterium
CAGCGTAAGCAACGCCGGGCGCATCGGGCCAGAATCTGCTAACTCCCTCCCATGTCCGCGCGCCACCTCTCCCGCCTGCGCCTCAGCGCCTTCCGCAACTACACCGCCGCCGCCCTCGATCTCGATGGCCGTCACCTCGTGCTGACAGGCGCGAACGGCGCGGGCAAGACCAATCTGCTTGAAGCCGTGTCGCTCCTGTCGCCCGGTCGGGGCCTTCGCCGCGCCAGCTTCGATACCCTTGCCAACCAGGCCTCCGACCAGCCCTGGGCGGTCGCCGCGACCATCGAGACCCCCGAGGGCCCGGCCGACATCGGCACAGGAGCCGCGACCGACGGCGGTCGACGCGTCCGCATCAATGGCGCCAACGCTCGCGCTGTCGAAGAGATGAGCGACTACCTGCGGCTGCTGTGGCTGACGCCCGCCATGGACGGGCTCTTCACGGGGCCCGCCGGGGATCGCCGCCGGTTTCTCGACCGGCTGGTGACAACGCTCGTACCCACCCATTCGGCTGCCGTGGCGGCCTACGACAGCGCCACTCGCCAGCGCAACAAGCTGCTCGAGGACAATGCTGATCCCCGCTGGCTCAATGCGCTCGAGGCCGAGATGGCCGCGCACGCAGCCGCCCTTCATTTCGCCCGAACCGACGCCGTGGCGCATCTGCGCGCCATAATCGCGGCTGGAGCTGCCGATCTGGCCTTTCCCGCGGCCGAGCTGGCCCTGACCCCGCTGTTTGAGGATCGGCACGAGCCTGCGTCCTCGCCCGAGCTGGAGGCCGAGCTCCGGGACCTGTGGGCAAATACCCGCACGCTCGACCGCGCCGCTGGCCGCACCGTCAACGGCCCCCACAGGGTCGATCTCGAGGTCTACTACGCCCAAAAGCACATGCCGGCCGCCCTCGGCTCCACCGGCGAGCAAAAGGCCCTGCTGGTCGGGCTTGTCCTTGCCCATGCCCGCCTCGTCAGCGCGCAGACCGGGATCGCCCCGTTCCTGCTGCTCGACGAGATTGCGGCCCATCTCGATCCGGACCGCCGGGCGGCGCTCTTTGCAACCCTCGATGCGCTGGGCACCCAATGCCTGATGACCGGCACCGACCCCATGCTCTTCGAGGCGCTGGGAGCCCGCGCCCAGCATGTCACGGTCCGCGACGGGCGCCTCGATGCCTAGCCCCATGCACGCCCTGTTCGTCGAGGCGATGCGGGACAAGCGTCAAATTGTGTGCACCTATCAAGGCCATCGCCGCGAAATCTGCCCGATCCTGGTCGGCCGCACCGGACTGACCGAAAAGGCACTGGTCTACCAGTTTGCGGGGTCTACCAGCCAAGGTCCGATCCGCAAGCCCGACTGGAAATGCTTCGTCCTCAGCGAGGTCGCCGACGCCACCCTCCGCGATGGCCCGTGGATCGCGGGAACAAGCCATTCCAGCGCGCAGCACTGCATGAAAATGGTCGAATACGACGTGAATCCCGACAGTCCGTACCATCCTGCGTTCCACCTCTGACCGCAGTGTACCTAGCAGCGCACAATCGGGTGGTTCATGGCCACCGGACCGGCCCTCCAGGGGGCCCCCAACCCCCTTGAAATCGGGCAAAAAATCGCCATTTCGGTTGGGTAACCTCCCTCGATCCGCTAGACCGGTTTTCACGGCGTTTCCCCGCTGATTCGGAGCCCCATTGACCACTCCTGCTGAACCCGCTGCTGCCCCCGATCCCGACGACTACGGCGCCAATTCCATCAAGGTGCTTAAAGGGCTGGATGCTGTCCGGAAGCGTCCCGGCATGTATATCGGCGACACCGACGATGGCTCGGGCCTGCACCACATGGTCTATGAAGTCGTCGACAATTCGATCGACGAGGCGCTGGCGGGGCACGCCGACCTGGTGACGGTCACCCTCAATGCGGATGGTTCCTGCACGGTCACCGACAATGGCCGTGGCATCCCCACCGACATGCATCCCACGGAGGGCATCTCGACGCCCGAGGTGGTGATGACCCAGCTGCACGCCGGCGGCAAATTCGACCAGAATTCGTACAAAGTCTCCGGCGGACTGCACGGCGTCGGCGTTTCCGTCGTCAACGCGCTCTCGGTTTGGCTGAAGCTCAAAATTCGCCGCAACGGCAAGATTTTCGAGATTTCCTTCACCAACGGCCAGGCGGATTCTCCGCTGGCGCAAACGGGCACCTATGAGCCCGTCAGGACGGCCGGCACATATGAGGGGCGCTCGGGTACCGAGACGACATTCCTGCCGGCGCCGACGACCTTCACGATGGTGGAGTTCGACTACAAGACGCTCGAGCATCGCTTGCGCGAACTGGCTTTCCTCAATTCCGGCGTCCGCATCGTCCTGCGCGATTTGCGCCACCCCGAAAAGGTCGAGACCGAACTTCACTATGAAGGCGGCCTCGCCGAGTTCGTGCGCTATCTCGACACAGCCAAGACCCCGCTCATTGGAGCGCCGATCTACCTGATTTCGGAGAAGGACGGCATTACGGTCGAAGTCGCCATGTGGTGGAACGACTCCTACCACGAGAACGTGCTCTGCTTCACAAACAACATTCCCCAGCGCGATGGCGGCACCCATCTTGCGGGCTTCCGCAGCGCGCTCACGCGCCAGATCACCGGCTATGCCGAAAGCTCGGGCATCCTCAAGCGCGAGAAGGTCACGCTGAGCGGCGAAGATGCACGGGAAGGGCTGACCTGCGTGCTCTCGGTGAAGGTTCCGGACCCGAAATTCTCGAGCCAGACCAAAGACAAGCTGGTTTCATCCGAAGTCCGCCCCGCTGTCGAAAACATCGTCAACGACAAGCTCCAGCAATGGTTCGAGGAACATCCTGCCGAGGCGCGTGCCGTCGTCGGCAAGGTCGCAGAAGCTGCCGCGGCCCGCGAGGCGGCGCGCAAGGCGCGCGAACTGACGCGCCGCAAATCGGCGCTCGACGTCAACTTCCTCGCTGGCAAGCTCAAGGACTGCTCGGAGAAGGATCCCGCCAAGTCCGAACTCTTTCTCGTTGAGGGTGATAGTGCCGGTGGGTCCGCCACGCAGGGCCGCGATCGCTCCAATCAGGCTGTGCTGCCGCTGCGCGGCAAGATCCTCAATGTCGAGCGTGCCCGTTTCGATCGCATGCTGAGTTCTGAGCAGATCGGCAATCTGGTGATGGCGCTCGGGACCTCGATCGGTCGCGAAGAGTTCAACATCGATAAGCTCCGCTATCACCGCATCATCATCATGACCGATGCCGATGTTGATGGCGCGCATATCCGTACGCTGCTGCTGACCTTTTTCTACCGCCAGATGCGTGAGCTCATCGATCGGGGGCATGTCTACATCGCCCAGCCGCCGCTCTACAAAGTAAAACGCGGTTCTTCCGAGCAGTATCTGAAAGATGAGCGCGCCCTCGAAGACTACCTCATCGCTGGCGGTACGGAAGATGCGAGGTTCACGACGCAGTCCGGCGCCGTGCACACCGGCAACGATCTGCTCGATATCGTTCGGCAGTCCCGCGACATCGTCCACCAGGTCGATAGCTTCAATACCCGCTACTCCCGCTCCATCCTCGAACAGGCCGCGATCGTCGGGGCGCTGGATCCCGAGGCCATCGCCGATCCCTCGCGGTTCGCTGAGATTGCCCAGCGTCTTGCCCAGCGCATGGATCGCGTGTCCGACGAGGTCGAACGTGGCTGGAAGGCGGAGTCCGACGGGCAGGGCGGTATCGTTCTGTCGCGCACGGTGCGCGGCGTGGACGAGATCCACGAGCTCGACGCCAATCTACTGAACTCGGCCGACGCCCGAAAGATGCGCCAAATGATCGAGCGCACGGGCGATCTCTATCGTGGCGTCCCCACGCTCACGCGCAAGGACGCGGCGACCCCGATCCACGGGCCGTCCTCATTGTTCGCCGCGGTTACGGCGGCCGGCCGCAAGGGCATCTCGCTTCAGCGCTACAAAGGTTTGGGCGAAATGAATCCCGAGCAGTTGTGGGAAACCACGCTCGACCCCAACGTGCGCACCCTGCTCAAGGTCGAAATCAAGGAGTCCGACGACCACGATCGTCTGTTCTCGGAACTGATGGGCGACCTCGTCGAGCCTCGCCGCGACTTCATCCAGTCCAACGCGCTGAACGTCGCCAATCTCGACATTTAGCCCAGGTCGGTCCTTCGCGGAGGGCGGCCACGGGACCATTCGGTCACACGGGCGTTCCTGCTTTCGTCCGTCGCATCGCACGAGTAGGACGGGTGGGTTCATTTCGAGGTACCGTCATGAAGCACATCGGCTTTCTCTCGTTTGGGCACTGGTCGCCCTCTCCGCAGTCGGCGACCCGCAGCGCCTCCGACGCCCTGCTGCAGTCGATCGATCTTGCGGTGGCCGCTGAGGAAGTGGGGGCGGATGGCGCCTATTTCCGCGTGCATCATTTCGCGCGGCAGCTCGCCTCGCCCTTCCCGCTGCTCGCGGCAGTGGGGGCCAAGACCTCGCGCATCGAAATCGGCACCGCCGTCATCGACATGCGCTATGAGAACCCGCACTACATGGCCGAAGACGCCGGTGCCGCGGACCTCATCGCCGGTGGCCGCCTGCAGCTGGGCATCTCCCGCGGCTCGCCCGAGCAGGTAATCGATGGCTTCCGTCACTTCGGCCACGTGCCGGCCGAGGGTCAGTCGGACGCGGACATGGCGCGCGGTCACGCCGAAACCTTCCTCGATTTGCTGCGCGGGGAAGGCTTTGCCGAGCCCAACCCCCGGCCGATGTTCCCTAATCCGCCCGGCCTTCTCCGGTTGGAGCCCCATTCGGAAGGCCTGCGCGAGCGCATCTGGTGGGGCGCGGCATCGACGCCCACCGTTCAGTGGGCGGCCAAAATGGGCATGAACCTCCAGAGCTCTACCCTGGTCTTTGACGAAACCGGTAAACCCTTCCACATCCAGCAGGCCGAGCAAGTCCGAGCCTACAAGGCCGCATGGTCGGAGGCGGGTCACGCACGCACACCGCGCATCTCGGTTTCACGCTCGATCTTCCCGCTCATCACCGAACTCGATCACGCCTATTTCGGGCGCGGTGCCAGCGAGGATCATTTCGGCTACATCGAGCCCACCAAGCGGGCCGCTTTCGGGCGCACCTATGCCGATGAACCCGATAAGCTCATCGAGCAGCTTCGCGAGGACCAGGGGATCGCCGAAGCCGACACGATCCTCCTCACCGTCCCCAACCAGCTTGGTGTCGACTACAACGCCCACGTCATCGAGTCGGTGGTCAAGCACATTGCACCGGCACTGGGTTGGCGCTAGGTGCCGCCTGTGTCTCAGCCGACACACACCTTAACCAACCCATTTAAGGCCACATAAACCGGCCACATTTAACCTCAAAAGGATGGGGCTCGCGACGGCTGGCGGCCGTTTCGCGCTGGACTTGCAAGCCCCGTTGCCTCCTGATGGAGTCTGCCGGTCGCCATGCGCAAGAAGAATGCCGGGGCTCTTTTTATGGATTTCGAGATCTCGCCGGAGGACAGGATAGGCGGCACGTCCAAGCGGACGCGCGCCCGTGCCAAGCCGGCCCCGAAAGCCAAAGCCAGAAAGCCCGCTCGCA
>JBIQKK010000013.1:26739-28266 GCA_044506585.1 Hyphomicrobiales bacterium
GCCTCGGTTGCGATCGAGAGCGTGCAGGCCGGTGAAGTCACCCGCGGTGCCTCGACCATTACCCAACAGGTCGCCAAGAATCTGTTCCTTACCCCAAAGCAGGATCTTGAGCGTAAGGTGCAGGAAGGCCTTCTCGCCATCTGGCTGGAACACAATTACAGCAAAGACCAGATACTCGAGCTCTACATCAATCGCGTCAATTTCGGCCACGAGAAATACGGCCTCGAAGCCGCCGCGCAATTCTATTTCGGCAAGTCCGCGCGCAACCTGTCGCTGGGCGAGGCAGCGATCCTTGCCGGGTCGCTTCAGGCGCCGTCGCGACTCAACCCTCGCGGCGATCCGGCCAGGGTTCAGGCCCGCCAGAAGCTCGTGCTGCAGGCGATGGCCAAGGAGGGATATATCTCGGACGCCGAGGCGGCCGCCGCGACCATCGATCCCAACCAGACCGTGCGCACGAAGGTCATGGGCGCCGAATCCTACGTTGCCGACTGGGTGGAAGGCCTCGTCACCGCCTATGTGGGCGACATCAAGCAGGACATCGTCGTCTACACCACCATCAACTGGGACCTCCAGAAAGAGGCCGAATTCCTGATCAAGGAAGCGGTGGCGACGGAAGGGCCCAAATTTGGCTTCAGCCAGGGCGCCCTCGTTTCGATCGACAGCACTGGTGCCGTGCGCGCGGTGGTCGGCGGCGCCGATTACCAGCAGAGCCAGTACAACCGCGCGGTGACCTCGCGCCGTCAGCCCGGCTCGACTTTCAAGCCGTTCGTCTACATGGCCGCGATGGAAGCCGGGTACACCCCGGACACGCTCGCCGAGGATGCCCCCATCAACATCAACGGTTGGGCGCCCGAAAATGCTGATGGCAAGTATATGGGCCAGATCACCTTGCGCGAAGGGCTGGCCTATTCGCGCAACACCATCGCTGCCCAACTCGCGCAACTGCTCGGCCCCGCCACGGTGGTAGAAGCTGCCCAGCGCATGGGCATCTCCTCACCCCTGATGGCAGTCCCCTCGATTGCCCTCGGCACGCAGGAAGTTTCCCTGCTTGAGCTGACGGCCGGCTACGCACCTTTCGCCAACGGCGGCCAGGGCGTCATCGCCAATGTGATCACGCGCATTGAAACGGCGGAGGGTGACGTCCTCTATGACGCGGTTCCCGCGGGGCCAGGCCAGGTCGTCGATCCGCTCGTTGTCGGTGAAATGAACGACATGCTGTCGACGGCCCTTCAAATTGGCACAGGCAAGCGCGCCAGCCTTTCGGGCTGGCAGATCGGGGGCAAGACGGGCACGTCGCAGAAGGCGCGCGACGCACTCTTTATTGGATACACCAATCGTATGGTTACGGGCGTCTGGCTCGGCAACGACGATGACAGGCCCACCAAGCTTGCCGGCGGCACGGTCCCGACCCAGATCTGGTCGGACTTTATGGCCAAAGCGCATGCCGGACTGCCCCCATCCAACCTGCCTGATGCCATGTCGGCCGCGATTCCCGCCGATCAACTGACGACCAGCGACCCCATCGGC
>JBIQKK010000013.1:28366-43409 GCA_044506585.1 Hyphomicrobiales bacterium
CCCGAGGGCACCGACGGCGGTTTCATCGACCAGGGTGTCGCGCCGCTGGAGCCGCAGCCTGCCGAGCAACCGCGCTCGGCGCGCACCATCGGCGACCTGCTGTCGGGCCTCTTCGGCGGCTGAGCCAACTCCGGCGATAGCGAATTGGGCGGGCGCACGCGGACAGCGTGCGCTTGACGACGCGATCGTCGCGCCGTCTGATCTCGCAAAGAAAGGATCAGTTCATGCCCATTGCGCCTTGGTCGGAAACCGCTTCGCAGCTCGTCGATGTGGCCATGGGCCGTGCGCCGGCCGACATGCTCATCCGCAAGGGCCGGTGGGTGAACGTCCACTCGGGCGAAATCATTCCCAACACTGATATCGCGATCAGCGCCGGCCGCTTCGCCGCCATCGGCCCCGACCTTGGGTACACGCAGGGCGAGCGCACGACCGTGATCGATGCGCACGACCGCTATCTCGTCCCCGGCCTCTGCGACGGCCATATGCATGTTGAAAGCGGCATGGTGACCGTCACCGAATTCTGCCGCGCAGTCATCCCGCACGGCACGACGAGCATGTTCATCGACCCGCACGAGATCGCCAATGTTCTCGGTCTGCGCGGCGTGCGCCTCATGCACGACGAAGCGGCGGCGATGCCCACCAACGTCTTCGTGCAGATGCCCTCCTGCGTGCCCGCCGCGCCCGGCCTGGAAACCGCGGGCGCCTCGATCGACGAGAACGATGTCGCCGAGGCGATGACCTGGCCCAACATCATCGGGCTGGGCGAGATGATGAACTTCCCCGGCGTCGCCTCCGGTGATCCAAAAATGCTCGCCGAGATCGCCGCCACCCAGCGCGCAGGCAGGACCGTGGGCGGTCACTATGCGTCCCTCGACCTCGGCCGCGCCTTCTACGGCTATGTCGCCGGCGGTCCGGCCGACGATCACGAAGGCACGCGTCCTATCGACCCCATTGCCCGCGTTCGCCTGGGCATGCGGGCCATGCTGCGCCTCGGATCGGCCTGGTACGATGTCGGCCCGCAGGTCAAGGCGATCACCGAGCACGGCCTCGACTCGCGCAACGTGATCCTGTGCACCGACGACCGCTTCGCCGCCACGCTCGTCGAGGACGGGCACATGGACCACACCGTGCGCCATGCCATCCAGCACGGTCTTCCGCCGATCACCGCGATCCAGATGGCGAGCCTCAACACCGCCACCCATTTCGGCCTCGAGCGCGAGCTTGGTTCGATCACGCCCGGCCGCCGGGCCGATCTGATCCTGAGCTCGGACCTCGTGACGCTGCCGATCGAAATGGTGATCGCCCATGGGAAGGTGCTCGCCGAGAATGGAGTCCTGCTCGCGGACATTCCGCCCTACCCTTATCCCGATTTCGCCAAGGCCACCGTGAAAGTCGGTCGCACGATCTCCCCGCGCGACTTCGAAATCGCCGCACCCGCCGGCCGCAACAGCGTCACCGCAAAGGTCATCGGCATCGTCGAGAACCAGGCACCGACCCGTGCGCTCGAAGCCGTCCTCAGTGTGGAGGATGGCCTTGTCGCAATGGACCGCGCCCAGGACGTCGCTCAGGTCGCCGTGATCGACCGGCACACCTCGAGCGGCAAGATCGTGAACGCCTTCGTATCGGGCTTCGGTTACGCCACCGACGTTGCGGTCGCCTCGACCGTCGCTCACGATTCCCACCACATCATCGTGGTTGGCACCAACCGCGAAGACATGGCGATCGCCGCCAACCGGCTGCAGCAGGTCGGCGGCGGCTTTGTCGTCGTGTCGAAGGGCAAGGAACTGGCACTGGTCGAGCTGCCCATCGCCGGCCTTATGTCCGAAGAGCGGGCGGAAATCGTCGCCCGGAAATCTGCCCGGTTGATTGACGCGATGCGTGCGTGCGGCTGCACCCTCAACAACGCCGTGATGCAGCACATGTTCTTGGCGTTGCCGGTGATCCCGCAATTGCGCGTCACCGACCTCGGGCTCGTGGACGTCACCAAATTCGCCTTCGTCGATCTGTTCGAGTGAGCGCGACGCCCTGCCGCTTCCGCCGCGGTCCTGAATCCGCTAGGATTCGCCGACTCCTCGCGAAAGTGCCCTCCAGATGAAATTCGGTCTCGCCCTTGCGCCCCAGCACAAGGTGTTCGGCGGCTTTGCCATTTACTCGTTCACCATGGGGAACATCTTCCCCCGCTTTGCCGAAATCCGGAATGCCATGGGCGTCGAAGAAGGCGCCTTCGGCTTCGGCCTCATCGGTGCGCCCGTCGGCACGCTGATCGCCCTGACCTTCGGCACTCCGCTGCTCGAAAAGATCGGTTATCGCCGCGCGCTCCTTGCCCTCATCCCGGCCCTGTCGCTGTTCTACGCGCTGGCAACGCTGGCGCCCAACCCGGCATGGTTCTTCGTTCTGCTCTTTCCGGTGGGGCTCGCCATCGGCGGCATCGAGATGATCCTCAACCTCGAGGCGGATCGGACGGAACATCTGATCGGCAGGCGGATCATGAACCGCGCGCACGCCTTTTGGAGCTTCGGCTTTTTCGCGGCGGGCCTCAGCGGTGGAGCGATCGCGCAAAGCGGACTCTCGCCACAGCTTCATGTCTTCGGCATGATGCCCTTGATCATCGTGCTCACCGTGCTCATCCTCGGCCGGTTCGACCCCGCACCGGCGCGTATTGTCCATCAGCAGGCCACCCCGCGCTTTGCGGCGCCCAGCCTGGGCATTCTCGCACTGGTGGCGCTCACGCTGGCGGCGATGGCGATGGAAGGCGGCTATATGGACTGGTCCGCAATCTACATGGACAGCGTCTTCGGGTCCGCGCCGTTCGTTGCCGCGCTCGGCGTTACGCTCGGCGCCTTTTTCCAAGGGGCTACACGCTACTTCGCCGACGGTTTTGTGGAGCGATACTCACCAGTCCTGGTCGCCCGCGTGCTGCTTGCCATCTTGGGAGCCGGCGTCGTGCTCGTGTTCATCCAGTCCAGCGAATACCTTTCCCTGCTCGGCTTTGCGCTGATGGGGATCGGCTCCTCGGCTATCTTCCCGCTCGCCATGTCCGCGGCAGCGCAGATGACCGACCGGCCTGCCGCGATCAACGTCGCTGCCCTGGCGCAGACTTCGTTCCTGACGTTCATGGTGGCCCCGCCCGTACTCGGCTTTATCGCCCAGCACTGGGGGATCGCATGGTCCTTCGGCATCGGCATGCCGCTCGTCGTCCTGAGCTTCATTTTTACCGGGGCCCTGGGCAAAAGGCCTCTGGCACAAGCGGTCGGGTGATATGATCGCATCGCTGCAGGACCTCCCGCCGATCGTGGACCTGAGGCAGTCACCGACTGCACTCAAGGTCCAACGGGGAGTAATGCGGCTGCTGCGCACGACCTACGATTTCTGCTGCTTCGCCGAAGTGCCGCTCGCCAATGGCCGCCGCGCCGACGTTCTCGGTGTCGGTCCAAAGGGCGAAATCTGGATCGTCGAAATCAAGTCGTCGCTCGTCGATTATCGTGTCGATGCCAAGTGGCCGAACTACAAGGAGTTTTGCGATCGCTTCTATTTCGCAAAACCGCCCGAACTCGACGGTGAGATCTTCCCGGACGACGAAGGGCTGATCAGTGCCGATGGGCACGGCGCGGAGATCCTGCGTGCGGCCCAGGAGCATTTACTGGTGCCGGCAAGACGCAAGGCGATGATGCTGAAGCTGGTGCGGCTGGGTGCCGACCGTGTCCACTATCTCATGGATCCGCACACCGGCTCAGATCCACTGTAGAGCGCCGATCTACTCTCCCGAAGGCTCGCCATGAATGAGCGTCCCGCTCGCGGCAACCGGCGTGATGGGCGTCGGCACCGGAATAACGGGGGGCACGCCCAGCGTGTCCTTGAGCCCCGCCATGATGCGCAGGCGTTCGGCATCGCTCGGCGCATTCTGCAGGCGCGCGCTGAGGTCGATGATGAAACTCGAATAGGCGTTGTGCCAGTCCGCATCGATCTGGTTGAGGTCGATCCGGCGCGCGGCGGGCTTCACCACTTGTTCGACCCCGCCCGCGCGCAGGTCCACGGCGTCGTCGAGCAACGGCATGATGACCTGGTCGCCGGCGATGCCCGTATTGAGCAGCGCCTGGCGCAGGGCGGTGCGCTCCTCGTCCTCGCCATGGGTCAGAAAGATCGCACCATGTGCGGGAAGCCGCGCTGTGATCCAGCTCATGAGCTCGGAATGGTCGGCATGGGCGGAATAATTGCCCATCGAGCGAACGCGAGCCCGTACAGGTACTTCCTCGCCATGAATGCGAACGGCCCGGGCACCCGAGAGGATGATCTGTCCGAGCGTGCCGGGCGCCTGGTAGCCCACAAAGAGCACCGTTGCCCGGCTGCGCGGCAGATTGTTGCGCAGATGATGCTTGATCCTGCCGGCATCGGCCATCCCCGAGGCGGAGATGATGATCGCGCCGCCCTTGATCGAGTTGATAGCCTTCGACTCGTCGACCGCCTGGACGATGCGAAAACGTGGGTCGGAGAAGAGTTCGTCCGCGCTCAGTTCTACGTCGTCGAACATCGCCGCATATTTCTTGTAGACGGCGGTGACCTTGCTCGCGAGCGGGGAGTCGAGAAAAACCGCAGAGGGTGAAATCTCGCCCTCCTTGATCAGCAGGCCGATATCGTGGAGCAGCTCCTGGCTGCGCTCCACCGCAAAGGCTGGAATAACGAGATTGCCGCCGCGCTCCAGCGCTTCATTGATTTCGCGCTTCAGTGCCTCGCGCCGTTCATCGAGCGTGTAGTCCTGCCGCTCGCGGCCGCCATAGGTGGATTCGCTGAGGATATAGTCGAAGCCCGACGGTGCATCGGGGCTGTTGTAGAAAACCTTTTCATCGGGGCCGATATCGCCCGAAAACAGAATGCGGACAGGTTTGCCGTCGGCATCCAGCACTTCCACCTCGATTGAGGCAGAGCCCAGGATGTGGCCGGCGTTCCAATAGCGCGCGCGCACGCCCGGGCCGGGCTCGATCCATTTTTCGTAGTCAACGGACTGGCGGAGTTCGAGCGCCTTGTTGGCGTCCTCCATCGTATAGAGCGGCGTCGCCGGGGCTTCATCGCGGCGCCCGCGCTTGCGCGTCTCGCGCTCGGCCTCGCTCTCCTGAATGCCGGCCGAATCGGGCAACAGATATTCGAGCAGCCCGGCCGTCGGCGCCGTGCACCAGATCGGTTTGCGGTATTGGTTCGCCGTGAGTTTGGGCAGCAAGCCACAATGATCGATATGCGCGTGCGTCAGCAGCAGGAAATCGATGCCGCGCGGCTCAAAGGGGAACGGCTTGTAGTTCAGGTCCCGGACGGTCTTGTTGCCCTGGAACATCCCGCAATCGACCAGGAACTGACCCTTGGGGTGAACCACACGGTAGCACGAGCCCGTCACGGTGCCTGACGCCCCGTGGAAGTGGATAGTCACTGTCATGGCAGGTCTTTCGGCAGGAGCTTATTTGGGAGCGCGCTTGGCGAGGATGCGCTGCAGGGTGCGGCGATGCATGTTGAGCCGCCGCGCCGTCTCCGACACGTTGCGGTCGCACAGCTCGTAGACGCGTTGGATGTGTTCCCACCGCACGCGGTCGGCCGACATCGGATTTTCGGGAGGTGCTGGCGGACCCTCGCCAGTCGCCAGCAATGCGTTGATGACATCGTCGGCGTCGGCGGGTTTGCTGAGATAGTCGACGGCGCCGAGTTTTACCGCAGTCACCGCCGTTGCGATATTACCGTATCCGGTAAGGACGACGGCGCGAGCGTCCGGGCGCTTCTTGTGAAGGGCATCGACGACATCGAGCCCGTTGCCATCCTCGAGGCGGAGATCGACCACGGCGAACGCCGGAGGAGCCGCCTCGACGGCACTCAAGCCCGCCGCAACAGTGTCGGCGCTGCGCACGTCGAAACCGCGCTTTTCCATCGCGCGCTCGAGGCGCGTAAGAAAGGCCTTGTCGTCATCGACAAGAAGAAGCGTGCGATCGGCAGCGAGTAGCTCGTCAACAGGGCTCATCGACTGTTCATTTAGGCGCTCAAGCATGAAAAGGCTAGTCTTCGACGGCCGTTCGCGGCCAGGTGATGGTGACCTGCGCCCCGCCATCCTTGACGTTTTCGAAAGCGAGCGCCGCGCCGGTCCGCTCCAGCAGCGTCTTGGCGATGAAGATGCCAAGACCGAGGCCCCCTGGACCCTGGCTGCCGGGAACCGTATTGCGTGCACGCGTCGTCAGGTACGGCTCCCCCAGCCGTGCGATGAGATCTTCCCCAAAGCCCGGCCCGTCGTCGGCGATACGGACGACGATATCCGCCCGATCCCAGCTCACATCGACATTGACGCGAGTTTTGGCAAATTGCGTCGCGTTTTCGATGAGATTGCCCAGCCCGTAGAGCAGGCCTGCGCTGCGCTTGAATACAGGCTCCCCCTCGGCCTCGGGAACCTCGATGAAGATGGATTTGCCGCCCCCTTCGAGCGGCCGCACGACTTCCTCGAGCAACTGTCCAACAGGAAGGGCGGCGAACGGATCTCCTGTCTCGCCCCCACGTAAACTCCTGAGTTTTGCGAGGATGGCGCGACAGCGGTCGGACTGGGCGATGATCAGATCGACGTCGTCAGCGAGCGGGCCGGCAGGGATGTCCGCCTTCATCTCCTTGGCCGCGAGCGCGATGGTCGAAAGGGGGGTGCCGAGCTCATGGGCGGCGGCCGCCGCGAGGCCGTCCAGCGCACTCAATTGTTCGCGGCGCGAAAGGGCAAGCTCGGTGGCTGCAAGCGCGTCCGCAAGTTGGCGGGCTTCATGCGCTACGCGGTTGGTGTAGGCAGCGATGAAGACGACGCCACAGACCAGCGAGACCCAGATTCCAACCACATAGACGCGGTCGAAGGTGATGCGCCGCACCGGATCCCAGGGCAGCTCCATGTGAACAACCGAGATAGCCGAGGCAACCACGATCGCGAGGGTTGCCAGCGCAAAGGTGGAGCGTTGCGGCAGGGTGGTGGCGGAGACCGAAACCGGCGCAAGCAAGAGAAGGGAGAACGGGTTTTGGAGCCCGCCCGTCAGCGACAAGAGCCCGCCCAGTTGCAGCAGGTCGTACCCCAGTTGGAGCGTCGCGACCATGGCCGACGGGCGTTCATTGGCCCCGTAGCGCAAGATCAGAGCCAGATTGACGACCACAGAAACCGCGATCAGTGACAGGCATTCGATCAGCGGCAGGGGGTACCCCAGGCCCCAATCGACGAAAAGCACCCCTGCAGTCTGCCCGATAATGGCCAGCCAGCGCAGCCCGACCAGGGTTGCCAGGCGCAGGGGGCGCCAGTTCCCCGGCAAAAATGAACGATAATCGGTGCCCGTACTCATCGATTATGGCCCCGCATGGGGATCGTTTGGGGCCGTTTCAAGAGAAATAATTGGACGGGCACTTTCTTGATCCCGGGCGCGAGGGAGCCACATGCAGTCTGTTCGTGACTGGGAGAAAGACAATGAACACCGCGATTATCAAACCGCAATGGGGCCCCTTGACCATCGCCCTGATGGTTCTGGGGTTCGTCGTCTGGTTTCCGCTGGGTCTTGCCATGCTCGCCTACATCCTGTGGGGCGAGGTCTTCGGCGGAAGCTCGGAGAAGGCCGAGGCCTGGGTGAATAAGTCCAAGGCCTGGTGCCGGGATCAGGAATTCCGGAGCCACCGGCATTCCCACGGCTGGCGCAACTCCAGCGGCAATGCCGCCTTCGACGAGTACCGCGCCGAGCAGCTGAAGCGGCTCGAAGAGGAGCGTAAGCGCCTCGACGAGGAAATTCACGCCTTCCACGAGTACATGCGGAACCTCCGCATGGCCAAGGACCGCGAGGAATTCGACCGCTTCATGCGTGACCGCAACGGCAGCCGCGGCTTCGGCGACAGCCAGAACGGCAACTAACCCAAAGCCTCAAGCGGCGGGACGCGGTATGCCCATGTCCGCGCCTTCGCCGCCGGGCTCAGGTCTTCCCAGACTTGCAAGAGGCGTCTCTCATCCGAGAGGCGCCTTTTCGATTTTTGATCGCTTGCGCACCCGGCAAAATCGGCTCTAGCCTTGCCGAATGATCCCCTTGCTGCAGAAGCGCTGGCCACCCGCCGCCGAAGTATGGATCGACGGCGAGCCCGTTGCGATTACCGTTAAAGTTTCCAACCGTGCGACCAACTATCGCCTGAGTCTCCCGCATGACGGTCGCCCGTTGCTGACCGTGCCGAAATTCGGGCGCTGGACCGAAGCGAAGGCCTTCCTGGACCGCCACACCGAGTGGCTAGGCGATCGACTGGAAATGTCGGCCAAACCGGTTGCCTTCGTGCGCGGCGCCATCGTCCCCTTACGCGGGGTGAACCATCGCATCGTGCCCACCGGCAAGGTCCGCGGCGTCGTCGAAGTGGGCGCGCATGAAGGCGAACTGGCGCTCCTCGTGCCAGGCGAACCTGCGCACCGGGCACGCCGGCTGACCGACTGGCTGAAGGCCGAAGCCGCAGGCGACCTCGAGCGGCGTTGCCGGACCCACGCCGCCAATTTGGGTGTGGGCTTCAAATCAATCTCGATGCGCGACCAGACCACGCGCTGGGGTTCCTGCTCAACGACAGGCAAGCTCAATTTCAACTGGCGACTGGTGCTCGCGCCGCCCTTCGTGCTCGACTACGTCGCCGCACATGAAATCGCTCATCTGCTGGAAATGAATCACTCCGCAGATTTCTGGGACGTCGTGCGCCGCACCTTGCCGACGATGGAACGCGGTCGCGAATGGCTGCGTGTCCACGGTCGCGAGCTGATGGTCTACGGCATTCAGTGACACGGCAGTACGGCCAAAACTAAGGGGGCGCCCCGTGTGCCGGGCGCCCCCTTGGGTCTGTCTGCTGCAAGAATCTTACGTCAGACTCTCGTGAGGCACACTTTCCCCGTTCCGGCTTTGACAATGCCCAGCTTGGTAGCTGCGGCCTTGCTCAGATCGATGATGCGGCCGCCATGATAGGGGCCACGATCGTTGATTTTGACCGTTACGGACTTCCCGCTCTGCTGGTTCACCACTTTGACGACGGTGCCGAAGGGCAGGGTCTTGTGTGCTGCGGTCATGGCGTTCTGGTTGAACTTTTCACCCGACGCGGCGGTCTTGCCGTTGAATCCGGGGCCGTACCAGGACGCCCTGCCGCATTGATTGCCAGCCGCCAGAGTTTCCCCGGTCACGAATGAAAGACAACCCGTGGCAAGGGCGGCGACGACAACGATGTGCTTGAACAACTACTAGATACTCACGCTAGTTAACGACGGGCGCGGACTAGGAGCGGGCTGTGGCGAGATTGTGGGATTAAGGCGGCAGAAACTATCCCAACTGGAACTGTTGCCGATGCGCCGCACGTGACAATGCAGATGTTGACACAACATTTCGCGGGTTCAGCGCGCCGTCAGGCCTCTAGCCACGAAATCTTCCACCGTCCCTGAGTGCGTAAACCGTCGCGTCCGAAGGAAATGTGATCGAGCGGCAAATGGTGTCGAACGGCGCCTCAAGCGCTCAAATTTGACCAATTGATAAAAATTCCGGCTGTGCTAGCGTCGCTATCCCGGAACGGCCCAGTCCGTTCCGGCTGTTCCTGGGGAGGGAGCACCGATGGAAAAGGGAGTGCTCAAGGACGGGATCGCGCCAGGGCGTCTTGCGCCCGACCAGTACGCACCGAATTTTGCGGACCTGCACCCTCCATTGGACCGCCACGAAGCTTTCGTCGAAGCCGACCGCTGTTATTTCTGTTTCGACGCGCCGTGCCAAACGGCCTGCCCCACCTCCATCGACATCCCCATGTTCATCCGTGAAATCCTGACGGACAATCCGCTGGGTGCCGCCGAGACCATTTTCGAACAGAACATCTTGGGTGGCATGTGCGCTCGCGTTTGCCCCACCGAGCAGCTTTGCGAAGAAGCCTGCGTCCGTGAAACGGCCGAAGGTAAACCGGTCAAGATTGGCCAATTGCAGCGTTTCGCGACCGACGCAGCCATGAGCGCCAACATCCAATTCTTCACGCGAGCCACATCAACCGGCAAGCGCGTCGCGGTCGTTGGCGCGGGGCCTGCCGGACTCGCAGCGGCGCACCGCCTGGCGATGCATGGCCATGACGTCGTGATCTATGACGCCCGCCCCAAACCCGGAGGGCTCAATGAATATGGCATCGCGGCATACAAAACACCCGATGGATTCGCCCAGGCGGAGGTCGACTATGTGACCGCCATCGGCGGCATCAGCATCGAAACCGGCAAGAGACTGGGTGAAGATTTTTCGCTAGACGAACTGACCGCGCTCTACGACGCGGTCTTCCTAGCCATCGGTCTTGCCGGCGTGAACGCGTTGCGCGCTGAGGGCGAGGACGCGACGGGCGTCGAGAATGCCGTCGATTTCATTGCCGATCTGCGCCAGGCGGCCGATCTCAGCGCGCTGCCGATTGGCCGGCGCGTCGTCGTCATCGGCGGCGGCATGACGGCGATCGATGCGGCCGTGCAGAGCAAGTTGCTCGGTGCCGAAGAGGTGACGCTGGTCTATCGCCGCGGCAAAGAGCAGATGAACGCGTCCTTGTTCGAGCAGGATCTGGCTGCATCCAAAGGGGTGACTATCAGGCACTGGCTCGCGCCGACGCGCGTCGTCGTACAGTTCGGCAAGGTCGAAGGAATCGAGCTCGCCTATATGGCGCTTGATGACAGCGGCGATCTGCAGGCGACAGGCGAGACCACGATGATCGCTTGCGACCAGGTGTTCAAAGCCATCGGCCAGACGCTAGCGACGGACGGTGGTGGCGTGCGGCTCGCAGGCGGCAAGATCGAAGTCGATGCCGAGGGGCGGACATCTCGGGAGAAAGTCTGGGCCGGCGGTGACTGCGCCGCGGGGGGCGACGACCTTACGGTCACGGCGGTTGCAGAGGGGCGCGATGCCGCCGAGAGCATTCACCGGTTCCTGAGCGGAACCTGAAGGGGAGCCCGTAAATGGCTGATCTTCGTAGCACTTTCGTCGGCATCAAATCGCCCAACCCCTTCTGGCTGGCCTCCGCGCCGCCAACCGACAAGGCCTACAATGTCGAGCGCGCCTTCAGGGCGGGGTGGGGTGGGGTGGTCTGGAAAACGCTGGGAGAACAGGGGCCGCCCGTCGTCAATGTTAACGGTCCGCGCTACGGCGCGATCTGGTCGGGGGACCGCCGGCTGATCGGACTCAACAATATCGAGCTCATCACCGACCGCGACCTGCAAAAGAACCTGCAGGAGATCAAGGCGGTCAAGATGAAGTGGCCGGACCGGGCACTGGTGGTCTCCATCATGGTGCCCTGCGAAGAGGAGAGCTGGAAGGCCATCCTCCCGCTCGTCGAGGCCACCGACGCCGACGGGATCGAACTGAATTTCGGCTGCCCGCACGGCATGAGCGAGCGCGGCATGGGCTCGGCCGTCGGCCAGGTGCCCGAATATGTCGAAATGGTCGTGCGCTGGTGCAAGCAATATTCGCGGATGCCGGTGATCACCAAGCTGACGCCCAACATCACGGACATCAGGAAGCCCGCGCGCGCGGCCAAGGCCGGCGGCACCGATGCGGTGAGCCTCATCAACACCATCAACTCGATCACGTCGGTCAACCTCGACACCTTCTCGCCGGAACCCTCGATCGACGGAAAAGGCAGCCACGGCGGCTATTGCGGTCCGGCCGTCAAACCGATCGCCCTGTCGATGGTGAGCGAGATCGCCCGCGACCGGGAAACCTACGACCTGCCGATCTCGGGCATCGGCGGGATCGCCACCTGGCGCGACGCGGCCGAGTTCATCGCGCTCGGTGCAGGCAATGTGCAGGTGTGCACGGCAGCGATGACCTATGGCTTCAAGATCGTCGAAGAGATGATTTCGGGGCTCGGCAACTGGATGGACGAAAAGGGGCACCGGACGCTCGATGACATCACCGGCCGCGCCGTCCGCAACGTCACCGACTGGCAGTTCCTGAACCTTGAATATGTGACGAAGGCGCGCATCGACCAGGATCTGTGCATCAAATGCGGCCGCTGCCACATCGCGTGCGAGGACACCTCGCACCAGGCGATCACCAAGGAGAAGAACGGCGTTCGACACTTCGAGGTCATGGACAACGAGTGTGTCGGCTGCAACCTCTGCGTCAATGTGTGTCCGGTCGAGGACTGCATCACGATGGAAGCCTTGCCTCCCGGCACCATCGATGAGCGCACCGGTAGAGTGGTGACGGGGACTTACGCGAACTGGACCACGCACCCCAACAATCCCATGCGCAAGGACGCCGTCGAACCCGCCGAGTAGTTTACGCCCGGTTCACCATAAGCGGCACGCGCCCAGCGCCCGTAAGACTTGCCTAAGTGGAACCCCTTAGCGTCGTTGCGACACGTCTGGGGGATCATACGTGCTGGGGACCGCGAGTTTCGGCAAGGCCGACACGATTGCCGGCCGAATTGCAGAGGCGAGTGCCGATACGCGCGCGCTGCGCCAACTGACGCGTCTGCTGCTGGTCGGGCTCGCCTGCACGCTGTTTGTCGCTGCGTTCCTCGTGATTGCCGCGATGCACGCGGTGGCGATCGTCGATGACGCGGCCCGGGCGCGCGAGCTGGCGCAGGTCATCCGATATATCGATGCCGTGCCTGGCGGCATGAACGAGGTCGCGCTCGATGCCATGACGCGAACTCTCGGGCTCACGGATGCGCGTCTGACGCAGGCGGGCGATGTGCACCCCGACGAATTGTCGGCGACACTCGTGATGGGTGCCGATCGCGTGGTGGCCTGGACCCCCCAACTCATCGGCACGGCCGGCTTCGCCAGTGTTGCGCCGCTGCGCATAGCTGCCGGTGTGATCTTCTCGCTGATGGTCGCTGTCATCGGCTGGCGCGTCCTCGCCGTCAGCAATCGGCTGGACCGGCGCCGCAACCCGGCCAAACGGCTGGCCCAGACCGATACCCTGACCGGGCTGGGCAACCGGCGTGCCCTGGATGAGGGCCTCGAGACGCGCATTGCACGCACTGCCGAGGGCGGTTCCGGCGTCGTGCTGGTGCTGGTCGACCTCGATGATTTCAAGAAGATCGACGAGGCCCTCGGCCGTTCGGCGGGAGACGCAGTGCTGCAGATCGTGGCCCGCCACCTGCGCGAGACCGCGCATCGTGACGATCTGGTGGTGCGCATGGGCGCCGATGCCTTCGCAGTGGTGCGCGAGGCGAGCGGGCTCGATGACTATCTTGCAACGCTCGACGCACGCTTCGACCAGCCCATCGACCTTGGCGGCAGGCGCCTCAAGATCGGCGCCAGCGTCGGCATGGCGCGTAGCGTCGATTTCCCCGGGGACCCGGCCCGCTTGATTCAGGCGGCCGAAGTTGCGCTCAGTCGCGCCAAGCGGAACGGACCGGGCAATGCCGAACTCGCCATTCCATCGCTGCATGGACGTCACGCCGCCTGAGCGTTTGTGGCAGCGCTTTCGCGCCACGACGCGTTGCGCTAAACCGGCGCCCCTCAACGAGGGACCAAGCCCATGACCGCAACGCTCATTATCATCGGCCGCTTTCTGCTCGGCGCGTATTTCGCGCAGGCGGGCATCCGCAATTTCATGAAGATCCCGCTGCATACGGGCATCCTCAGCAAGAAGGGCGTGCCCATGCCGCGCGAGAGCCTGCTGGTGGGGCTCGCGGTACAGGTGCTGGGCGGCCTGTCGGTGGCGCTGGGCATCTTCCCCGCAATCGGCGCGATCGGACTGATTCTGTTCACGCTGGCCGCGACCGTCCTTTACCACGCGTTCTGGACCTTCGAGGGCGACGAGCGCATGTCGCATCTCGGCTCAACCCTGACCAACCTGGCGCTGATCGGCGGCTTCCTCTTGGTGATCGCCACGGCATAGGTTGCGATCGGTCCATGGATTAGCTACTTTAGCTGAAATAGCTGGAGACGAGCCATGGCCGACATTTCCGCGACGGACGCCAAGAACCGCTTTGGGCAGGTGCTGGAAATGGCGCGCACCGAGCCGGTGCACGTCCAAAAGAACGGGCGCGACGTGGCGGTGGTGATTTCATCCGAGGAGTACCGGCGGCTCAGGGAGACAGACACGCCGAAGGTGCGGCCCGAGATCGAACGGCTTTTGCAACGTTCGATCGAGAAGCGACGGGACCTTTACGAAGCGCTCGCCAAGTAGCCCCATATGACGCGCTACATTTCGCTGGCCGAAGCGCTTCGTATCCATGAGGTGCTGATCGCCGCGTTCGGCGGCGCACAGGGGGTTCGGGACATGGGGCTGCTCGAGTCGGCCCTGCTGCGTCCGCAGACCGGCTATTATGCCGATCTGCTCGAAGAAGCCGCCGCGCTTTGGGAAAGCCTGGCGATGCATCATCCCTTCATCGACGGCAATAAGCGTGTCGCCTATGCGGTGCTCGAACTCTTTCTCCAGTCGAACGGCCTCGACGTTCTGCCCGGCAACAGGGCCCTGGAAACCTTCATCTGTTCGAACCTCGACGCCGGGACTTTCCGCAAGGATGTGCTTGATGCCTGGTTGCGAGAAAATACCGGCGCGTTCGATGGCTGACGCTGTCCGGACATCTTTTTGGCCCCGGTGGACGGGGCATGTGTTCCAATTTGACGGATGGCCCCTATGTCTGTCCGACCGCCCACGAGGAGATTGCGCATGGCTTCACAGCGTCCGCCCAAAAAGAGCGAGACCCTCGAGATCCGCATCCCGTATCCGACCAAGACCGCTTTCATGGAGAGAGCGAAGGCGGAAGGACGGGCGGCGAGCGAGATCGTCCGTGAGCAGATCGACGCCTATCTCGGCCAGGACATGGTGCCCGAACCCGAAAATTTCGCCGACAAGGCGGTGGTGATGATCCGCCGCAACCTCAAGGGGGCGGGGCTGATGCTCGCCGGTGCCGGTTCGGCGCTGGCGATTTCCCTCGCCGCAGCGCCGGCGACCGCCGGCCGGGGGATCGAAGACGCGCCGCTGGCCGCAGCCGGCCTCAATGCGTCCGACGGCAGCAATCCGCTGATGATCGTCGTCGACCTGCCCGAAGGCGGCCTCACCGCCGAGGAACTGGGTCGCCT
>JBIQKK010000111.1:0-6791 GCA_044506585.1 Hyphomicrobiales bacterium
TGGCTGATGTAGATGATCGCAACGCCGCGCGATTTGAGCGTGCGGATGGTCTGGTGAAGCTTTGCGACCTCAGATGCCGCGAGCCATCCGGTCGGCTCATCCATGATGATGGCGCGCGCGTCGAGCGCCAGCGCTTTGAGGATCTCGACTTCCTTCTGCTTGACCGTCGGCAGGGTGCCGACGGTCACGTCGAGATCGATGTCGATGCCATGCCGTTCGAGCAGGGCGAGCGCGTCCTTGCGCTGCCGGCGCGTGTCGATGAAGCCGAGGGCGCGCTTCGGCTGCCGGCCCAGATAGATGTTGTCCAGCACCGACATCGCGGGCGCGAGGTTCGAGTGCTGATAAATGCACGCAAGTCCCAGCTTCATCACGCCGTGCGGGTCGCCGAGCGGCGCGGGCGCCCCACCGATCACGACGCTGCCCAGTGTCGGTGTCACTGCCCCGGTCAGCACCTTTACCAGTGTCGATTTTCCGGCGCCGTTCGACCCGATCAGCGCCCGCACTTCGCCGGGTGCCACCGATATGTTTGCGTCGCTCAGCGCGACGAAATTGCCATAGACCTTGGTGAGATTGGTGCCGCGAATGAACGGCGTGACGGCTGCCACTTCGCTCATGAAGCGGCCTCTGCCAGATTGGCGGTGCGTTTCCGCTCACGCCTCACGAACAGGAGTCGGTCGTAGCCGACCGCGGCGAGAAGGATCAGCCCTGTGATGATCTGCTGCACGAATTGCTGCACGCCGAGCAGCGTCAGCCCGAGCAGCACGGCACCCAGAAAGAAGGCACCGAGCGCCGGTCCGAATACCGAGCCGATGCCGCCGGCGAGGCTCACACCGCCGATCACGGCTGCCGCGATTGCCGACAGTTCCATGCCGATACCCATCGCTTCAGTGGCCGTGGTAAACCGGGCCACCATGATGAGTGCGGCGATGGCGGCGCAAAACCCGGAGATCGCATACGCCGCGATGGTCACGACGCCAACATTGATGCCGGCGAGCCGTGCCGCTTCTGCATTGCCGCCCACGGTGTAGACGTCGCGCCCAAAGCGGGTCGCCAGAAGCACGATCTGCAGGATCACGAACACGCCGAGCATGAGGAAGAACGAGAGCGGAAACCATGGCATGGGCAGGAGCTTCGACAGCCCGGTCCAGCCACCGACATCGAAATAGTTCTCGATGCCGCGGATCCACGGATCACTGATCGGTGTCGTCGAGAGTCCCGGCACCAGTTGGCGGCCCGAGATCGAATAGACGAGACCACGATAGACCGCGAGGGTCGCAAGGGTTGCGATGAAGGGCTGCAGCCGCAGGTAGACGATCAGCGCCCCGTTGAGCGCGCCGGCGAGAATCCCCACCAGTAGCGCCGCGATAATGGTGATGTATCCGGGCACCTGGAAGATCAGGGTCAGGTCGAACACGCTCATGCCCACCAGCCCGACGATGGCGCCGATCGACAGGTCAATGCCGCGCAGCAGGATCGGGAACGCCTGTCCCATCGCGAGGATCGCGACGAAGGAAAAGCCGGCCATCAGGTTTTCGACGTTGGTGGCCGTGCCGAACCGCGGGGCATAGACCCAGAAGAAGGCGAGGGTCGCCACGAAGAAGACAACCAGCGCGATCGTGGCGGGACGAAGCTTCATGTGACCTGACCCTGAATGACGATGGGCCGCGCCCGGGAGTGCGCGGCCCGACGCGACTGGTGGAGGTTACCAGCGCTGGGAGGGCTGAATCGAGCCCACGTTTTCCTTTGTAGCGATCACGTAGGGCATCAGCAGGTGGGACTGCTGTGCGAACGCCGTCGCCGACACTCCACCGGTCGCGAGTACTGTGGCTGCCGCCGCCGCCAGGCGACCCTGCTGGTAGACGTCGGTGTACTGCGTGCCGGTGAGCTCGCCCGCCTCGATGGATTCGAGGGCGGCCGTTTCGCCGTCATTGCCGAACACGACGAATTTGCCGAGCAGGCCCTTTTCCTTGGCGACGTCGACGGCGCCCAATGCCATCGAGTCGTTCACGCCGTAAGCGCCACCCAGGTCCGGGTGCGCGGCGAGGATCGTGGTGAGCACGTCCTGCGCCTTCTTACGGTCCCAGTCGGCTACCTGGTCCGCCACAATTTCGATGCCGGGGTGATGCGCCTTCATGCCCTCGACGAATCCGTTGGTGCGCTGGTCGCGGATGATGATGCCGGGGGGCGCATTGAGGATCGCCACCTTGCCCTTGCCGCCCATCGCGTCGCCCATGGCCTTCGCGATGTCCATGGCACCGTAGTAATGATTCATCTCGACGTGTGAGGTGTGGGGCTCGGTCGCGTCGATGTTCAGCGTGATCACGTGAATACCGGCACGCTTGGCCTTGGCGATCGACGGCGCAACCGCCACCGAGTCACCCGGCTGCAGGAAGATAACCGAAGCGCCCTGATTGATCAGGGTATCGATCAGGCTGACCTGTACTTCCACTTTTGCCTGGCCATCGAGCAGCTCATAGTCGACGATCTGCTGCGGCGCCAGGACGTCCTCGATGCCCTTCGACCAGCCGGCGGGCACGGTGTGCGGTTGCCACTGGATGAACGACATCTTGTAACGCGTGCCCTGCGCATGTGCCTGAGGCACACCCAGGCTGACTACGCCCTTTAGCGGGTCGAACTGGCCGAGAAGGCCCGTTCCGGCACCAGTCAGCGCGGCGGCGCCGAAACCTACGCTCTTTAGGAAATTGCGCCGATCGCTTACCGGCGTCTTGTCGTCTTCAGTCATCGTGTCCCCTCCCTTTGGGATGCTGGTTTAGTCTTTGCTCATGGGAAGATTGGCCCCACGAACGGCCGTGTAAACTGCATAGACAGATGTCGTGGCTGTGATGAACAGCCGGTTGTTCTTCGGTCCGCCGAACGTCAGGTTGGCGACCGCTTCCGGTACGAACAGAGTGCCCAATTGGGTGCTGTCGCTGGCGAAGACCTCGATCCCGCGCCCCGAGCTGATCCAGACATTGCCGCGCTCATCGACGCGCAGTCCGTCCGGTACGCCATGCTCGATGGTGGCAAAGACGCGCGGGTCGCCAAGCCGCCATTCGGCATCGACGCTGAACGCGAGCACATGATGATATCCGTCATCGTCGTGCGAGCCGGAGCTGTCCGCGACATAGAGCGTCCGCTCGTCCGGCGAGAAGGCGAGCCCGTTGGGCATGCGCATCGTGCGGATCTTGCACTCGACCTCACCGGTCGCGGGATCGATGCGATAGACGAAGCATCCCGCTTGTTCGGGCGTGGCGCGCTCGCCTTCATAGTCGGACAGAATGCCGTAGCTGGGATCAGTGAACCATACCGCACCATCGGACGCGACCACCACGTCGTTTGGCGAATTGAGCCGACGGCCTTCATACGCGCTTGCAAGGATCGTCTTGCGGCCGTCGGCCTCAAACCGGACGACGGACCGGCTCAGATGCTCGCACGTGATGCGGCGGCCGCGACCGTCACGCGTGCTGCCGTTACAATTGTATGCGAAGGTCGACAAGCATCGGACGCCCATGCCTTCGGCCCACTGCATCACTCGGTTGTTGGGTATGTCCGACCATAAAAGATAGTCGCCCGCAGGGAAGTAGACGGGCCCCTCGGCCCAGCGAGAGCTCGAGTCCAGACGCTCGAGATGCGCCGATCCGACGACCAAGTGGCGCATCCGTGCATCCAGCACGGAGTACTCGACAAGTGCCATATCTTCCCCCATCGCCGGACTGTTGCCTTGCGATTGGAGGCACGATTTCAGGTCGTGAACGCCGAAGGAACGGGCAATCGCGTAGTCCGATTGCGGGTTCCCGCATCACCATTTGCGTTGCATGAGCGATCCGAGGCAAGGCCTGGCTGGCCTTGTCGATCTCTTCCCTATCGCCGCCAATGATGCCAAATTTGCCGCGACGGAGCGGGCGCCGTCACGGTGGAAGGAGCAGGGAGGACTGGATGCCGCGACCCGATCGTTCAATTGACATGCCGCAGATCCTCTCCATCCTCAATGCCACTGCGGGCCAGCTCGATTTTCGCTCCGTCATCAGAGCCGTATCTCACGAAATTAACGACCTGCTCCCGCACGACCATCTCGACGTTGCGCTTCTCAGTCCCGATGGGGTGATGGTGACGGCTTGGGAAACTGGTCTGCATACTGAATGGGACGCCTCGACCACGGATAGCGCTCGCGTCAGCGTCAGCCCGATCCGCGATTTGCTGACGGGTATGGTAGATCACATCATTACTGATGATGCGCAGGTAGATCCCCGCTTCCATTTCGCCGGGGCGTTCTCGCATGCCATCTTTGCCGCCAATCTCCACGCCCGTCTCCACGTTCCGCTCAAGGTCGCGGGCAGAGTCCTTGGCGCCTTCTCATTCTCAAAACAGGAAATCGGCACCTATCGCACCTCAGATATCGCCAATGCCCGTATCGTCGTTGACATTTTGGCCCCTTACTTCTTCGCGCTGCAGCAGGGCGAACTGCTCCGTCAGCGCGAGCTGCTGCAGGTGGAAACCGAGGCCCGTGCCGAGGGCCTGCGCATCGGTGCGCTGAACCTCACCGAAGAGCTGGAGAACACACGGCAGGCGATTGGCATGGACTTGCACGACCAGACCCTGGCCGATCTTTCCCGGATCGCCCGCACGCTTAAACGCGTAAGTGCCAAACCTTCGCTCAAGGGAGTTGAGGTCGAGCCGCTGCAGGAAGACATTGAGCACTGCATCCGCGAGCTGCGCGTTATCATCGACAACGCGAAGCCGTCAGTGCTGCAGTTCTTCGGCTTCGCGCAGGCGGTGGAGGTTTTGCTTGAGCGCAGTGTGGGAAACGCACCATATCCGCTCACTTACAGCTTCACCGACGAGAGCGTCGGCCGGCTCGACGAACTGCCAGCGGGCAAGGTGGTTGCCATCTATCGCATCGTACAGGAGGCCATCAACAATGCGATCAGCCATGCCAATGCGAAATGCATAACGCTCGAGCTTCGCGATACGGACGGTCGAACCACCATCGTGATCGAGGACGACGGCCGCGGACTGTCTGCTGTGCCGTGGCGCCGAACGGGTGGCCTCACCAATATGCAGACACGTGCCTCACTGATCCAGGCTGAGCTGCGCGCGACTGTCGGCGCAAAGGGACAGGGTACGCGGCTCCAACTCGTCCTTCCATCCGAACCCGCAATCCGCGTCGCGGAGTACGTCAATTGAACACGTTCCTGATCGTTGAAGATGACGCGCTCCATCGTGAGTTTCTCCGCGAAGTGATTGCGACGTCCGACCTCGAATGCAGCGAACTCATCGAAGCCAATGACGGCGATGCCGCCATTCGCGTCGGCCGGGAGAACGACCTCAAGGGTGTGATCATGGACCTGCAGATGCCCAACAAGACAGGTGTGCAGGCGGCGCGCGCCTTGTGGGCCGATAGACCCTCACTGCCGATCCTGTTCTGGTCGAACTATGCCGACGAGGCCTATGTACGGGGCATTACTAAGATCGTTCCGAGTTCCGCCATCTACGGATACCTGCTCAAGACGTCGTCCAAGGAGCGCCTGCGCCGGTCGATGCAGTGCGTCTTTCTGGAGGGCCAGAGCATCATCGATCGCGAAATCCGCGGCGTGCAGCAGCGCTCGCAGAACGGTCGCGACGAATTGTCGGATGCCGAGTACGAGGTGCTTCTGGATATCGCGATTGGCCTTACCGACCAAGCCATCGCCAATCGCCGGAGCATCTCGCTGCGCTCGGTCCAGGGTCGGCTGCAGCAACTCTACGCCAAGCTCGGGCTGATCGAGGGTCCTACCCTCAACGGCCATACGGCCGTTTTCAACAGCCGCACGCGCTCCATCGCCATCGCCTTCAGCCGACGCCTCATCAGCACGCGTTCCGTCGAGCTCGCCGAACAGGATTACCAACGTTGGTCGGTCGGCGATGTCGACTGATTGTCACTTCCGCGGCAGAGCGACACATGACGAATCGCAAAGGGACAGTCTGAGTCCGGTTAGCACGGGGCCCACCCTGCGAGCCGCCCACCGGACATAGGCCGAGGCCCGCATGACTGCGGGCTCCGCCAGTTTACTTGAAGTGCTCGTTGCAGAGCTCTTCCCCAGTGGCGTAGGTCTTGCCTTCACCCACGAGGGGATCGTCGGCGTAGTCGTCGACCATCATCGTTGTCGGATCCTTTTCAGCCTGAGCCATAGCGGCTTTCCTCGGAAGCCATTTGGCGCTGATGATCTGGTCATCATTGAAATTGTTCGGCGTACCGGTTGTCACCAAGCAGGCGCGGTCCTGGCCGGGCGCATTTGCCTTGTTACCCTGAGCGAACGAGGGCCCCGCAAGCGCCAGCACGCTGGTTGCAGCAATCGCAAGGGAGATCACAATTTTCATCGCATGTTCCTCTTTGTTGGAAGCAGGATCGACCCGTGGAGGTGAATTCTCCATGGCCGGTTACGACGCTGGTGAAACAATACTCCCTGAGGCACCCAGTTCCGTACCCCATTGAAAAGAATACTGAAATTCCGCTGACAACGATGGCGGCGTTTCTTCAGCTTCGAAGTCCAAATTTGGCGCCCTGAGTCTGGCACCACAGCGAGTTGTGCTTCGCCCGACCACCAATGCGGGCGTCGATGTCCACCCCTTGCTCTTGAAAGTTTTAAGCGAGGTGGAATGGGCTTCCAGTGAGGATGGGCGCTCCATCGGATCCATGAATATCTTGGGCGACCGCCCTGCCACTGTCTCCCGTCATTGCCTGGACTGGTGAGCGACCGGCACGGGCGACATCTCGATCGACAGGATCATCCTGAGAGTGACGAATTCACGGC
>JBIQKK010000112.1:0-2606 GCA_044506585.1 Hyphomicrobiales bacterium
CGCGACCCGTTCGTCTCGACTCCGCTCAAATGCGAAGGGATGGCGGCAGGCTAATCCGGCCCCAAAGGTACGGGGACATCTTTTTGACCGAAGCGGCCAACGGCCTGAGATGGCTGGCAATCTGGCGCTCAGGGAGAGAGGGGTCAACGGCGCGGGCCGAGCCCGGGAGCAGGTGCCGGTCTCGCCATGAGGGAGGTCTCAAGGCGCAGCAAAAAGCCGGGGACGTTAAGCCCCGGCTTTAAGCCGATTGCGATGTGATGGGGCTTACTCGGCCGGTGCGCCGCCGGCGGTGAGGAAGGCCGGCAGCTCGACTTCGGGCTGCGGCGCGGCGGCGGGATCGCCACCCGGCGTGTTGCCGTCCTGCGGACCACGGCCGCGGCGGCGGCGATTGCGGTCGCGGCGGCGATGGCCGTCGCCCTCGCCCTGCCCCGCGGCGGACTGTCCGTCTTCGCCCGAAGCAGATTCGCCCTGCGGCGCCGGCTGGTCGCCCTCTTCGCCGCTGTCGCCGGCAAAGCCCGGCTGCTGCTCGCTGCCCGGCTGGGGCTGCGGGCGGATCGGCTCGGGCGAGGCGAAGCGATCGTTGATGGGCGGGAAATCGTCGTCCTCATCGGTCTCGGGCGCCGGGCTGCTGCCGGGCTGGTCGCGATATTGCTGTTGCTGCTGGGCCGCCGCGACGATGCGGAAATAGTGCTCGGCATGCTGCAGGTAATTCTCGGCGAGGACGGGGTCGCCGGAGGACTGCGCATCGCGGGCGAGCTGCAGATATTTCTCGGCGACATGGGCCGCGTTGCCGCGCACCTTCACGTCCGGTCCGTTGGATTCGAAGTTCCGGCTCAGCGGGTTGACGTGCTTGCGCCCGCCATTGTTGTTCCGGCCGCGCTGGCGGTTCTTGTTATTCTGGTTTGGTCTCATTGGTCGTTATACGCCTTCA
Organism: Hyphomicrobiales bacterium; assembly: GCA_044506585.1. GTDB lineage: Bacteria > Pseudomonadota > Alphaproteobacteria > Rhizobiales > Devosiaceae > Devosia_A. The sequence continues at coordinate 932 of JBIQKK010000112.1, forward strand.
AAATGAGCCTGTGGGTTGAATGATCTTCAGGCCCGCTGTGCCAGTGGCGCCCTCAACGGGCGGCCCAAAAGGGCGGGAACTTGTCCGAGAGCTGTGCGGACTGAAGCCACTTGGGCTCATCACGTCAGGCCGGGTTCCACATCCGGGGTACCCTCGCTGGCAATCCAGCGTCGCCGATGAGCGGGTGACCGTCGCCCTGGCGCCAACCCGCGCCTCCGACAGCAAGCGGAACCTAACCGCTTCGCATGGCCATTCCAAGTGGGAAAATGCCCGGATCCCTTCCGAGGGTTTCGGTTTCCTCAAGAATGGGAAGCCAGAACCACCCGATCAAGGCCCGCGAGATCTTTTTGTAGCTCGATGCGGCCGAATCCGGCGCGGGCGAGGATACGCGACACCGTTTCCCCCTGGGTCGCCCCGATTTCGAGCAGCAGCACGCCGCCCGGATGGAGGCGCCGGGCGGCCTGCGAGGCAATGGCGCGGTAGGCATCGAGGCCGTCGAATCCGCCATCGAGCGCGGCCTCAGGGTCGAATAGCCGCACTTCGGGCTGGAGGCGGGCGATCTCGGCGCGCGCAATATAGGGCGGATTGGAGACGATGACGTCGAACAGCTCGGTGTGCGGCACCGCCTGCCACCAGCTCCCCTGCCGGAAATCGATGCGGGTGCCGACGCCGTGACGCTCGGCATTGGCCCGCGCCTGCACCACCGCGTCCTCGGCAATGTCGGTGGCGATGATCCTGGCCTTGGGAACGGCATCGGCGATGGCGATGGCGATGGCGCCCGAACCGGTGCCCAGATCGGCGATGTGCGGCCGCGGCACCGCCTCGGCGGCGCGCACCGCTTCGGCGACGAGCATTTCGGTTTCGGGGCGGGGATCGAGGGTTGCGGCATTGAGGCCGAATTTGAGCCCCCAGAACTCGCGCTCGCCGATGATCCGGCTGACGGGTTCGCCGGCGAGACGCCGCAAAGCCGCGCGCTCGAGATCGAGCGCCCATTGCTCGGGGATCGGCTCGCGCTCGCGGCGGACGAGCGCCATGGCATCGATGCCGAAGACATGCTGCGCGATGACACGCGCATCGAGCTCGGGCGTATCGAGTCCGGCGTCGCGGAAGCGATCGCGCACCCGCCGCCAGCTGAGGCCGATGGAGACCGCCTCGCTCAGTTGACGCCCTCCATCGCGGCGAGCTGGGCGGCCTGATCCTCGGTGATGAGCGCCTCGATCAGTTCATCGAGGGCATCGCCGGCGATGACCTTGTCGAGCTTATAGAGCGTGAGGTTGATGCGGTGGTCGGTGACGCGCCCCTGCGGGAAATTGTAGGTGCGAATCCGCTCGGACCGGTCGCCGGAGCCGACCTGCTCGCGCCGGGCGTCGGCCCGCGCCGTGTCGCGCGCCTCGCGCTGCGCTTCGTAGAGACGCGCGCGCAGCACCACCATCGCCTGCGCGCGGTTCTGGTGCTGGCTCTTCATGCTCGAGGTCACGACGATGCCGGTCGGCAGGTGCGTGATGCGGACGGCGGAGTCGGTGGTGTTGACGTGCTGGCCGCCGGCGCCCGAGGAGCGCATCGTATCGATGCGGATATCCTGGTCGCGGATTTCGACGTCGATGTCCTCGACTTCGGGGAGAACCGCGACGGTGGCGGCCGACGTGTGAATGCGGCCCGACGCTTCGGTCTCGGG
>JBIQKK010000112.1:2706-6693 GCA_044506585.1 Hyphomicrobiales bacterium
ATGCGGATTTCCTGCTCGAGCTGCGCGATCCTGGGCTTGAGCTCCTCGATCTCGGCTTCCGCCATCGCGGTCATCTCGCGGTCTGCGGAGGCCAGCAGCTCCTCGGCCGAAGCCAGGTCCGATTGCAGCTTTCGCCAGGCCTGGATGGGGCGCACGACAGGCTCGAGCTCGGCGTACTCCTTGGAAAAGCGCACGAAGGCATCGGCGGACGGCCCGGCCGCGAGCGCCGCCTCGACGCTGTCGAAGCGCTTTTCGAGCTGCGCGAGCTTGTCTTCGGGAAGGGCGGCCATGGTTGATCTATGCGCGGGAAGATGGGGTCATAGAGCGAGCCCCTGCTTGTCCGCAATATCCTGGAGGAGTTCGCGGATCTCGACGTTGTACGGCCCCTCGCCGAGGGCGGTGGCCACCGCGGCGCGCACCGGTTCGAGCTCGAGGCCGAGCACCATTTCCTTGATGGGGCCGATCGCGGGCGGCGACATCGACAGGCGGGTCATGCCGATGGCCATGAGGGCGAGGGCCTCGATGGGCCGTCCCGCCAGCTCGCCGCACATGGTGATCGGCACGCTGTAGCGCCGCGCCATGTCGACGACATGCCGCAAGGCGCGAAGCCGCGGCAGCGAAATGGGATCGTAGGCCTTCGCGACCCGCGGGTTGGCGCGGTCGGCGGCCGTCAGGAACATGATGAGGTCGTTCGAGCCGATCGAGACGAAGTCGCATTCGGGCAGGACGCGGTCGAGCTCCCACAGCAGCGACGGCACCTCGATCATCGCGCCGACCCTGAGCAGTGAGGGGGGCGTGCCGCCCGCGCGGATCAGCCGGTCGAGTTCGGCCCGGATGACGCGCTTGGTTTCGACGAACTCCCAGGTCTCGGTGACCATGGGCACGAGGATGGTCATGGGACCGCCATCGGCGGCGGTGAGCAGCGCCCGCACCTGCGTACGAAGCAGGCCCGGGCGTTCGAGCGCGAGGCGCAGCGAGCGGAACCCCATCGCGGGGTTTTCTTCCTGCATGGCGCGCAGATAGGGGATGACCTTGTCGCCACCCACATCGAGCAGGCGGAAAACGATGGGCTTGCCCTCGCTGAGCCGGATGGCTTCGCGATAGAGCGCGACCTGCTCCTGCACCTTGGGCAGGCGCGAGGCGATCATGAACTGCAGCTCGGTGCGGAACAGGCCCACGCCTTCGGCCCCGGTATCGGCGAGCATGGGCAGGTCGGCCACGAGGCCGGAATTGTGGAGCAGCGTGATGGCGATGCCGTCGCGGGTGATCGCCGGCTTGTCCTTGAGCTCGCGGTAGTGGGCCCGGCGCTTGGCGGAGAGGCGGACCTTGTCGACATAGGTCTGTTCGAGCTCGGCGGTCGGCCGCAAATGCACGGTGCCGGCCGGACCGTCGACGATGATGTCGTCGCCGTTCTCGCAGACGGCGACGATGTTGTGCGCCTGCCCGACCGCAACGATGCCGAGCGAACGCGCAACGATCGCCACATGGGCCGTGGCGCCGCCTTCTTCGAGCACGATGGCGCGCACGCGGTTGCGGTCATATTCGAGGAGTTCGGCCGGCCCCATATTGCGGGCGACAAGAATGGCGTTCTCGGGCAGCTCGCGCTTGGCCGACCCCACGCCGTCACCCGTCAGGACGCGCAGCAGGCGGTTGGCGAGATCGTCGAAATCGTGCAGCCGGTCGCGGATATAGGGATCGGTCGAGCGGAGCATGCGCGCGCGGGTGTCGTTCTGGACGCGCTCGACCGCGGCTTCGGCGGTGAGGCCGTTGGCGATCGCCTCCTGCAGGCGATCCACCCAGCCGCGATCGTTGGCGAACATGCGGTAGGTTTCGAGAATGTCGCGATGCTCGCTGGCCGAAGCCATGTCGCCATGGCTGAGCATGTCGTCGATGGAGACGCGCATGGTGGCAATGGCGCTTTCGAGCCGCCGCGCTTCCTGCTCGGTATCTTCGGCGACGAAATTGGTGACGACCACGCGCGGATCGTGAAGCACCACCTGCCCCAGCGCGATGCCATCGGTAAAGGACTGGCCCTGGATGGTCCGCGGGCGGCGCAGGTCGATATCCTGGCCGGGCTTGATGAGCGTATCGAAATCGCTCGTTGCGATCATCTCGGCGAGGATCGTCGCGGTGGTCAGCAGCGCTTCGCTTTCATCCTCGCCATAGACCCGGTGATCGCGGTTCTGGACGACGAGCACGCCGAGCGTCTGTCCGGCGCGCAAGACCGGCACGCCGAGGAAGGCGCGGAACGGGTCTTCACCGGTTTCCGGGCGATAGGCGAAGGCGGGATGGGCCGGCGCATCCTCGAGGTTGAGCGGCGCGGCCTGTGCGGCGATGAGACCGACGAGGCCCTCGCCGAGCCGCAGGGTCGTCATGTGCACCGATTCGCTCTTGAGGCCGAAGGTCGCGAACAGCTCGAGGGCATTGTCGCCGCGCAGCACGTAGAACGAGCACACATCGGTGCGCATGTTCGTTGCGATCAGGTTGACGATCTTGTCGAGGCGATCCTGCGAAGCCAGCGGCTCCGCCATGGTTTCGCGCAACTGCCGAAGCAGCACGCGCGGACCGCTGATCGCTGTCGCCATACCCTTCGCGGCCCCGCACCGCCTCCTTGAAGCATCGCACGATCGGACGCGGTTTCGGTCCGGCGACGCGGCAATTCGGCCGGGCGGAAGCTGCTTCAGGCGCCCGGCTTGTCCAGCCCGTAATACGTATGGAGGGCCCGGACCGCAAGCTCGGCATATTCGTCGTCGATGAGCACCGAGGTCTTGATTTCGGACGTCGTGATCAGCTGGATGTTGATGCCCTTGTCGGCCAAAGCCTTGAACATGCTGGCCGCAACGCCCGCATGGTTGCGCATCCCCACCCCGACCACCGAAACCTTGGCGCCGCCCTTGGAGCCGGTGATGCGGTCGTAGTCGATATGTCCGGACGCCTTTGCGGCTTCGAGCGCGCGCACGGACTTATCATACTCGCTGTCGGGCACCGTGAAGGTGATGTCGGTGACCGACCCGTCCTCGGAGATGTTCTGGACGATCATGTCGACGACGATGGATTCGTCGGCGAGGGCGCCGAACACCGCGGCCGCGACGCCCGGGCGGTCCTTGACGTCGCGCAGCGTGATCTTGGCTTCCGCCTTGGCCAGCGTGACGCCGGAAACGATCTGCTTTTCCATGATTTCATCCTCATCGCAAACGAGCGTGCCGGGCACGCCGGGCGTTCCATCCGGGGCCAGTTGCGGCGCATCGGGATCGTCGAAGCTGGAGCGGACCACGAGCCGCACCTTGTGGGCCATGGCCATTTCGACCGAGCGGATCATCAGCACCTTGGCGCCGAGCGAGGCCATTTCGAGCATTTCCTCGAAGGCGATGCGGTTGAGCCGCTTGGCCTTGGGATCGATGCGCGGGTCGGTGGTGTAGACGCCGTCGACGTCGGTGTAGATGTCGCAGCGATCGGCCCCGACCGCGGCGGCGATGGCGACCGCGGACGTATCCGACCCGCCGCGCCCCAGCGTCGTGACCCGGCCGGTTTCCGGCACGATGCCCTGAAAGCCCGTGATGACCGGGACCCAGCCAGCCTTCATCCGCGCATCGAGCTCGTCGGGGATGATCCCGGTGATGCGTGCCGCGCCATGGGCGTCGTCGGTGTGGATCGGCACCTGCCAGCCCTGGAAGGAGCGCGACGGCACGCCCATTTCGCTGAGCGTGATCGCCATCAGGCCGGCGGTGACCTGTTCGCCCGAGGCGACCACCGCGTCGTATTCGCGCGCATCGTGGAGCTTGCTGGCTTCATTGACCCAGCCCACGAGCTCGTTGGTCTTGCCGGACATGGCGGAAACGACGACCGACACCTGGTTGCCGGCGTCGACCTCGCGCTTCACATGCCGCGCCGCCTGGCGGATGCGCTCCACATTGGCGACGGAGGTGCCGCCAAACTTCATCACGATACGGGCCAAAATCGCTCCCCGCGAACTGCGCCCGCCCGAAC
>JBIQKK010000113.1:0-1918 GCA_044506585.1 Hyphomicrobiales bacterium
ACTCGCTACTCGCTACTCGCTACTCGCTACTCGCTACTCGCTACTCGCTACTCGCCTCAGCTCGCAGCGAACTTCATCAGCTTGATCGCGTCATAGTCCTGCACGCCGCCGCCGACGCGCTTGGTGGTGTAGAACAGGACGTAGGGCTTGGCGCTGTAGGGGTCGCGCAGCACGTTGACGCCCTGGCGGTCGACGATCAGGTAACCGCGCCTGAAGTCGCCGAAGGCAATCGACAGCGAGTTGGCCGCGATGTCGGGCATCGCCTCCGCCTCGACGAGGTCGAAGCCCATCAGCGTTGCCTTGCCGGTGGCGCTCGCCGCCGGCTGCCACAGGTAGTTGCCGGCATCGTCCTTGAGCTTGCGGATGACGCCCTGCGTCTTGCGGTTCATCACCCAGCTCGCATTCTGGCGGTACCCCGCCTTGAGCGCATAGACGAGGTCCACCAGAACGTCGCTCGGATCGCTCGCGGGCAGTGCGCCCGAAGCGCCCGACGCGACATAGCCGAGCTTGCCCCATTCCCAGCTCGCTTCGGCGACCGTGGTTTCCGCGAGGAAGCCCTTGGGCTTGTTGGTGCCGTCGCCGCTGACGAACGCAATGCCCTCCTGCTGGGCGAACGCCGCGTTCACTTCCTCGGCGATCCACTGCCCCACATCCACCGCGGCGTCATCGAGGAACGCCGCGGTCGCCGCCGGCATCGCGTAGAGTTCGGCCGCGGGGAAGCTCAGCGCGTCGATCACCTGGCTGTCGGTCTGGTCGCGGGCGCCGGTCTCGGCCACCCAGCCGGCTTCGGGCCCCGTCTTGGTCACCGGCTTCTTGTAGGTGCCGGTCGAAATGCGCCGCACGCTCGCGATCGCGCGGATCGGCGACAGCGCCGCCATCAGCCGGCTGATGTGGTCGTCGGTCTCGGCCGGCACCAGGTACCCGCCATCGGGGTTGGAGCCGATCTGCAGCGCCTTCTCTTCGCCCCGCTTCACATAGGCGGCGAACGCGTCCTTATACTCGTCGCCCGCATCGGGGCGCGCGCCTTCGAGGCGCGGCCGTGCCCGTTCGAGGTTGGCCCGGTCGATCGCGGCCTTCGCCTCGTCGAGAACATGGTTCAGCCGCTCGACCTTGTCGGTCGTCACCACATCGACGCTGCCGCGCCTTTCGAGCTCGGCCAGCCGCGCATCGTTGGTCCGCTTGAACTCCTCGAAGGCGCCCATGAACTCGCCGAACATCGCCTCCGCACCATTGCCGGCCTTGTTCTCGAGGCCGCTCGTCGCTTCCGTCATCGTCTTTCCTTACTGCTTGAAAACAGACATGGCCGCTGCCAGCGACCGTTCGAGCCGGCGATCCCCGGCCGGCATTTTGCCCGGAGCGATCCGGGCCAGATCCATCATCGGGAAGGTCACGATCGACACCTCCCACAGATCCACCTCCCACAGCCGCCGCGCACCCTCGCGGCTCGCCCGCGTCGACTTCACCGTGCGAAAGCCGATGGACAATCCGTCCACCGCCCCGCGCGCGATCAGCCGCCGAAGCGCCTCGGCGCGCGGCACATCCTGCACCAGCCGCCCCTCGACCCAGAGGCCGTGATCGTCCTCTCGGATCGCGTCCCAGGTGCCCACCGGCTCCTTGGGATCGTGCTGGAACAACATTTTGATGCGGTGCCGTCCGCGCAGCCCCAGGCTCTTGCGGAACGCCCCCGGCATCACGATGTCGCCACCATCGTCGAGCCGTCCGAAGACGCTGGCATAGCCCGCGAACCGGCCCTCGCCATCGATCGGCAAGGGCCCGCTCACTTGCCCACCTCGGGCCGCACGCGCCGCGATCGCCGCGGACTTTTCGGCACGACAAGGCTCCCCGCGAGGTTCCAGGCAAACTGCCTGAAGACCTCGACGGCCTCGGTCTTTGATTGGGTCATGTCAGTCCTTGAGTT
>JBIQKK010000113.1:2018-6688 GCA_044506585.1 Hyphomicrobiales bacterium
TCACTCCGGTGGCCGCCGCGTAAACAGCCTGTTCAGCGCCGCGATTTCCTTGACGAAATCCTCGAACCGCTGATTGGCCCGCGCCAGCTCGCGCAGCGTCCACACGAGCACGCCGCTCGTCCCGCTGGCCCACAGGAACAGCGCGAGATGCGCCAGGTCGCCCCGTGACGCGATGGTCTTGGTCAGTTCATCCATGATGATGCTCGATTTGTGCAGTCGGGTCCTCCCCTGTCGAAGACGGGGAGGTGTCGCGAAGCGACGGAGAGCGGGGCCCGGGGTTGGTCAGAGAATGGAGGGGCGGGCGGGAGCGCTCAGCGAACCGCACCCGCGCACAGTTTGGTCTACTGCGCCAGCGCCATCAGGCGAGTTGCAACCCGACTTGCCGCAGATAGGTCGCCAGGCAGCCCCATCCGGTCGCGCTCAATGGCGATCAGGTGATCTGCGATCGTCGCGCTCGTGGCACCAGAAAGAAGAAGACGCACGACGCCGGGAGCATATGAGTCGTATTCGTCCTGTGCAGCAGGTTCATCGGCGATCCCAATTGGATCCCAGTCGTGAAGCAGGACAGCACGAACCTGTTTTGCGAGATCATTCGCTGACATTTCCGCCTCCTATCGGCTCCATATGGTCACCATGCCACCGAAGTCGTTGAGTACAACGGTCGCATGCTCACCTATATACTGTGTGGTCATATTCCCACGCCTACGAACCCTCAGGGGATTTCGAAGAGCGTCTAGAATGTCGCTTGGCGAAACGCCGCGTGTGATAAGCTGGTTGACTGCGTGCTTGGTTATCGCATCCACCGCTTGAGCGACAAGCACGTTTTGCGCGGCTACGTCTCCGGACGAGTCGGCAATCCACCGCCCGCCATCCGGTGTACCCGGCGGCACACGAGGCTGGTCGGGCCGGTATCGTCGCTCGATAGCAAGGCGCAGCGTTTCCGCCGCGACTGCAACTTTGAGGCCGGCCAGCCTGTACCCTAGGGTCGAGGCAGTGCTCACTCCCCCACCCCCAGCATCTCCCGCTTCTCCCCATCCGTGAGAAACGCCGCGCTGCTCACTCGTGCCCACTTGCTCGACACATCCTCGGACAGCGCTTCGACCTGGTCGAAGTCCGGCTCGATCGTGACGCCCGCGAACCCCGGCGCCAGCCAGAAGCTCAACTCGTCTGCCACGCGCCGCACCAGTGGAACGATGGTCTGGCGCCAGAGCGCCTTGTTGGCTTCCGCCATGTTGGCGTAGGTGTTGTCGCCCGGGATGCCGAGCAGCATCGGCGGCACGCCGAAGCAGAGGGCGATCTCGCGCGCCGCCACATGCTTGGCTTCGATGAAATCCATGTCGCGCGGGCTGATGCCGATGGCCTTCCAGTCGAGCCCGCCTTCGAGCACCATCGGCCGGCCGGCATTGGCCGCGCCCTGGAAGGCCGCCTCCAGCTCGTCCTTGAGCCGGTCGAACTGAGCCGGCGTCAGCGTCCCCGCCCCCGCCGAATAGACCAGCGCCCCGCTCGGCCGCGCCGAATTGTCGAGCAGCGCCTTGTTCCATTTCGCCGCCGCGTTGTGCAAATCGAGACTCGTCTGCGCCGCTTCGAGCGGCGCCAGCCCATAGTGGTCGTCGAGCGGATGGAACAGCGCCATATGCAGCACGCTGGCCACCGGCTCGGTATCCTGCCGCAACGTCACCGTCTTGCCGCCGCTGGTATAGGCGTATGCCTCGGCATACCCATCGCGCCCCACCACCGCCTGCATCCGGTCCGGCCGCAGCCCGTAGATCCCCTTCACCGCCCCATCAGTCACCACCGCGTGAATATACGCGTTGCCCGCCGTCTGCAGGTACGCATACGCCGCCTCCAGCAGCTCGCTGCCCGACTGGTGCGGGTTCGGCCGGCGCAACAACTCCAGCACCGGATGCGACGACAGCCGCCGGCCGTCCTCCTTCGCCACCAGCGGCACCCGTGTCGCGGCCTCCGCGATCAGCCGCACGCAGCGATAGACGATCGGGTTGCGCATGAAGCCTTCCTGCGCGAGCGCCGGAAAGCTCCGTCGCGTCCAGTCGGGCGAGCCCAGGTCGCGGATCGCCATCAGCACCTGCGCGGACTTGGTTTCGGCCATGGCTGGCCGCCCGCCGAACAGGCGGTTGAGTAGATTTGGCATCTTGCTTCCTTGTTCTGGGTGGCGCCCCTAAGGTCCGGTACCCGTCCCCGATTATCCGCGGGAGCGGCGCGCGGTCATTCCGCTGCTGCCGTGACCGGCGGCCGGCGCAGGATCTTGTCCATCGCCTTGCCCTTGGCCAGCTCGTCGATGAGCTTGTCGAGATAGCGCAGCTCGCGCATCAGCGGGTCCGCGATCTCCTCCACGCGCACGCCGCACACGACGCCCGTGATCAGCGACCGCGCCGGGTTCAGCCGGGGCGCGTTCGCAAAGAAATCGCGAAAGCTCGTCCGCTTCTCGAGTTCGGCATCCAGCGATGTCTGGGTATGTCCCGTCAGCCAGCGGATGATCTCATCCACCTCGGCCTTGGTGCGCCCCTTCTTCTCGGCCTTCTGCACATACATCGGATAAACCGCCGCCACGGCCATGCCGTAGACCCGGTGATTGGTCGTGTCGCTCTTCATGCCCGAACCATAGCGCACCGCGCCGATATTTCCACGCCCGGCGTCAAATCCCCCGCACCCGCGGGCCGTCCCGCAGCATCAGCTCGGTGATCGCCCACACCGCGGCGTCGAGCCGGTCCGGCGACTGCCCGTCCGCGCGGCCGTCGAGGCCGAACGCGCACATCTCGTCCTCGAGCGCGGTCAGTCCCGCCGCGTGGCGCACCCGGCCCTGTGCGTAGAGCGCCGCCACCGGTTCCGCCCGTACCCATTTGCCGCGCGTCGCATGCACGGTGCGCACCGGCACCGCCGCATCCACCTGCGCGATCACCGCCTTCACCATTTCGCCGCCCTGGTTCACTTCGGCCACGATGCAGTCGGCGCCATGATCGTGATAGGCCCGCACCGCGCGCGTCGCCCACGCCAGCGGCGCCGCCGGCTTCAGCGTCAAATCCTCGAGCACCACCGCGCCCTCGCCGGTGCGTGCCGCCACGACGATGCCGCAGCCATCGGCGCCCGGCCCGCTCGTTGCGGGCGGATCGACCGCGACCACGGTACGGCCGCGTTCGGTGCCGTCGTCGCGGCGGAACATCTCGCGCGTCCACAGCGCCCCCGGCAGATCATCGATCAGCTCGCCGTCGAGCTCCTGCCGCCCCAGCACGGTGCCGCGATACCGGCCCACCACCGCGCTCAGGAAGCTCGCGGCGAGGTGCCGCTCGTTCTCGGCCGTCGTCATGCGCGTCACGACCGTCGTCGGCTCAGCCAGCAGCCGCTTCAGCAGTTTCGTCGGCCGCGGCGTCGTCGTTGCGACCTGCCGCGGCCTGTCGCCCAGCCGCAGGCCGAACTGCAGCATGTCCCACGCCGCCTCCGCATGCGGCCATTTGCCGACCTCGTCGCACCAGGCCGCCGCGAATTGCGGCCCCCGGAAGCGCTCGGGGTCGGCGGCACCCAGCACCATGCCGCTCACACCTCCCGGCCAGTGGAGCGCCGCTCCACTCACCTTGGGCCGGTCGGCCGGCGGCGTCACCGCCATAATCCCGCTCGGCCCCTCGACCATCACGCTCAGCGCCTCGGTGATCGTTTCGCCCACAATGGCGATCGGCCCCACGCCCCGGGCGGCGAGGCTGCGCACCCACTCGGCGCCGGCCCGCGTCTTGCCCGAGCCGCGCCCGCCCAGCAGCAGCCACGTCACCCACTCGCCCGGCGGCGGCGTCTGCTCGGCCCGCCGCCAGAACGCCCACTCGAACAGCAGCTCTTCGGCTTCGGCCTCGCTCAGGTCGGCGGCGAACCCCGGGTCAATCACGGTTGAGCTCGATCAGCCGTTCGGCGATCTTGGCGCGCAGCGTGATCATCCGCCGCGACGGCGGCGCCTGCGCCCGGGCCGTCTTGTCCTTGAGCGCCAGCACGCGATCGAGCGTCGTCACCAGCTTGTGCAGCATGACCACTTCGGTCGTGCCATTGCTCATCACCGCCTCCAGATCCGCGATCTGCCCGTCGAGCACAGCGAGCATCCGCACCACCAGGTCGGAGGGCTCGACGCGATGCGGCTGCCGCATCGTCCAGCCTTCGGCCCGCATCCAGTGCTGCACCGTGTTGGCCGCGATGCCGTGCTTTTGCGTGATCTCGCGCAGCAGCAGATCGGGGCCTTCGTAGTCGGCCCGCACCCGCGCGCGAAACGCCGCGTCATAGGGCGACGCGAAATGCCCAAGCGCATCGCGCACCACAATCTTGCTGCCCAATTCCGCCTCCATTGGCGCAACCCGCGAGTCGGCGCGGCGTTCTCCACCACGGAGACCGACCATGCCGTCCACATCGCTGCGCGATATTTCCTATGATCCCGCCGGCCGCACGCTCGAGGTCACCTTCATTGCGAGCGGCAAGCGCTATCGCTATTTCGAGGTGACCGCCGAGGCGTACGCGGCGCTGCGCCACGCCTTCTCGAAAGGCGCGCACTTCAACCGCCACATCAGGCCCCACCACCGCTTCGTGCTGCTCGATGAGCAGCGCCGGAGGGCCTGAGGCCCATTTCTGCGACCGTAGCCGAAATATAGCCCGGCACCGTGACGCGTGGCGCATCTTTTGCG
>JBIQKK010000114.1:0-4077 GCA_044506585.1 Hyphomicrobiales bacterium
ACGATCTCGCAGCAGTCCGACCGCGCGTTCAAATTGCGAAATGCGTTCAAGCAGTTAGGTGAACTGAGCATCGAAGATCAGCCGATCAGCTATGTGATTATCGACTGCCCCCCATCGCTGAACCTGCTCACGGTGAATGCTCTGGTTGCTGCCGATGCGGTTCTCGTTCCCATGCAGTGTGAGTTCTTTGCGCTGGAGGGCCTAAGCCAACTGCTTCAAACCATTGAGCAAATCCGCTCGACCCTCAATCCGCGCCTCAAGATCCAGGGCGTGGTGATGACCATGTTCGACCGCCGCAACTCGCTCAGCGAGCAGGTTCTGCAGGACGTGCGCGGCACCATGGGCAATCTCGTCTACGACACCGTGATTCCCCGCAACGTCCGGCTTTCCGAGGCACCGTCCTACGGCAAGCCCGCACTGCTCTACGATCTCAAATGTGCCGGCAGCCAGGCCTATCTCCGGCTCGCCACCGAAGTCATCCGCCGTGAGCGGCAATTGAACGCTGCATGAGGCGCCCGTGAACGAAAAAGCCAACGAGAAACCCTCCCGTCTCGGTCGCGGCCTCGCCGCACTCATTGGCGACATGGCGCCGATCGACGGCCCGCGTGTCGCCGAATCGGCGTCGGGCCAGAAGCGGCTGCCGCTCGACTTCATCACGGCCAATCGCGCCAATCCGCGGCGCGATTTCGACATGGATCAACTCGAGGAACTCACCAACTCGATCCGCGAGAAAGGCGTGATGCAGCCGCTGCTCGTGCGGCCGACATCGGACCCCAATCAGTTCGAAATCATTGCGGGCGAGCGGCGCTGGCGAGCGGCCCAGCGGGCAGGGCTCCACGATGTGCCGGTGATCATCCGCGAGGTCGACGACAAGGAAGCGCTTGAACTCGCGATCATCGAGAACGTGCAGCGCGTCGACCTCAATCCGCTGGAAGAAGCGCTTGGCTACGAGCAGCTGATCGAGCAATTTTCGTATACGCAGCAAGACCTTGCTCAGGTCATCGGCAAGTCGCGCTCGCATGTCGCCAATACGCTGCGGCTGCTCAAGCTCCCCAAGGCTGTGCGCGACATGGTGAGCCGCGGCGAGCTGACTGCCGGCCACGCCCGCACCCTCGTCACCGCCGAAGATCCGGCCGCGTTGGCCAAGCAGATTGTGAGCGGCGGGCTTTCGGTTCGCGAGGCCGAAAGGCTGAGCCAGTCGGGCGGCGGCGCGACCACAAAGCGTCGTCAGCCCGAACCGGGGGCCAAGGATGCCGACACGCTGGCCATCGAAAAGCAGCTGTCGGATCATCTGGGACTGAAAGTGGTCATCGACCACCATGACAGTGGCGGCCGGCTCGAGATTCGCTACCGCACCCTGGATCAACTCGACGCAGTGCTGATGCGGCTCACCAGCAGTTAGTGCTGGGCCGCCATCTGGGTGAGCGCGAGAAAGACCCGCCGTAGGACCGTTTCCGAACGGCCGTAGTTCTTGCGGGACTCGCCGGTAGCGTCGTGCAACCGCGACATGGCCGTGGCCAGTGAAGCGTCGTTCCAGAGGCGGAGCTGCTGCTCGAGCGCCGAACGGCGCGAGAAATGCGGACGGGGACGCGCACCATCGAGGACCTCGCGCGGGCTGCTACCGGCCTCCACCAGTGTGCGCCACCGCCTGAGCTGAGCGAAATGCAGCATGACGCTCGACAGCAATTGTTGAGTGTTGACGGCGCCCGCGAGCGCGCGCGACAGCGCCTGGTCAAGCCGTCCGGCGTGCCCGGTTCCGATCGCATCGGCGATCTCATCGATCACCAGGGCGGCATTGTCTGCGCAGAGCGTCAACACGTCCTCGCGTGTCAGGCTCTTGCTTTCATCGGCGAAGAGGACGAGCTTTTCGATCTCTCGCCGGGTGACCTCCCGGTCGTTGCCGAGTTGATCGCGCAAGGTTTGCGCGACATCCGGCGCAGCCGCGATTCCGGCGGAAGCGAAGCTTTCGTTGATCAACCGCAGGATTGTTTCGTCGCTGTCGGCGTAGCAGGGCAGGGCGCGCGCAGTCCTGGCACCCTCGGCCAGCGCACGCAGCGCGTCGCGGGGTGCGAGATTGCCTGCCTCCAGAACGACGACCGCGCCGGAAGGATCGGCAGCCAATTCACCAAGCGGCACCGTCAGCCCCTTCCCGGCATTGCGCACACGCACCACCCGCCTGTCACCGAACAAGGACGACGTTCTAGCCTCGACCAGCAAACGGCCTGGATCCCCATCGAGCTCGCTCCCGTCGAGCGTTACCAACCCCATGCCGTCGCTGTCCTTGCCGGCATAATGGCGCACGAGGCGCTGCGCCGTCTCGCGCACAAGGCCGGTATCGGGCCCATAGACGAGAAGGATACCGGCCTCGAGGTCGGGCCGCTTTACGAAGCGCTCGACCTCATGCGCCTTAAGGGCGGTCACTTGGAGAGGGCGGCGAGGATCTCGAGCCGCAGCGTATCGGCGATCGCCCGGGCAGCACGGCGTCCGGCTTCGTCCGCCGCCTCCCGCGCCGCCAGCACCTGGGCGCTGGTCGTATAGTCGGCCGTGGCGCTGCGCGATGCGGAGCCCAGCGTTTTGCCACCTAGGTCCGTCACTCTGACGCTCGCCGTCACGGTCGCCTGATACTGACTAACCGGAGAGCTCACCGTGTTGTTGGTCAGGCTGCGATTGGCCTGGCGAGCAGAGATGGACACCCGCGGTGCGTCCGATCCACCCTGCCGGAAGCGAAGCTTCAGCTCGTTGTAGATGATCAACTCAAGCCGGTTGTTTGGCGAGCCGAACTGCACCGCCATACGTTCGGCGTCCGCAGCGCCATATTGATAGACCGGACCGACTCCGGTGCACGCCGCCAGCGGAAGTGTCACGAGGGCCGCCAGCAGCCCCGCGGCAAAAACTCGTCTAGATGACGACATTGACGATCCTGCCGGGCACAATGATCACCTTCCTGGGCGGCTTACCGTCCAGCATGCGGGCAACCGCCTCGAGTGACAAGGCCTGTTTCTCGACCTCGTCATTGGGGGCGCCTTTGGGCACTGTAATCTCGCCGCGACGCTTGCCGTTGACCTGCACCGCCATCACCACCGTGTCGTCAACGAGCAGCGCGTTATCGACCTCCGGCCACGGTGCATCGGCAACCATGCCCGGCTGGCCCAGTGCGACCCAGCAGGTCTCGGCGAGGTGCGGCATCATCGGGGCAATCAGCTGGACGAGCTTGGTCACGCCCTCGGCCAGGGCGCCCGCGCCATTGGCGGTGGGTGCCGCCTCAAGCGCGGCGGCAAACTTGCCGAGGCCGTTGGTGAGCTCGTAGATCTGCGCAACCGCAGTGTTGAAGCGCAGTGTTTCGATCCCGTCGCCGACGGCCTTTACGGCGCGATGCGTGAGTTTCCGGATCGCTTGCACCTCGGCGTCAGGCGTTGCGCCGGATGCCGCCATCCGGCCGATCTCGATCGCTTCGTGCACCAGCTTCCACACGCGCTGCTGGAAACGGCTCGCGCCCTCGATGCCGGCCTCGGTCCACTGCACGTCGCGTTCCGGCGGGGAGTCGGAGAGCATGAACCAGCGGGCGGTGTCGGCGCCGTAAGTCCGCACGATCTCATCGGGATCGACGACGTTCTTTTTGGACTTCGACATCTTCTCGATCGAGCCGATCTCGATCGGCTCCCCGCTCGTCGCGTGCCGGGCCCGGCGCGTGTCGCCCATGCCTTCGAGCACCACGTCCGCCGGCAGCACCCACTCGTCGTTCGCATCGCGGTAGGTTTCGTGAACGACCATGCCCTGGGTGAACATGCCCTTGAACGGCTCATCCAGGCCAAGATGGCCGGTCTTGTGCATCGCGCGCGTGAAGAAGCGGCTGTAGAGCAGATGCAAGATAGCGTGTTCTATCCCGCCGATATACTGGTCCACGGGCAACCAGCGATCCGCTACCGACGGATTCGTCGGCGATGTTGCGTCCGGCGAGGTAAATCGGGCGAAGTACCACGAGGAGTCGACAAACGTATCCATCGTGTCGGTTTCGCGGCGCGCGGGCTTCCCGCAGACCGGGCAGTTCACATGCTTCCAGGTCGGGTGGTGGTCGAG
>JBIQKK010000114.1:4177-6685 GCA_044506585.1 Hyphomicrobiales bacterium
ACCGGGATGACCGGCAGGCCGTACTTGCGGGCGAAATCGAGGTCGCGCTGGTCGTGTGCGGGGCAGCCGAAGATGGCGCCGGTGCCGTAGTCCATCAGGACGAAGTTCGCGACGTAGACCGGAAGCGTTGCCCCCGGCTTGACCGGGTGCTGCACACGCAAACCCGTGTGCACCCCGTGTTTTTCGGCCTTCTCGAGCGTTTCGGTGGCCGTCCCGAGGCGATGAGCCTCCTCTATGAAGGCGCGGATTTCCGGATTGTTGGCCGCCAGTTCTGCCGACAGTGGGTGATCGGGGGACAGGGCGATGAAGCTCGCCCCGAAAATCGTGTCGGGGCGGGTCGTGAAGACCTCGATGCTCGTTGCGCCGGTCTTGTCCGACGGAACCAGCTCGAACAGCAGCCGCAGCCCCTCGGACTTGCCGATCCAGTTGCGCTGCATGACGCGCACCTTTTCGGGCCAGCCCTCGAGACCATCGAGCGCCGACAACAGCTCCTCTGAATAGTCCGAGATCTTGAAGAACCACTGGGTCAGCTCGCGCTGCTCCACTACCGCGCCCGAGCGCCAGCCGCGGCCGTCGATCACCTGTTCATTGGCGAGCACCGTTTCGTCCACGGGGTCCCAATTGACCTTGGACTTCTTGCGCGTGACCAGCCCCGCCTTCAGCATGTCGAGGAAGAGCTTCTGCTGCTGGGCGTAGTAGTCGACGTCGCAGGTGGCGAACTCGCGGGTCCAGTCGAAGCTCAGCCCCATCGTCTTGAGCTGGCCCTTCATGGTGGCGATGTTGCCGTAGGTCCACGCCTTGGGGTGGCTGCCGGTCTGCTTGGCGGCGTTTTCGGCGGGCAGGCCGAACGCGTCCCAGCCCATGGGATGGAGGACATTGAAGCCCCTCGCCCGCTTATAGCGGGCGAGGACATCGCCCATCGAATAGTTGCGGACGTGGCCCATATGGATGCGCCCCGAGGGGTAGGGGAACATCTCGAGCACGTAGTAGGGATCCCGCGGGTCGTCGTTGGCGACCACGAATGAGCGATTGTCTTCCCACGCCTTTTGCCAGCGCGGTTCCTCGATACGCGGATTATAGCGCTCGATCGGTTTCACTTCGATACGTCCTTATCGCGGCAAGCGGTTGCTTTGCCGGGCTTTTGTGGAGTAGCGGGACCAATCACGAAACTCAGAATCGGTCAACAGCAGGGCGATGGACAACGCAGCCGAGCGGCTCGAGATAATCCGCGCGCGCATGGAGCGAGCGCGCCGTCGCTTCGGCCCGCCGCCCGAGCGCGTGGAGCTGGTCGCCGTCTCCAAGACTGTCCCCGCTGACGCCCTTCGCCCCTTTCTCGATGCGGGCCAACAGATCTTCGGCGAGAACCGGGTGCAGGAAGCCGAGGCCAAATGGACCGGACTCCGGGCATCCTATGACGGTATAGAATTGCACCTGATCGGGCCGCTGCAGACGAACAAGGCGCGCACCGCGGTGGCGCTGTTCGATGTCATCGAAACGGTGGATCGCGACCGGCTGGCCGCGGCGCTCGCCACCGAGATTGCGCGTGCGGGCCGGGCGCCGCGGTTGCTGGTTCAGGTCAACATCGGGCTCGAGCCACAAAAAGCGGGCATTGCCCCGGCCGAGGCGGTGGGGTTCGTGACGCGCTGCCGCGAAGAGCATGGTCTTGCGATCGAGGGCCTCATGGCGATACCGCCCGAGGGTGCGCCGCCCGGACCGTATTTTGCGCAGATGGCGATGCTGGCGCGCGCGTGCGATGCCAAGACCCTGTCGATGGGCATGAGCGCCGATTTCGAAACGGCCATCGCGATGGGCGCCACCCACGTTCGCGTCGGGTCGGCACTGTTCGGCGCGCGGTCCGGGCCGCTCTAAGCCTCGGTCGCGGCGACGAAACTGTGCGGGGCGGCGCCGCGTTATTATCGGCGTCACCATCTTGTGACTGGCCGGGGTTCCTCTCCCGGCTTAACTCACGTTCAGTGAATCCCGGAGTTCGCGACCGATGATCCGCCGCCGCATTTTCCTCGTCGACGACGATGCCGACCTGCGCAAGACGCTGATGGATCAGCTCGCGCATTATCGCGAGTTCGACCTGCTCGAGGCGGCGACCGCAAACGAGGCGATCGGCAAGGCGCAGGAGGTCCACATCGACCTGATGCTGCTCGACGTGGGGTTACCGGACATGGATGGGCGCGAAGCGGTCAAGATCCTGCGCCGCGACGGCTTCAAGAGCCCGATCATCATGCTCACCGGCCACGACAGCGATTCCGACGAGATTCTGGGGCTCGAATCGGGCGCCAATGACTACGTGACCAAGCCTTTCCGGTTTTCGGTGCTGCTCGCCCGCATCCGGGCCGCTCTGCGCCAGCACGACCAGAGCGAGGATGTGGTCTTCACTATCGGGCCCTACAGCTTCCAGCCAGCCAACAAGCTGCTCGAGGGCGCCGATGGCGGCAAGGTCCGTCTGACCGACAAGGAGACCTCGATCCTCAAATACCTCTATCGCCAGGGCCC
>JBIQKK010000115.1:0-6669 GCA_044506585.1 Hyphomicrobiales bacterium
ACCATCATCCGCACGCGTTCGGCCAGGTGGGTCATGGTCTCGTTGGATTTCATTTGGCGGGCAGGGTCCGTGCGTAGTCGAGCCCGTAGGTGACCCAGTCCTTGAGCTCGCCGGCCTCGGCGACGTTGGCCGCACCGACGGCAACGAAGCCGCTCATGGCGCGCTGGCCCATCGCCATCCGGAACGCGCCGGGGCGCTTGAGGGCGGCATCCTGCTTGCTGGGATCGACGCGCACCAGCAATTCGCCTTTGGCGGTCGTCCCGATCGCCATATTGCCGTTGAGCATGAAGCCGGTGCCGCCGAACATCTTCTTTTCGACGATGCCGTGCCGGCGGGCGAGGAGGGGGCGGATGCGCCCGGCCAATGCGTCGGAGGCGACGGTCATTCACGGGCCTTCATCGCGATAGGTCGCGTAGTGCGGAATGTCCGCCGCGAGCGCGTCCCAGGTCCGGTGGCTGCGGCCGAAGATGACCTGGTTGGGCTTGAACCATGCCGTGTCCGCGCCGAAGAGGCCAACCGGAAGCATCAGGGCCTCGGGCGCGCGGCTCGACTGGCCGTAGATCGGCGTGCCGCAGACGGGACAAAAATAGCGGGTGAAGGTCGCGCCGGAATTGGCGATCTGCGCGAAGCCCCGCGTTTCGCCGGTGATGGTGACGTCGCCGGGGCGGGCGATGGCGATGGTCGAATGGCCGGTGCCGCTCGCCTTCTGGCAGTGCTCGCACGCGCACATGAACATCGAACGCACCGTGCCGGCAAAATGCACGCCGACCGCGCCGCAGGCACAATGGGCAGTGAGGTCGACGACGGGACGAGGGGCGCGCTCCATGCCGGCAGGCTGCACCCGCAGCACGGGGCGCCGCAAGGTGGTTGATTCATCAGACTGAGAGGAATAGGCCGCCAGATATGGGCACGAGCCAGGTTCCGCTTCCCGCCACGGTGCTGTTTGCACCGGACTACCCGATCGTCACCGAAAGGCTGCGGCTGCGCCCTTTCAGCCGGCGCGACGTGGATTCCGTCTATTCGTACCGCAGCCGTCCAGACGTTGCCCAATTTTTGTTCGATCCGCCCATGACGCACGACCAATGCGCCGAAGCCGTGCGGCTGCGGACGGGGCAGATCGCGTTCTCGGCCGAGGGCGACAAGGTCATCCTTGCGGTCGAGCGGCAGGAAGACTCGCGCCTCATCGGCGAGGTGTCGCTGATCTGGCGGAGCGTGCCCGATCAGCAGGGGGAGGTGGGATATATTTTTCACCCCGACGCCCATGGCCGGGGCTATGCGACCGAGGCGACGCGGCCCCTGCTCGCCTTCGGGTTCGAGGTGATGGGGCTGCATCGGATCTATGCCCGCTGCGACGCGCGCAATGGGGCGTCGGCAGCGGTGATGGGCAAGCTCGGCATGCGGCAGGAAGCGCATTTCCGTGAGCATGTTCAGAGCAAGGGCCGCTGGGAGGAAGAGGTGATCTGCGCGGTGCTCGAAAGCGAGTGGTTCGGGCAGCGCTGATCGCGACAAATTTGTGACGGGACGGGAAATATTAGTTCCCGCGGCGGCGTCCAGGCACAGGAACCGGTTTCGAACAGGTGGCGTTGTTGGGTCAGGGCTGAGCGCGCAGCGGAGGGCGCGTCCACATGACTACCGACCTTACTTTGAAAACCGACCGACTGATCCTTCGGCCGCTCGAGCGGTCCGACCTGGACGATGTGCTGAGCTATTACTCATTGCCCGACGTCCAGCGCTATCTCGACTGGAAGGCCCGCGACAAGATCGAGGCCAAGTCCGCCTTCGAGGCGATGCGCAAGCAGAAGCGTCTCACGCGCCCGGGCGATATCCTGACCCTCGCGATTGTCCGCAAGGCCGACGGGGCCGTGATGGGCCACGTTTCCCTGCGCTGGACCGATGCGACCGCGGGGCAGGCGGAAATCCGCTTTGCTCTCGCTCCCGCGTACCGCCGGCAGGGCTATGCCGGCGAAGCGGCAAGAGCCGTGATCAGCTTCGCGTTCGAGGAGTACCGCTTGCACCGAATCTTTGCGGTGACGGCCGGCGGTAACGAACCCTCGGCCAGGCTGCTGCGCGGTTTGGGCATGCGGCTCGAGGCGCACTACCGCGAGCACGCGCTGTTCATGGGCGAATGGGACGAGGAGCTGCACTTCGCGGTTCTTTCCCGCGAGTGGCAGCGCGGCGCCAAGGTGCACGAGCTGGCCCGCTACAAGGTCGCTTGATCTGAAGCGGGCTTAAGCCCTATCTGCCCGGCCATGGCCGGCACCGACAAATCGCAGCAGTTCAATTTCCACCCGTCGCCGGCGATCATCCTGTGCGAGCCGCAGCTGGGGGAGAACATCGGCACCGCCGCGCGGGCCATGGCCAATTTCGGGCTGTGGGACCTGCGGCTGGTGAACCCGCGCGATGGCTGGCCCAACGAAAAGGCGATCGCGGCGGCCTCACGGGCAGAGCATGTGCTCGACAGGGTCCGCGTGTTCGCAACCACCGAGGAAGCGATCGCCGACCTGTCGCTGGTCTATGCGACGACGGCGCGGCGGCGCGACCTGCAGAAGCCTGTGCTCGGCCCGGAGGAGGCCTCCCAGCGCGTCATCTCGCATATTGCAGCGGGAGGCGGGGCAGGGCTCCTGTTCGGCCGCGAGCGCTGGGGTCTCTACAACGAGGAGATCGCGATCAGCGACGCGATCGTGACGCTGCCGGTGGAGGCGGCGTTTGCTTCGCTCAATATCGCGCAGGCCGTGCTGATCCTTGCCTATGAGTGGCGGCGGCAGACGGATCTGGGCAAGCAATTGCTGTTCAGCGAAACGGTCGCCGAGCCGGCGACCAAGGGCGAACTGCTCAAGCTCTTCGAGCACCTCGAGGCTTCGCTCGACGAGGCAGGGTTCTTCACAGCACCCGACAAGCGGCCGACGGTCGTCAACAACCTGCGCGCCATGCTGAGCCGCGGCACGCTCTCCGGCCAGGAGGTGCGCACGCTGCACGGCGTGATCTCCTCGATCGAGCGCAAGCATCTGCGCCCCAAGGCCAACCGCCCGAACAAAGGGCAGGGTGGCGAGCCGGTCTAAAGCTCGACGGTGATTTCGGAGCTGTCCTGCAGCCGCTTGAAATCGTTGCCTGCCACCGTATCGACCCGGTTCGTCAGGATGGTCGCCATAACGAGATTGCCGGCGACGTGATCGAGCGCCACGAACCGGGCGCTGTCGATATAGTCGCCTTCCGTTTCAAGCTGCACATCCAGCATCGCACCGCAAAGGGGATTGGGATCGATGCTGACGCTGCTGCCGTAACCGTTGATCGCCGCGAGCGGATAGTCGAACTCATCGTCGCCGCATTGATACATGCCGACCAAAGACTCGATCCGGAAGCCTTCGCCCCTGGTGCACAGACGGTCCGGATCCTCGAACTGCGTGCTCACGATTTTGCCGCCGGCATCGCGGGTTACCGCCGCGCGGCGCTCGCGCCCGTTCTCATCCTCGATTTCCTCGATCTGATAGAGAAGGCCCTGTGCATCGTAGACCCAGCGCCATCCAACGGTGGGCGGGCCGTATTTCTTGATCAGCGCGCTGTTCATTGTCGTGATCAGTGGCCGCTTCTGCGGCAGGGGGGAGAATTGGCGCTTGATGGCGAAGATGGCCTTGTCCGTCGATCCGGTCGCGGGGGAGCCGGAAATGGTCAGCAGACTGTCTTCGATCGAATGGCCGCTGCTGCGGCTTACGTCGCACGCCGATTTGTAGGCAGCCGGGTCCGGCGTGAGGCTTGCGACGTTGTAATAGAGGTGCGCGGTCGAATCCTTGAAGTCGGTCTGGAAACTGAGGAGCCTGGCGCCCTCCATCGAACTCAGGGCCGCGACCACATCGGCATCGGACAGATCCATCGTCAGGCCGGAGATATCGATGGCCGCGCCCGAAGAGTCGCGCCCATCCGGAGGGATGTAGGACGTCCGGCTCAGGTTGGCGTCCAGGGCGATGTCACCCATCGCCAGGCTCAGTTTCAGCCCGGAGCCTTCCTGTTCCAGACCGACGCTGGCCGTTGCCGCGCAGTCCGCGCTGGCGTGCAACTGGCCGAACTCGCTGTCGCGGGTAAGGTAGGCATCTGCCCCGGCGCCGGCGAGGTCCATGGTGTAGATGCAAGCGATAGTCCCGCTTCCCGTCGCCTTCTGGAACGACAGCACGCCGTATCTGTTGCCGGCGATCAACCGGACTTCGTGGGTATCGGCGAACTCGTACCAGACGCCGGCAGGGGACGACGGGACGTCCTGCGCGGCGGCTCCCCCCGAGGCACCGGCGGCCAGAACAAAGGCGAGCACAAATTTGCGGTCGGTTCGCATGCATCCCCCGAGATCACGTTTGCGCACAGTTGGTTATGTATGGCGCTGGCTGTCAACCCGGGCCAGTTTGAGGGGTGGGGTTTGACGCCGTTTTGCTGACATGTCAGTGGAGGCGTCCCATGATCGCCCAGGATACCGCCGCGCCTTCGCGCTTTGCCTTCAGCTACCGCGGCTTCAGATTTTTTTGGGCGACGACGCTGCTCACGAGTTTTTCGGTGCAGATCATGGCGGTTTCGATCGCCTGGCAGATCTATGACGTGACGGGCAATGCGTTCCTGCTGGGGCTGGTGGGACTGTCGCTGTTCGCGCCGGCCCTGCTGCTTATCCTCGTGACCGGGCTCACCGCGGACCGGTTCACGCGGCGCGCCATCATGGCGACCTGCCTCATCGTCGAGCTGCTGTGCGCCGGCGGTTTCCTGCTGTTCGTCAACGCCGAGGCCCATGAGGTGTGGCCGATCTTCGGCATCCTGGTGGTGCTGGGCACCGCGCGGGCCTTCATGAATCCGGCCGCGCAATCGCTGGCACCCAACCTCGTGCCGCCCGAAGCGCTGTCCAACGCCATCACCGTCAACACGTCGGCGTGGCAGTTCGCCTCGATCGCCGGGCCCGCAACGGGAGGACTGCTCTACGGCATCTCGCCGAGCGTTGCCTTCGCCACATCGGCGACGCTGCTGGTGATTGCCATCAGCTGCGTGCTGATGATCCCCAAGCCCGCGCAGGTGCGCGGCCAGCAGGCGACGAGCCTCGAGACGATGTTTGCCGGCTTTCGCTACATCTTCTCCAACAAGGTGGTGCTGGGCGCGATCTCGCTCGACATGTTCGCCGTGCTGATGGGCGGCGCCGTCGCGCTGCTGCCGATCTACGCCAAGGACATCCTCCATGCCGGCCCGCAGGAGCTGGGGTTCCTGCGTGCGTCTCCAGGTGTCGGGGCGATCCTGATGGGGCTCGTGCTGATGCGCATGCCCGTGCGCGACCACGCGGGCAAGATCCTGTTCCTGTTCGTGGGGCTGTTCGGCGCGTTCACGGTGCTGTTCGGGCTCTCGACCAATGCGTGGCTGTCGGTCGTTGCCCTGGCGCTGGTGGGCGCCTCGGACATGGTGAGCGTCACGATCCGCGAAACGATCATGCAGCTGTGGACGCCGGAGGAAGTGCGCGGCCGCGTGAATGCCGTGAACTCGGTGTTCATCGGGGCGAGCAACGAGCTGGGGGAATTCCGGGCCGGCACGGTGGCCGCGCTGATCGGACCTGTGCCCGCAGTGGTGATCGGCGGCTGCGGCGCGGTGGCCGTCGCCGGCATCTGGGCGACGATCTTCCCCGACCTGCGCAACCAGCGCAGGCTGGACGAACGTCACGCCTAGGGCGCGCTAGAGCGTCACGCGCGTCGAGTGCTGCGTCACGATGCGGTCGATCTCGGCGCGTGCCGCGGTCGCGATCTTCTTCTGGCCGGGCGTGGGATTTTCGAGATCGCCCAGGATGACGATGTTCTCGTCGTTATAGAGGTTGGCGGGCTTGGTGTAGTTGAAGCTGCCGATGATCGTGACGCTGTCGTCGATCACCATCATCTTGTGGTGCAGCTTGCGGATGCCTTTGACACCGCCGCCGCATTTGTAGATCTCCATTCCAGCCGCAACCAATGCGGGCGTCGCCGCCCACGCCGCGCCGCCCTGCGCGCGGTCGATCACGCCGCGGATGGCGACGTCGCTGTGGATGGTGAGCATGGTGTCGTCGATGCCCGACGAGCCCGAGAAGGTGAAGATGGCAAAGTCGATGCGGTCCCTGGCTTTGAGCATCTGCTTCATGATCTCCATTTCGGGACCGTGATCGGGTGCAAAACACGGCTTGACGCGCACGTCGCCCACCATCGGTTCCCGCGGCTTCTTCTCGTGCCCGATGCTGCGCTTGCCGAAGCTGCCGGTCTCGATCTCGTGGAACTCGATGCTGTATTCGCCCGCCACCACCGGGTCGTCGATGACGACGATATGGTTGAGGTTCTTGTGGGTGTCGGTGTCGGTGAAATTGCACGAGCCGGTGAGCACCGACGTGCCATCGCGCACGATGAACTTCTGGTGGAAGATGTCGGGGTTGAAGTCGGTGCGCACCCATGTGGTCGAGCGCAGCAGGGCCAGCTGGATCTGGCGGTTGACCTCATTCTCGACGCCCTCGACATATTTGAAGGGGTCCGCGGCGGGCTTCTTGACCGTGAGGTAGTCGGCTTCGGTGACCACGCGGACCGAGACCCCGCGCTTGCGGGCTTTCACGATCGCCCGCGCGATGGGCATCGAGTCGATTTCCTGGACCGCGATGTCCAGGGTGTCCTGGGCGCCGTCGAGGAATTTGACGATGACCCG
>JBIQKK010000116.1:0-6646 GCA_044506585.1 Hyphomicrobiales bacterium
GCTTCGGTGGCCATTGCCGACATTTCGGCGAGCGCGTCCTGGGTGCGGCGCGACATCTTGCGCAGCCGGCGCGCGAGCAGCAGGACGGGGAGGACCGTCAGGGGAGTCAGCACCACGATGGCAAGGGCGAGCCACCAACTGGTCACGAACATCAGGATGACCGCGCCAACAATGACGACGAGGCCGCGCAGCGTCATCGACAGCGACGAGCCGATGGCGTCGCGGATGGTGGTTACGTCGCCGGTCAGCCGGGAAGTCAGCTCGCCCACGCGGTGAGTGTCGTAAAAGGTCGCATCGAGCATCAGCAGATGGTCAAAGACGGCCTTGCGCAGATCGGTCACCACCCGCTCGCCGAGAACGGAGATGAAATAGAAGCGTGCGCCGGTCGCTATGGCCATAACGAAGGCGACAGCGATGGCGATGATGCTGTAGGCCCCGAGGCCCTCATAATTGCGCTCGATGAAGCCGACGTCGATGATCCGGCCGGCGATCACGGGAATGGCCAGGGAAGCGATCGCGGCGATGAGCAGGAACCCGAGGGTGAGGGTGAGACGCCAGGGATAGCGAAGGACGAACGGGGCGAGGCGACGCAGGGGCTGCAGCGTCTTGGCGTCAAGCGGCCGCGGCCCGCCTTTGCTGCCGGCTTTGGAGGCCTCCGTGGCCGGACTGGTCGAGGCATCGATGCTCAAGGTGCCATCGATATAAGGATCGGGGCCCCAAGCCGCAACCGCGACCAGGGGTGCGATCGGACTTGCCGGGACAGGGTTTTTTCGCTAGAGACGCCGCCAACTTACCGATCACGGCTCGCCGGGCGCAGTTTGCGCCCGTTTGATTTGAGGCTCCGCCATGAAGAAAGACATCCATCCCGACTACCACATGATCACCGTGGCGATGACGGACGGCACCACCTACCAGACCCGTTCGACCTACGGCAAAGAGGGCGAGACGCTGCAGCTCGACATCGACCCCAAGACCCACCCGGCCTGGACCGGCGTAACCGGGAACCTGCTCGATCGCGGTGGGCGCGTCACGCGCTTCAAGGAAAAGTTCAAGGGCCTCGGCATCTGAGCCGAGCGCAACGCAGAGTTTCGAGCCCCGCTTCGGCGGGGCTTTTTGTTGATGGGTGCTTATGCCTGGAGGCGGCCGAAGGCGGCGCGGAGGCGCGCCAGCTGGTCGCCGATCGAGCCCTCGCTGACGGCGGGAGCTGCTTCGGCGATACCGCCGCGTTCGAGCTTGTCGAATTGCTGGACGCGCTCGAAGAGCCGGTCGCCCTGCGCGATATAGGTCTTCAGCCGCTCGGGAAGTTCTGCAAAGCCGGGACCGCCCCGGTTTTCCGGCGTAGCCGAGAAGCGGACCTTTTCTTTCTCGACGCGGGCATTTTCAGGCGTCAGCTCGCCCTCGTTCACCGCGCGCTGCAGCAGCAGCCAAGAGGCGAGCTGCATCAAGCGGGTGGTGAGACGCATGGATTCGGTGGCGTAGACGAAGCCAGCTTCGCGTGGCAGCCCGCGGCTTTCCGTTCGGCCCTCCCCGTCGAGGTAGGCGGCGACCTCTTCGATCAGCGCCATGCCTTCCTTGTAAAGCAGCGTGAATCCGCCCGAGGCGACGATGCGCGGTCCGAGCGCAATAGCCGATGTGTCTTGGGGGTCGTTCACGTCCGGTCCCGGTTTGGGAAGAGGCCTCTATCGAACAGGATCGGAATTGAGGGAGGCTTAATGAGGGCAGCCTTTCCCCCAAAAAGAAAAAGAGCCGTCGAACTGGCGGCTCTCGAGAGTTAACAGGGAGGCGTCAAACAGAGGGGAGGACCGCTCTGCATGTCCAGAAACTGGACAATCGCCAAATTAACCCTGAGAAGTTAATTGGCCGTTAACGCAAAGCAATTGCGTAACCTTGCCGAATTGTGACTGCCGCTGGGGCAGTCGAGCCGGGCGAAAGCACCGCCCGGCTCGGATGGATCAGGCCAGTATTTCCACGCGGCATTCCTCGCCAACGGGGACCTCCGTCAGGAAATCGGCCAGACGGGCTTCCTTTCCGACTTCGATGTCACGCGGCAGCAGGAATGCGCCGTGGTCGCCGGTCGACGGGATCCGGTAGCGGATCTTGAGGCCGGACGGCAGGTTGCCCGTGCCGGTGTTGATCAGCCAAAGATCGCTGGTGAGCGGTTGATCGTCCTTGATGCTGCAGTCGAGCGCGAGCACCACCTTCACGTCGGCATCCGGGTCATCCGAGCCGCCCGGTCCGCCACCGCCGCCGGGGCCACCGCCGCCGCCCGGACCGCCGCCGCCCTCAGGCGTCCCCTCATCATGAGGATCGCTGCCGCCGGGATCGCCCGGGCCGGGGCCGTCCTCCGGATCGTCGGGGCCGCCGCCAGGGTCGCCTGGGCCGCCGCCGGGATCGCCAGGATCACCCGGATCGCCTGGATCGCCGGGATCACCCGGATCGCCGGGGGGCTGGCAGGTACGGCCACACGTTGCGGCGTTCGCCGCAGTCGGGACGACGATGGCTGTCGCCCCGATCGTCAGGAGCGCAATCAGCGCGATATGAGAGATCTTGAGCATTTCGAGTTCCTTCATTTTGCAAAAGACGTGCCCCTCGTTGGGGCGGCTAAATGCTCGGAGCGCTCTGAATGCTCGCTGAGGCGTATGGTTAAGGATCGTTCATACTTTTCCGAACGCGTCCGGTGGCGCCTCGTCCAGCCGGGCTGCCCGCTATAGACGTGGCTGAAACCGGCCCGCCGGTCCGCGCGCTTCACAAAGGCAGGGGGCCTGACTATAAGGCCGCCGACTTTCAATTGACCGGGGGATGACGGCATGGCCGGCCATTCGCATGCCAAGAACATCATGCATCGCAAGGGCAAGAGCGATGCGGCGCGCTCGAAAGTGTTTTCGAAGCTGGCGCGCGAAATCACCGTCGCCGCGAAGCTCGGCGTGCCGGACCCGGCGTTCAATGCGCGCCTCCGGCTCGCGGTCGCAACCGCGCGAGGCCAGTCGATGCCAAAGGACAATATCGACCGCGCCATCAAGAAGGCGCAGGGCAATGACGGCGAGAACTACGAAGAAATCCGCTATGAGGGATATGGTCCAGGCGGAGTTGCGGTCATCGTCGAGGCGTTGACCGACAACCGCAATCGCACGGCCTCCAATGTGCGCTCGACATTCTCCAAGAATGGCGGCGCGCTGGGTGAGACCAACTCAGTCGGTTTCATGTTCGACCGCGTAGGCGAGATCTACTACCCCGCCTCAGCGGGCGACGCGGACAAAGTCATGGAGGCGGCTATCGAGGCCGGCGCCGAAGACGTCGAGTCCGACGAAGAAGGGCATTCGATCTACACTACTTTCGAAACAATGTCCGACGTCGCTGCTGCGCTCGAAAAGACGCTCGGGGAGCCCGAGTCCGCCAAATTCATCTTCCGACCCCAGAACTATGTTCCAGTGGATGCGGAGAAGGGGGCGACGCTGCTCAAGCTTATCGGCATCCTCGAGGAAGATGATGACGTGCAGAACGTCTATTCCAATTTCGAGATGAACGACGAGGACCTGGCGAAAGCCAGCGCGTAGCCGGCCTCAGGCGGCGATGAGCGCGATCGGGCCGGGACGTATCTGCGCGATCGTCACCCGATTGCGGCCGGCCTGCTTGGCAGCATAAAGCTGCTGGTCGGCAAGCCGGAACAGATCGGCAAAGGGCAGTTTTCGCTCGAACACCGCACCGCCCACGCTCACGCTCAGATGATGCGGGGCACCGGCCGGGGTAAACTCGGCACTATTTACACTCTGGCGGATGCGCTCGGCCACGACGGCGGCCCGTTCGGGCGTCGCACCGGGCAAAAACACACCGAATTCTTCACCCCCGAGGCGGCCCACAAGATCCGGCGCGCGCAAGGTGGACTTGATCGTGCTGGCGATGGTCATGAGCGCCTGATCACCCAGGTCATGGCCAAAGCGGTCGTTGACCGACTTGAAGTTGTCCGCGTCGATGATCAGCAGTGCGCCGCTGGCCTGGCTCTCGGCGGCCCGAACTTCGTTGAGATAGGCATCGACCAGCGTCGAGAACGCGCCCCGGTTCATCACCTGGGTCAGGGCATCGGTCGAGGCGTAGATGGTCAGCTTGCGATGCGCGATGGCAAGTTCGCGGAGCTTGCTGGTGAAAAACAGCAGCAGAGGTACCGCGAGCAGGATGGGCACGAAGATGTCCGTCAGGATCGCCCGGAGGCGCTGTGAATCGTCGTAAGAGGCGAAATTGAACGAGTCGACGTAGAGGGCGGCAATGACGCAGACGAGCGTTCCCACCACCGTATAGACCAACACGCGACCCCAGCCCTCGGGCGAGAGATCGAACTTCATTCGCTGTATTCCCAACGTTTCGGGCGACGCTGGCGGAACAGTGGCGGTAAAGGGTTGAGAAGCCCTCACCGAGTGCGCGCAATTTTACCGACTGGTCCCCGCGTGTGGATTGTTGCCGGTTTGTTCACATTGTCCTTGGTAGCCTCGCGCGAACGGCTTACTCCATGGACATGGCGAGCATGGTGCGAATCATCGGCATCGATCCGGGCCTCAGGCGGTGTGGCTGGGGCATCATCGAAAGCGAGGGCAGCCGCTTGCGCTACGTAGCGTGCGGAACCCTGACCCCGCGCGTCGATCTGAGCCTCGCCGACCGCCTCTCGGCCCTTCACGCCGACCTGCGGGCCCTCATCGAGCTGCATCGGCCGGATGAAGCGGCGGTCGAAGAGACCTTCGTCAACGCCGGGGCCCGCTCGGCCCTGCAGCTGGGGCAGGCGCGCGGCGTGGCCTTGATGACACCGGCCTCGATGGGCCTCCCCGTCGGCGAGTATGCGGCGAACCTCGTCAAGAAATCGGTCGTCGGAACGGGACATGCCGAAAAGGGACAGGTGCAGCTGATGGTCAAGACGCTGCTGCCGACCGCAGACTTCAAAGGCGCCGACGCGGCCGACGCCCTCGCGATCGCGATCTGTCACGCGCACCATCGGGGCATCGCAGCGCTCAGGATCAGCGCATGATCGGCAAACTCAAGGGGCTCATCGACGGCTATGGCGACGACTACGTGCACATCGATGTCGGTGGCGTCGTCTACGAAGCCTTTTGCTCGAGCAAGACGATGTCGGCGCTGCCGCAGGTCGGGCATGCGGCGGTCGTGCATATCGAGATGATCGTCCGCGAGGAGATGATCCGGCTCTATGGGTTCGCGACGCCGGAGGAGAAGGCCTGGTTCGGAACGCTGATGACCGTGCAGGGGGTGGGCGCGCGGGTCGCGCTGGCGATCCTGTCCACGCTCACCACGGGCGAGCTGCAATCGGCCATCGCGCTGCAGGACAAGGCGATGGTCGGCCGCGCCAATGGCGTGGGACCCAAGCTCGCCCTGCGCGTGGTCACCGAGCTCAAGGGCAAGGTGCCGACCGGCATCGGGATCGATGCGGGGACGCTGGGACTGCAGCAGGCGCTCGGTGAAGGCACGGCACGCGGGAATGTGGCCGATGCGGTCTCGGCGCTGAGCAATCTGGGGTACTCGTCGGCTCAGGCGAGCGCTGCGGTGGCCAAGGTTGTGCAAAGGGAAGGGGATACCGCCGAAACCGCCACGCTGATCCGGTTGGGGCTGCGGGAGCTGAGTTCATGAGCACACTCACCTCGGCTGCCGCCGGTCGCGACGACCCCCTGGATGTCTCGCTCCGACCAACGGGCTTTTCGGAGTTTGTGGGGCAGGCGCAGGCGCGGGCCAATCTCGAAGTGTTCATCGAGGCCGCGAGGCAACGCAAGGCAGCGCTCGATCATGTGTTGTTCGTTGGGCCACCGGGGCTGGGCAAGACGACACTGGCGCAGATCGTGGCGCGCGAGCTGGGTGTCGGGTTCCGCGCGACGTCGGGGCCGGTGATTGCCAAGGCCGGGGACCTCGCGGCGCTGCTCACCAATCTCGAAGAGCGCGACGTGCTGTTCATCGACGAGATCCATCGGCTCAATCCGGCCATCGAGGAGATCCTTTATCCGGCGATGGAGGACTACCAGCTCGACCTCATCATCGGTGAAGGGCCCGCGGCGCGGTCAGTGCGGATCGACCTGGCGAAGTTCACGCTGATCGGCGCGACGACGCGGGCAGGGCTGCTCACGACGCCGCTGCGCGACCGCTTCGGCATTCCGGTGCGGCTCAATTTTTACACGCCCGAGGAGCTCGTGCAGATCGTGTCGCGCGGCGCCCGTCTGCTCGGCATCGGCATGGCGCCCGACGGGGCGATGGAAATCGCCCGGCGGTCACGGGGCACGCCGCGTATCGCGGGGCGCCTGCTGCGGCGTGTGACCGACTTCGCTCTGGTCGACGGGGCCCGCGAAGTGACGCGCGGGGTCGCCGACAAGGCCCTGTTGCGACTCGATGTGGATGCGCGCGGGCTCGATCAACTCGATCGCCGCTATCTCAACGTTATAGCGGAGTTCTACAATGGCGGCCCGGTGGGGATCGAGACCATTGCCGCCGCGCTCAGCGAGCCCCGCGATGCGCTCGAGGAGATCGTCGAGCCCTACCTCATCCAGCAGGGCTTCATCCAGCGCACGCCGCGCGGCCGTATGCTGACGGCGCTTGCTTTCTCGCATTTGGGCAAGGTCGTGCCGCAGGGGTTCGCGGGCATGCAGGCAAGCCTGTTCGAGGA
>JBIQKK010000117.1:0-6570 GCA_044506585.1 Hyphomicrobiales bacterium
ATGTCGA
The DNA here is from genome assembly GCA_044506585.1 of Hyphomicrobiales bacterium. Taxonomy (GTDB): domain Bacteria; phylum Pseudomonadota; class Alphaproteobacteria; order Rhizobiales; family Devosiaceae; genus Devosia_A. The sequence goes on from JBIQKK010000117.1 coordinate 8, forward strand.
CGGATTTGACCGAAGACGACGAAGTTGACCTTATCTGACCTTCTGAACAAGACGCCGACTTCATCGATTCAGCTGATCCAACACTGTGGTATTGATCGTACTTTCTGATGTGCTTATGGTGATCATTCACGCGGTCTGGCCAGGAGGAATGTGCCACCCGCGTTTCCGATACGTCCCAAAGGCGGTCGGCTGTTCAACAACTGGGAGGATGAGACGTGATCCGTAAGATCGTAAGCGCAGCGCTGCTCAGCACCGCGCTGCTCGGTACCGCAGTCGGCGGCGCACTCGCACAAGAGACCGTGGTCTGGTGGGACTTCCTCGGTGGCGGCGACGGCATCCGCATGAAGAAGCTCATCGACGACTTCAATGCGGCCAATACCGGCAAGATTGAAATCCAGGCGACGACACTCGACTGGGGCGTGCCCTTCTACACCAAGGTCCAAACCTCGGCCGCCGTTGGCGAGGGTCCGGACATCATGACCTATCACGCCTCGCGCATTCCGCTGGCCGTGAGCCAAAACTCGCTGACCGAAATCACCGCCGAGGACATGGCGACGATGGGTCTGAGCGCAGACAGCTTCGCGCCCGCTCCGTGGGAAGCGGTGCACGTCGACGGCAAACAATATGCGGTGCCGTTCGATACGCACCCGATCGTGCTCTATTACAACAAGGACAAGCTGGCCGCCGCCGGCATGATCGGCGCCGACGGATTGCCGACCGGTTTTGACGGCCGCGACAACTTCCGCGAGGCTCTGAAAAAGCTTCAGGCTGCTGGCAGCAAGTACGGCATCTCGACCGTGACCGCTGACGGTAGCTTCGCCTTCCGCACCATTTATTCCTACCTGTGCCAGCAGGGCGGGACGATCGGCGTCGATGGCGCCTGGCTCACGGACGACAATGAGGCCAAGCTGGCCAACGCCGTGCAGACGATTGCCGACTGGGTCGCCGATGGTACCAACCCCGGCTACACCGACTACCCGGCTACCGTTGCTCTGTTCACCTCGGGCGATGCGCCGCTGATGATCAACGGCGTGTGGGAAGTCCCCACCATGACCGACCTGCACGCCCAGGGTAAGCTGTTCGAATGGGGCGCCATCGAACTGCCGGTGCTCTTCGACCAGGCCTGCACCTACTCGGACTCGCACAGCTTCGCGATCCCGAACAATGTCGGCAAGCCGGCTACCCCGGAAAAGCATGCCGCTGTGCTCGAAGTCATCAAGTTCATGGAAGAGAATTCCCTGTACTGGGCCACTGCCGGTCATATCCCGGCCAACAAGGCCGTGACCGAGAGTGCCGAATACAAGGCGATGCAGCCCCAGGCGACCTACGCTCCGCTCGCGGCCAATATGATCTACGATCCCAAGTCGGTGAACGCCGGCGTTGCTTCGCCGCTGTTCGATGCCGCGGGTAACGCTTTCACGGCCGCCATCAATGGCGAAGTGGATGCGGCGACCGCTGTGTCCGAGATGAAGGCTTCACTCGAGGCCCTCTAGGACTGCGAGAAGTTACTTCGGCCGGCGCCCTCGTGGTGCCGGCCAGCACTCAGCAGGGGGGCGGGCCTGATGCTCAAGAGCAAGCGCACTGAGATGCTGGTTGCTGCCGTTCTGGTTGCACCATTCGTCGCGATCTACGGCTGGATGTTCATCTATCCGACCATTCAGATGGTCATGCTGAGCTTTCAGAAGGCACCCCTGATCGGCGAGGGAAAGTTTATCGGCCTCGACAACTATGTGCGCCTGTTCAAGGACCCTGTGTTCGTCACCGCGATCAAGAATACCGCGTACTTCCTGCTCCTCACTGTAATTCCAGGCACGGCGATGGCTCTTGCCATTGCCCTGATGGTTACGCGTCTCAAGGGCTGGGGCCAGTCACTGATCCTCTCGCTCTTCTTCCTGCCCTACGTGCTCCCGGTCACGGTGGTCTACCTGATCTGGGACTGGATGATGAATTTCCAGTTCGGCATCGGGCAGCACCTGATCGAGGCCATTACCGGCAAACCTGTGAATGTCTGGCGCGCCATTCCCTGGTTCATGCCCATGGTTGCGCTCATCACCATCTGGTGGACCAATGGCTTTTCGATCCTGCTGTACCTCGCTGCGCTCCGTAACATCCCCAAGGAAGTCTACGAAGCCGCGCAACTGGACGGCGCGACGCGCTGGCAGCTGTTCTGGCGGGTCACCTTTCCGCTGATCTGGCCGGTAACCGTTCTATGCCTCACCATTCAGCTGATCCTCCAGATGAAGATCTTCGACCAGGTCTATCTGTTTAGCCAGGGCGGGCGCACGCAGGTGACGATGGTGATGGTGCAGTACATTTTCGAGAGCGCGTTCATCAAGAACGACGGCGGCTACGCAGCTACCGTGGCGGTTGCCATGTTCGTCGTCGTCATCGCCTTCTCGGTCCTCAATTTCCAGGCCCTGCGTGCGGGAGGTGCACGATGACCGCCGCCGCAGACGCCCTGCCGATGAGCGCGCCGCGCCGCCGCAACGCCATCGTCGATCTGAGCGGCATCCTGCTCACGATCCTCACCGTGATCGTCGCCGCCATCTGGTTCTTTCCACTGTTTTGGGCGCTGAGCACCAGCCTGAGGACGGACCAGGAAGCGATCGCCGAGGGCGTCAACCTTATCCCGGCCAATCCGACGCTGAACAACTACCTCTATATCGTCCAGCATTCCAATCTTCCGATCTGGTACCTCAACTCGACCATCACCTCGGTCGCGATCACGTTCCTCGTGGTGTTCATGGCGGCCTGTTGCGGCTATGCGATCAGTCAGCTGCGCTTTCCCGGCAGGACCTTGCTGTGGTGGATCATCCTCGCGAGTTTCATGATTCCGGGTACCGCGCTGATCGTGAACCACTTCATCATCATCGCCGGTGTGAAGCTGCTCAACACACATTTGGGCGTTATCCTGCCCTTGCTGATCGCGCCGGTGACGGTGATCGTCTACAAGCAGTTCTTCGATGGCATTCCGCGCGAATTCCGCGAAGCCGCGGTGATGGACGGCGCCAACGAGTTTCAACTGCTGTTCCGCGTCTACCTGCCTATGAACTGGGGCATCACGACCGCACTTTCGATCATTACTTTCATCGGCGCATGGAACAATTTTCTCTGGCCGTTCCTCGCTATCCAGGACGAAAAGATGATGACCGTAACGGTCGGCATCACGCAGGTGCAGGATACCTTCGGCGTGGCCTATGCACGCGTCATCGCAGGCGCCGTCATGGCAGGGTTTCCAGTCGCGCTCGCCTATCTTCTCTTCCAGCGCCGTGTCACACAGGCCATCACACTTTCGGCGGGCATCAAGGGCTAAGGGTCGATTATGGCGAACGTCGAACTTAAGAGCGTCTCCAAGAGCTACGGCTCGGTTCAGGTCATCGACAATCTGTCGCTGCAGGTCGAGGACGGGTCGTTTACAGCCCTGCTCGGCCCATCCGGCTGTGGCAAGTCTACCCTGCTGCGTATGATCGCTGGCCTCGAGGAGATCACCAAGGGTCAGTGCTTCATCGACGGTATCGAGGTAACCCAGACGCCACCGGCGAGCCGCGGGACTGCAATGGTGTTTCAGTCCTATGCGCTTTATCCGCACTTGACGGTACGCCAGAACATCGCCTTCTCGCTTTCACTCGCGCACGCGCCAAAGCGGATACAGGAAGAGCAGGTGGGGCGCGTGTCCAGGATGCTGCAACTCGACCAGCTGCTCGACCGGCGCCCGGCACAGCTCTCAGGTGGCCAGCGGCAGCGCGTCGCGATTGGCCGCGCGCTCGTGCGGGACCCTAAGGTTTTCCTGTTCGACGAACCGCTCTCCAATCTCGACGCGGCCCTGCGGTCGCAAATGCGGGTGGAGCTCGCCAAGCTCCATCAAGACGTCAAAACGACGATGATCTACGTGACGCACGACCAGATCGAGGCGATGACGCTCGCCGACAAGATCGTCGTCCTCGACAGGGGTGTTATTTCTCAGGCGGGCTCGCCGCTCGAGCTCTACAATTTTCCCGCCAACAAGTTCGTGGCGTCCTTCATTGGCTCTCCGGCCATGAATTTCATCAGGGCGGAGGTCGCCGGCAAAGACGGCGACGTTTACCGCGTGACCTTGCCCGGCGGGCACACGGCCGCGATCACGTCGCGTGGCGGCACAGCGAGCGGCAACAGCGTCGAAATCGGTGTGCGACCTGAGCATCTGGCGCTAGGCGCAGCGGGTGCGGCCGGCTCGTCATTCGATGGCACGGTCAGCATTGTGGAACAGCTCGGCAATACGACGCTACTGTACGTAGACACCGCCGGAGGCACGCTGGTCGTCGAGGGCGATGGCAATCTCGCGATCGATGTCGGCAACAAGATCAGCCTCACCGTCGATCCCACGAAGTCGCACCTGTTCGGCACCGACGGCCGGGTGATCTAGCACCGGCTGCGGCGGAGCCGACCGTCACCCGCCATTGCTGAGCAGACTCGCGATCTTGCGCTCGCCATCGAGCGGCGGGCCGGCATTGCTGGGCCACCCCGCGGTGTGGATCCGCAGGATGATGTCCTGGTCGTAATTGCCGAAGCCGCGGCCGAAGATGTTGACGCCGCCCGGGTACTTCGCCTTCTCTTTTACGCCGATGCGGAGGCGGATTGAGTGATGCTTCACGAGGTCGAGATCCTTGAGCGAGACCGGGGAAATCTTGACGCCGTCGACATAGGTGCCGTCGCGCGCCACGCGCCAGGTCTTGAGCATGCCGTACTGGCTGCCGCGAAGCGTCCACCATTTGGGCGTGTAGACACCGCGCTGGTCGCCGAAGTCGCCGGGGCTGGTCCAAGTGCCCACGTCCTGGTGATTGACCCAGATGGTGATTTCGCTCGGCCATTCTGTCGCCGTGCCCGGTACCTCGGACGAGAGCTCAAGCGAAAATTCCAACGCTTCAATGTTGGTCTTGGATAGCCGCGCATTGTTGGGAAACTGGTATTCGATGAAGCCGCGCGTGAACCACATGAGGCCCGCGCGCATGCGGCCCGGATCGAGAAAAATATCGGGCACGTCCAGCAGGCCGATGATGCCGTCGGTCGAGCAAAGCCCGCAGGGCGCACTGACCTCGCAGCTCGTGTAGAGCCCGACCGGCATGGCAACCTCGATGATGTTTTGCCGTCTCTCCGCGACGTCTTCCTTGAACATCACCAGCACTTCGTCGAACACCGCGCGGCAAATCTTTTGGTTGCCCTTGCGCGCCTTCTGCGTCTCGGTCTTGATCAGGCCGGCCTCTTCGAGAATCTGCAGGTTCGATGAGACCGTCGACTGCGGGAGGTCGAGCAGATCGGCGATATCGTTGACGTTGAGCCCGCCGCGCTTGTGCAGCGCCTTGAGGATCTTGACTCGGAGGGGGGACGCGAGACCGCGGAGAACGTCGGCGCGCTCTTCGGGGTCCACCAGCAGAAAATTGCGGCTCATGAATATGACCTCAGAAGAGCTGATATCAGATTTCTGGGGGGCGGCAACGAGCAATAATCCGCCAAATGCCCCTATTCCCGCGGTGGCGGCGCGAGCACGGGCCAGCCGTCGGCATCCCACCCGATGGAGACGATCTGAATTTTGGCTACGCCCCGGTCCGTGCCGTCATAATAGTGATAGACAAGGAGGGGGTTCGGCGCGCCGAAAACCGGCTCCTGACCGCCCGGTCCGATGTAGTGCGCGTCGCCCTTTTGCAGTTCCGTCGCGCCGCCCTTCAACAGGTCTATCCCGTCTTTGCCGAAATAGGGGCCGGTGATCGCGTCGGCGCGGCCGACCATCATACGGTAGGTGCTGTTGATGCCCGAGCAGCAGCGGTCATACGACACGAAGAGGTAAAACCTGCCGTCATGTTCGAGGATTGCTGGTGCCTCGATCACGCCCCCATCATACGAGGCGAGATCACGGGTCTCGGTGTCGGGTGCAATCAGCTGCCCGGTCAAGGGATCGAGTTCGCGCAGCTTGATGCCTGACCAGTGCGACCCATAGGCGAGCCAGGCGCGCCCGTCCGCTGTATCGACGCGATAGGGATCGATGGCGTTAAAATCGTCCTTGGCGCCGCTCTTGAGAACCAGCCCCTGATCCTCCCATCCCTTGTCCGGCTCGAGGGGATCGAATTGGGCGTTTGTCATCAGTCCAATGGCGCTCACGTTGATGCCCAGGCTCGACACCGAGTAATAGAGATAGACGATGTCTCCGCGCCTGCTGACGCTGGGCGCCCAGATGTTCTGGCTGCGATAGCCCAGTTCCGCTTCCGGCCACGCCGGCAAGCCCTTGCCGATACCGCCCGCATTCTTCCATTCGACCCCGTCAGCTGATGTCTTGAGCAGGATAGCGCCACGCCAGAAGCCTTCGGCGCCGGTCTGGAAACTGACCCACTTGCCTCCTTCGACGATTACCGACGGATCGTGGATGCGCACATCGCCCAGCATTCTGTGCGCCGGCGGCAGATCCTGTGCGAACGTGGACGACGACAGTAGCGCAAGGGCCGCGGCGGCAAGTCGAAGCATGAGACATCCTCCCATTCCCACTCTAGCGTCCACGAGCTGTCGCGGTCTACCGATGAGAGCTACGTCGGGCC
>JBIQKK010000118.1:0-6547 GCA_044506585.1 Hyphomicrobiales bacterium
TCCATGCCCGCTCACGGGTCGGTGACACGCGCTGACTTGGGTTGGGACATGGGATAGCGTGCGATCACCCCTGAGCCGAGGAGCGTAGACATGGGACAGCGTATCACTCTTACCGCGTCGGACGGCTTCACGCTCAATGCGTATCGCGCGGAACCTCAAGGGACGCCGCGGGCGGGGGTTGTGCTGTTCGGGGAGGTGTGGGGGCTCAACAACTGGGTGCGGGAGGTGGCCGACCGCTGGGCGGCGCACGGGTACCTTTGCATTTCGCCCGCGATGTTCGACCGGGTGGATTTCGGCTATGAGCGCGAGGATTACGATTTCGCGCCGGTCAAGGAGATCTACAAGACCTACAGCCAGCAGACGGCGCTGCTCGACATGGACGTGGCGGTGCGGGCCGCGGCGGAGGGCGGCAAGGTGGGCGTTACGGGCTATTGCTTCGGCGGCGCCAATACGTGGCGCGCGGCGGCGCAGATCGACGGGATCAAGGCGGCCTCGGGCTATTATGGCGGCGGCGTGCCCAACTATATCGCGCTCAAGCCGCGCGTGCCCACCGAGATGCATTTCGGCACGCGCGACGACGGCATTCCGCTCGAGCAGGTCGAGCAGCTCGAACGCGAGCATCCGACGGTTACGATCTATACCTATGATGCCCAGCACGGCTTCTGCAATTCGGACCGGCCCAACCGGTTCGACGAGGCGGCGTGCAAACTCGCCACCACGCGAACGCTGAAATTCTTCCATGAGCACCTGGGGTAGCGGGCGGGGGCCGCTTGTGCGCGTGACGGCGGGGCGAGGACGCGGGGGTCCGTGCCAGTGCTAGAACAGCGATCCATCACAGATGCGCTCGCCGCGCTCGAAGCCTCCGCGATGTCGCGCAAGAAGGCGATGCTGCTGGTGCTGCTGATCGATGCGGCGATCGATGCCGTGCGGCCCGACGGGGCCGATGTGCTGGCCTATCGGCGCAGGGTGGCGGAGGCGAGCGAAGCGCTGGGGCTGGTGATGGAGCTCGCCGCGATGCGCGAGGGCGGGGCCGAGCTCGAGGTGGAGGCGCGCGACGTGGCGCCGGAGGAATACGGGACACTCGACGAGGCGCGCTACATGGTGTCGCTCTACAATGAGGGGACGGTGCCCGAGCTCAGGATCGTCGGCGGCGGGACGGCGCGCGCCGCGCTGCCGGTGCTGCGCGATGCGGTCGCCGCGCTTGGGAACATCGGCGCGCGGTGAGCGTTTAGCCTTCACACATCCCCGATTGAGAGGAGAACTCCCATGGATTGGAACCGCGTCGAAGGCAATTGGAAACAGGTCCGCGGCAAGGTCAAGGAGCAGTGGGGCAAGCTGACCGACGACGACCTCGACATGATCGACGGCAAGCGCGACCAGCTCGAAGGCAAGCTGCAGGAACGCTACGGCAAGGCCAAGGACGACGTCCGCAAGGAAATCGACGACTGGGCCAACGGCCAGACCTGGCACTGAGCCGGGCATTCCGATGAGACCGAGCCCCGTCGTTCGCGGCGGGGCTTTCGCGTGGACGCGATCGGGCGTTCGTGCGGTTGACAGATGCGCGGGCGGCGCGCATCGCAGGGGCACGCCGCATCCCTCCTGCGGCGGGGAGTTCCGATGAGCGCTGCCGTGCGACCCAGAGAAGACCGACGCCTGCTGGGGATCGGTCTCGCGCTCCTGGGCTATGTGTGCTTCACCGTCATCGACAGCTGCGCCAAATGGCTGACGCAGCATGGCGGCCTGCCCACGATGGAAGTGGTGTTCGTGCGCTATGCCGCGCAGCTGATCCTCGTGCTCGCGCTGTTCGCGCCGGGGCAGGGCATCGCGATTGCGCGCAGCCGGGCGCTGCCGCTCGAAATCGTGCGGGCGCTGGCGCTGCTCGGCTCGACCATTTTCAATTTTCTCGCGATCCTGTTCCTGCCGCTGACCATCACGGCCTCGATCATGTTCACCTCGCCGCTGATCCTCGTGGCGCTCTCGATCCCGCTCTTGCGCGAGACGGTGGGCTGGCGGCGCTGGCTCGCGATCCTCGTGGGATTCGTGGGCGTGCTGATCATCGTGCGGCCGGGATCGGGCGCGTTCCATCCGGCGGTGGGGCTGTCGCTGCTCGCGGCGGCCTGCGGCGCGCTCTACATGCTGCTGACGCGCAAGCTCGCGGGCATCGACAGCACCTCGACGCAGCAATTCTATGTGGGCGTGGTGTCGAGCATCGCGATGGCGCCATTCGCGCTCGGCGGCTGGGTGTGGCCGGACGATCCCGCGACATGGTTCGCCTTCGCGCTGATCGGCGTTGCGGCCTTTGTGGGCCACCAGTTCATCACCGTCGCGCACCGCTTCGCGCCGGCCTCGGTGCTGGCGCCGTTCTCCTATGTGCAGATCATCTCGATGACGGCGTCGAGCTGGCTGGTGTTCAACCAGCCGCCCGAGGTGTGGCTGTTCGTGGGCGCACCCATCGTCATCGCGTCCGGCCTCTATGTGTGGCTGCGCGAGCGCCAGCTGGGCAAGCGCGCCGTGGTGCCCGACGAGGGCGCGTGAGGGTGGCGCCGGCCTAGTGCGCCTCGTCCCAGTTGTGGGCGGCGTGGGCGTCGACCTGAAGGGGGACGGTGAGGTTGACCGCGGGGTGGGCGGCGGTCTCCATGATGCGCTTGATCACGGGCATCGCGGCGGCCTCGGTGCCGGCATCGACCTCGAAGATCAGCTCGTCATGGACCTGCAGCAGCATGTCGGCGCTGATTCTGGCTTTCGCGAGCTCGGGCTCCATGCGCACCATCGCGCGGCGGATGATGTCGGCGGCACTGCCCTGGATCGGCGCATTGATCGAGGCGCGCTCGACGAAACTGCGCTCGGCGGGGTGGGTGGAGTTGGCGTTGGGGAAGGCGATCTTGCGGCCGAAGAGGGTGGTGACGTAGCCGTCGGCCTTCACCTGCCGGCGCTGCTGGGCCATGTAGTCCTGGATGCCGGGGAAGCGCGCGAAATAGGTCTTGATGTATTCGCCCGCCTCCGAGCGCTCGATGCCGAGCTGGTTGGCGAGACCGAAGGCCGAGATGCCGTAGATGATGCCGAAATTGATCGCCTTGGCGCGGCGGCGGACGTCGGCCGGCATGCCCTCGACCGGCACGCCGAACATTTCGCTCGCGGTCATGGCGTGAATGTCGAGGCCCTCCTCGAACGCGTCCTTCAGGGCCTGGATGTCGGCGATGTGCGCGAGGATCCTGAGCTCGATCTGGCTGTAATCGGCCGAGATCAGGATGCGGCCGGGCGGCGCGACGAACGCCGTTCTGATCTTGCGGCCGTCCTCGGTGCGCACGGGGATGTTCTGCAGGTTCGGTTCGTTCGAGCTGAGCCGGCCGGTGAGCACCGAATGCTGGCTGTAGGTCGTGTGGACGCGGCCCGTGCGCGGGTTGATGTAGCCCGGAAGCGCATCGGTGTAGGTGCCGATGAGCTTGGTGAGCTGGCGCCAGTCGACGATGGTGCGCGCGAGCGGGATGCCCTGGTCGGCCAGCTCCTCGAGGACATCGACGCCGGTGGACCAGGCGCCGGTCTTGGTGCGCTTGCCGCCCGGCAGCTGCATCTTGTCGAAGAGGATTTCGCCCAGCTGCTTGGGTGAGCCGAGGTTGAAGTTCTGGCCCGCGAGCTCATAGGCCTGCGCTTCGAGCGCGGCGGCACGCTGCGTGAAATCGCCGGTGAGGCGCGACAGGATCGCGCGATCGACCGCGATGCCGCGGCCTTCCATGCGTGCAAGGACCGGCGCGAGCGGACGCTCCTCGGTTTCATAGAGCGCGGTCTGGCTCTCGGCCACGAGCCGCGGCTTCAGCGCAAACCACAGCCGCAGCGTGAGGTCGGTGTCCTCGGCGGCGTAGCGCGCGGCGGCGGGAATATCGACTTCGGCAAAGGTCTTCTGGTTCTTGCCCGTGCCGATCAGGTCCTTGATCTCGATGCCGGTGTGGTTGAGCCAGTGCGCGCTGAGCTGGCTCAGCGTGTTGTACTGGACGCCGTCGAGCACGTAGCTCATCAGCAGCGTGTCGTCGAACGGCGCGAGCGCGATGCCGTAGCGCAGCAACAGGCCCAGATCGTATTTGACGTTGTGCGCGATCTTGAGGATCGAGCGGTCCTCGAGCAGGGGCTTGAGCATGGCGAGCGCCTCGCGCTCATCCATCTGTCCCTCGATCTTGCTGCCGAACATGCCGTTGCCGCTGACGTGGTTGAGCGGCAGATAGGCCGCACGGCCCGGCGCGAGGGCAAAGGAGAGGCCGACGAGGTCGGCGGTCTGGTTGTCGAGCCCGGTGCTCTCGGCGTCGACGGCGATGTAGCCCTGGGCGCGCGCCTGGCCGATCCAGGTCTCAAGCGTCGCGGCATCGGAAATGATTGTGTAGGCGTCGCGATCGATCGGGATGGCGCGCATCTTTTCGAGCCGCTCGGCCGCGAATTTGACGGCGGCGTTCTCGGCCCGGCCCTCGGCGCTGAGGCGCGCGGCGCGGGCGACTTCCTTGGCCTCGTTGTTGAACCCGATCGGCTTGACCGGCGCCGGTGCGAGTTCGGGATCGGCCTCCCAATCGTCCGGGTTCACCTCGAGGATCTTGGCCTGGTAGGCGATGGCCTTGGTGAACTCCATCGCCTTGAGGAAGGGGAAGAGCTTGCCCGGCTGGATCGGCTCGCGCGCGAGGGCGTCGAGCGGCAGGGCCACGGGCACCTCGCGGCTGAGAGTCACGAGTTGCTTGGAGATGCGCGCGAGCTCGGCGTTTTCTTCGAGCATCTGCCGGCGCTTGGGCTGCTTGATATTGCCGATGTTCTCGAGGAGGGCTTCGACCGAGCCGTACGTATTGATCAGCTCGGCCGCAGTCTTGACCCCGATCCCCGGCACGCCCGGGACGTTGTCGACCGCATCGCCGCAAAGCGCCTGCACGTCGATCACCTTGTCGGGCGTGACGCCGAACTTGTCGAACACTTCATCGGGGCCGATCCAGCGCAGCGCGGGCTGGCCCGGGCGCGGGATCGTGTCGAGCAGGCGGATGGCGCCGCCCGGTTCGACCAGCTGCATCAAATCCTTGTCGGACGAGACGATCGTGACCTGGCCGCCGGCGTCGCGCGCCATGCAGGCATAGGTTGCGATGATGTCGTCGGCCTCCCAGTCCTCCATCTCGATCGAGGGCAGGCCATAGGCCAGCGTCGCGGTCCGCGTGAGCGGGAATTGCGGCACGAGCTCTTCGGGCGGCGGCGGGCGATGGGCCTTGTAGTCGGAATAGATCTTGTCGCGGAAGGTGCGGCCCGAATAGTCGAACACGACCGCCATATGCGTGGGCGCCTGGCCCTCGGCCTTCAGATCCTGCTCGAGCTTGAAGATCATGTTGGAGAAGCCAAGCACCGAACCGACGGGCAGCTTGTCCGATCTCGTGAACGGCGGCAGGGCGTGAAACGCCCGGAAAATATAGCCAGAGCCGTCGACGAGAACGAGATGCATGGTGATTCCGCGGGGATTGGACCGGCGGGCACCTTAGTGGATCGCACGGGGAGGGCAAAGGCTGACAGGACCGCGCTGCGTGCGCGGCTTTTGGCCCTAGAAGCTGCCGCTCAGGCCGCCGCGGAGCGACAGGCTCAACGTGCCGTCGATCCGCGCGGCGGTGTCCGCATTGAGCTCGAGGCGGGCCGCTTCGGCGAGGTCTGCGGCGATGCCGCTGCCCGCATAGACGCCATAGGCGGCGGGGTAGGTGGCAGCCACGTCGATGGTCTGGCCCAGGAGGGTCACCGGCACGCTGGCGCTGCCGCCGCTGAGCAGCGTGAACACGCCCCCACGGAGCATGGCTTCGCCGGAGACGCGGCCGATGCCGAAGGCCTGGCGGACATCGAGCCCGAGCCGGGCATCGAGCGAATTGAGGGCGCGGGCGCCGATTGTGAGGTTGGAGGTCGCGCCGGTCTCGGTGTAGCCGGCGGTCCAGCCCGTGACAGCAGTGGCGCTGGCGCGCGCCGCGACGGATGTCGCCCCGGTGGTGACGAGCGGCAGCGATGCGCTGACCCCGGGCGCCGCGAAGACCCCGGTGAACGCCCCGCGGGCGGTCTCGATGCCGCCGGCGGTCGCGATGCGGCGGAAGCTTTCATGGGCCTGCAGGCCACCCAGCAGCGAAAAGCCGACATCGACGACGCCGGCGTGCCAGGTGCCGTAGAGCCCCGCAACGCCGCTGTGCGACCTGAGGGCATGATCGCCCGCGGCGAACCGGGCGCTGCTTTGCGAATAGCTCAGCAGGGCACCGGCCGAGAAACTGCCGCTCATTGTCGTGTCCGCACCGACCGCGAGACCGGTGAGCTGCGATGGGTTCGGGCCGTTGCTGCTGTAGCCGAAAATGTCGCCCCACAGGCGCGGCCGCGCGCCTTCGCCGATGTCGAGCGCGGTCAGCACCGCGCTGCCGCCCGCGGCCGCCGCCGGAGACAGCAGCGAGCTCGAATAGCCGGCGGTGACGGTGTTCACCTGGTCGGCGAGAGCCCGGGTGCCCAAAAGGCCGGCGATACCCTGCGCGACGCCGGTGATGGACGGCCCGGTGGCGGCCGGCGTGAC
>JBIQKK010000014.1:0-2834 GCA_044506585.1 Hyphomicrobiales bacterium
CGGGCGCCAACGACCTCAGCGAGCGCACCACCAAGCAGGCGGCGACGATCGAGGAGACGTCCGCCGCGATGGAGCAGCTCGCGACCACGGTGATGGGCAACGCCAAGACCGCCAAGGAGGCGACCACCGTTGCCGCCGAGGTGACCCGCACGGCCGAGGAGGGTGGCGTGGTGATGGGCCGCGCGACCGAGGCCATGGAGCGCATCACGGCATCCTCGGGCAAGATCAGCAACATCATCGGGCTCATCGACGACATCGCCTTCCAGACCAACCTCCTCGCGCTCAACGCGTCCGTCGAAGCGGCACGCGCCGGCGAGGCCGGCAAGGGTTTTGCCGTGGTTGCCGTGGAAGTGCGCCGCCTGGCGCAGTCGGCCGCCCAGGCCTCGAGCGAGGTCAAGGAGCTCGTCGAACAGTCGAGCACCGAGGTGAAAACCGGCTCGAAGCTGGTGAGCGAGGCGGCGCAAAAGCTCGAAGCAATGCTGACTGCCGCGCGCTCGTCGAGCGAGATGATGGACGGCATCGCCCGCCAGAGCCAGGACCAGGCCGCCTCGATCGAAGAAGTCGGCGCCGCCGTCCGCCAGATGGACGAGATGACACAGCACAACGCGGCCCTGGTCGAGCAGACCAATGCGTCCATCGAGCGGACCGAGGAACAGGCGACCGAACTCGACCAGATCGTCGACATCTTCCGGCTGGAAGACAGCGGCGCCGCACCGGTACGGGCGGCCTCGGAGAAGCGGCCGGCCGGCGGGATCATGGCCCTCAAGGAAAAGGTCCAGAGCGCCGCCAAGACCTATCTCAGCCGCGGCAATACGGCGATCGACAAGGAATGGGCCGAGTTCTAGCGGTCGCCGTCACGGCACTGGAACCGTAGTCCCGCCAGCAGGTTAGCCTCCCACAACAAAGGAGGCTGCCATGCCGCGTGGCGACAAATCGAAATACACCGACAAGCAGGAACGCAAGGCCGACCACATCGCCGAGGGCTATGAGGAACGCGGCGTATCCGAAAAGGAAGCCGAGCGCCGGGCCTGGGCGACGGTCAACAAGGACGATGGCGGCGGCAAGAAGCCGGGCGGCTCGGGCCGCGGCAAGGACACCGGCCATCCCGCCGCGCACAAGGGCGGACGCAAGGGCGGCGAAGCGTCAGCGAACCGCTCCGCTGCCGAGCGTTCGGCTTCGGCCAAGAAGGCGGCCGCGACGCGCAAGCGCAATGCCGAGCATCACGCGCACGCCTGATCTCGTCCGCGACATAGGGTAACTCTGACTCTCCGAGGGGGAGGCAGACATGGTTGAGATTATGCCGGGCCATCGTGTGGCCTGGGTGACAGGCGCCGGAAGCGGCATCGGCCGCGCGCTGGCCCGCCGCCTCGCACGGCAAGGCTGGCGCGTCGCGGCCAGCGCCCGCACCGCGCGCGACCTCGACAGCCTCGCGGCCGAAGTCCCCGGGAGCATTACGGCCTTCCAGCTCGACGTCACCAATCAGGCGGCGGCCGACGAAACCGGCCGCGCCATAGAGAGTTCGCTGGGGCCGGTATCCCTCGCCGTCCTCAATGCGGGCGCTTCCTTTCCGACGACCGCCACCGCGTTCTCGGTCGAGAACTTCCGGCGGACCGTCGAGGTGAACCTCATGGGCGTCGTCAACTGCATGGGCCCCATCGTCCCCGCGATGACGGGCCGTCGCGCCGGCCACATCGCGATCATGGGATCGCTGAGCGGTATCGCCGCCCTTCCGACCGCCGCTGCCTACTGCGCGACCAAGGCGGCACTCAACTCGATGGCGGCTGCTTTCAAGCCGGAATTTGACCTCTACGGCGTGGCGCTCACCATCATCAACCCGGGCTTTATCAGGACGCCCTTCGTCGATAGAAATGCCGTTCCAATGCCGTTTCTGATGGATGTCGAGAAGGCGATCGATCACATCATGGCCGGCCTCGAGGACAGACGCTTTGCCATCGACTTCCCCTGGCAGATGGCACTGGGCGCGAGGCTCCTCGCGGCGCTGCCGGCCTGGGCCAGGTTCAGGGTCATGCGCCGGATGATTCCTCCCGCCTGAGGGCCCGGGCACTCGCCGCCGCAATCCGGATTGCAAGCTTCGCTCCCCGTTTCGCCGCATCGAGACCATTCTCGCGCCGCGCTTTTCTGGCTAAGGTCGCGCGCGGTCAGGGGTTACGGTCGGTCTTGGGCAAGATTTTCATTTCGCATTCCTCGGCGAACAATGCCGAGGCGCTCGCCATCCATGATTGGCTGGCCGAGCAGGGCTGGGGCGATGTGTTCCTCGACCTCGATCCCAAGCGCGGGCTGGTCGCCGGGGATCGCTGGCAGGCCGCGCTTAAGGCTGCCGCCGAGCAATGCGAGCTCATCCTCATCCTGATCAGCCCCGAATGGGCGAAATCGCGCTGGTGCCTCGCCGAATTCCTGCTCGCCAAGCAGATGAACAAGCAGATCCTCGGCGTGGTGGTTCAGGCGACCCCGCTCGCGGACCTGCCGGTCGAACTCACGGCCGAATGGCAGCTGGTCGATCTCAGTGCCGCCGATTCGGGCTGGTCGACGACGATCGCGCCACCGCGCTACGAGCCGCAGACCACGGTCTCTTTTTCGGGCACCGGCCTCGCCCGCCTTCGCGCCGGCCTCGAGAAAGCGGGACTGGATGCCGACACGTTCCTCTGGCCTCCCCCGCACGATCTGGGCCGCTCCCCCTATCGCGGGCTGCTGCCCCTCGATCAGGACGACGCCGGCATTTTCTTTGGCCGCGACGGCGCCATCATCCTCACGCTCGACGGGTTGCGCGGCCTCCGCGCCGCGGCGGCGCCGCGCTTCGCCACGATCCTGGGTGC
>JBIQKK010000014.1:2934-9874 GCA_044506585.1 Hyphomicrobiales bacterium
TCGACCTGCCGCCCGTGCCGGCGGGCAGCTTCGGCGATATCATCCGCGGTCCCGCGCGGCGCGTCTCGGCGGCGGGCCGGAAGCTCATCATCGAAGAACCGCTCGTCGACGCGCTGCTCAGCGATATCGAGATCGGCGGCACCAAGGACGCATTGCCGCTGCTCGCGTTCACGCTGGAGCGCCTCTACACCGACTATGGCGCCGACGGCGACCTGCAGCTGGGCGAGTATGAGCGTCTTGGCCGCATCCGCGGCGCGATCGAAGCTGCTGTCGAGGAGGCCCTTCGCAAGGCCGACGGCAACGCGGCCATCCCGCGCGACCGCGCCGCGCGGCTGGCGCTGCTGCGCCGGGGTCTCATCCCCTGGCTCGCCGGCATCGATCCCGCGACGGGCTCTCCCCGCCGCCGCGTCGCGCGCCTTGCCGAAGTGCCCGACGAGGCCCGCCCGCTGATCGAACTGATGGTCGACCAGCGGCTGCTGGCGACCGATGTCGACAGCGCCACCAAGGAAACCATCATCGAACCGGCCCATGAGGCGCTGCTGCGCCAATGGGGCGCGCTCGATGGATGGCTTGCCGAGGATTCGGCGGACCTCGCCACCATCGAAGCCCTCCGCCGGGCCGCCAGCGAATGGGACGCCAACGCCCGCGCATCCGAATTCGTCATCCACAAAGGCGCGCGGCTTGCCGGCGTCGAACAGCTGGCGGGCGAGGAGCGCTTTGCCGGCTACCTCACATCCGTCGATCGCGCCTATCTGAGCGCCGCGCGGAACATCGAGAATGCCGCCATCAAGAAGGCGCGGGCCGTCCGCACGCGGCTGGCGATTGCGGCGAGCGTCGTGGGTGTCGTTCTCGTCGCGGGTGCCACCGCCGGCTATTTCATCTGGTCGGCCGGCGAGGCGGCCAAGACCCGCGCCAGTGTCAATTTCGAGCTCGCCCGCGCGGAAGCCGCACTGCGCGAAGGCCGGCCGGAGCAGGGCGCGGTGGCCGCGATGACGGCCTATGCCCTCGCACCCGATCCCACGACGCGCACCGCGGCGCTCACCGCGGCGATGGCCGTCTCGCCCAATACGCTGGGCATCTTGCCGGTCGAGGGCCGCGTGGTCGACACCGCGTTCGCGGACGGCCGGCACGCGGTCGTGCTTGCCGCGAACGGGACGCTGTCCGCGCTCGATCTCAACGCACGCAAAGTCTCGGCCGCCGGGAGTGTCTCCACCTCGCCGCTGCCCATCGCGCTCACCGCCGATGGTGCGCTGGTCGTTCACGCCGATGCCAGCATCTCGCGTGCCGACGGCACCGCTTTCGCCGCAAAACCCGCCGATGAGTTCACCGCGCGCGCCGCGCGCAGCAGCGACGACGGCCGCCTGATTGCGCTGATCGGGATCATCGGCGACGTGCTCGTGCGCGACTGCCGCTCGTTGCCCTGCGCCGACACCCTGCTGCAATCGCCCGAGCCCGGCCAGCTCGCAACGTCGCTCGCCGTCAAGCCGGACGGTTCGGCCATCGCTGTCAACTGGACCGGCAGCATCGCGATCTACGGCGACCTCGCCGCCGCGCCCCGCATCGTGCCGCTCTCGCCGGAGCAGGCAAAGTTTGGCGCCGTGATGAGCATGGACTGGTCGGCGGTGAACGATCGCATCGCGGCCAGCACCGATGCCGGCCACCTGCTGCAGGTCGATGCCGCGCGCGGGACCATCGTCGCCGATCTCGCAATGGAGTTGGGTACGCCGGCGATGGAGTGGTCGCCCGCCGCGCCGCTGCTGGCGATTGCCTGCGACCAGACCGTCATTTGCATCTATGACGACAGCTTCACGATCACGGCCGCGTTCGGCGGGCACACGGGCAAGGTCGGCTCGATCCACTGGTCGCCGGATGGGCAGACGCTCGCGTCGTTCGCGCCGGACGATCCCGTGCGCCTGTGGTCCATCACGGACGATCCGCGCGTCGCGGCGTTGCATCGCATTCCCGGTTGGGCCGCGCTCACCGCGCTCGATACGCGCGGGGGCGAGATCGCGGCCGGCGACGAGAACGGCGTCCTGTGGCTCTGGGACGGGGAGGGCAAACGCACCCGCCTCGCGTCGGACGACGACATGAAGGCAGTGACCTCGGTCGCCTTCATGGAAGATGGGCGCATCGCCGCCGTGCATCAGAGCAGTGCGGTGGCGGTGTGGTCGGTGGATAACCCGCAACCCGACAAAATCGTGACGCTCGACAACCTCAGCTTCTCGCGCGTCGCGGCGCTCACCGGCGACATCCGCGCCGCCGTGCCGCTCAGCGACAAGAGCGTGCTCGCGCTGTCGGGCCCCGAACTGCGCGAGGCACGGATCGCACCGGGGGCCATTCCGCTCGATCAATGGGGCATTGCGGCCGCACCGGCGGACAATGCGGCGTTCATCTCCTATTCGGACGGCACCATCCGCCGCCGCGACCTCGGTGCCGGGGGCGAGGGCACTGTGGTCTTCGACGCGAGCCGGCCGATCTGCAGCGTCGGTCCCACCACCGACAACAACGGCTCTCGCAGCCTCGACGTCAGCCCGGATGGGCGATGGCTCGTCGCGACGCGCACCGATGCCGCGGTGGTCGTCCACAACCTCGCCGATCCGGCCAAGCCGATCTGCCTCGCGCTGCCCGCGCCCGAGAGCAAGACGGTCGCCTTCTCGCCCGATTCGAACAGGCTCGCGATCCTCAGTGCCACCGACCGGCTCTATGTGTTCGACCTGGGCCAGCCCGAAACGGCGCTGATTTTCGGCGCCCCTGCCGTGCCGGACAACTCGCCGCTCGCGACCGCCGCTGGGGCGGCACGGACCACGTCATGGCTCGCCTGGCGCGACGACAAGACGCTCGCCATCGCCACCACCGCGGGGGCGGTCGAAAGCATCGTGCTCGATCCCGCATCGTGGCGCGCCCGGGTGGACTCTCTCATTTTCAATCCATAATCTCGCGCGCGTTTTGGGGGGCGCATCGTGCAGCATCGTGGATCATGGACTGGCCTGGCGCTGGCGCTCGCGCTGACCACGGCATTCACGCCTCTGGTTTCGATGGCGGGTACCGTCACGCCGGTCGAGCTGCCGTCGATGCAGCCGGCGGCCGTGCCGGGCAGTGAACCGGGCGAGCTGCGGTCCTGGGTGCAGCTGGTTTGGAATCCGCTCACCCGCAGCCTCGATCGCGTCACCTATACCGCGTTCGATCCCATCCCCTCGCTCGGCCTCGAGCTGCAATGGCTGCCCGACGACCCGGGGGCGGCCAAGACCGGCCCCATCGCCGGCAAGGGCACGCTCAGTTTCCGCACTCCGGGCGCCGCCGCCTACGATGCGGCTGCGACGGTCGCGCAATATCGCGGCAGCTTCGTTGCCGGCCACGCCGAGGGCACAGGCGATTTCGTCGACAGCACCGGTTTTGCCTATTCGGGCGAATGGCGCGGCGGCGCGATGGAGGGCGAGGGCCGGCTGCTGCTCGCGAACGGCAGCGAATATGTCGGCAGCTTCCGCGCCGGCCGGCCCGAGGGCAAGGGCGCATTCATCGATGCGACGGGCGCCGTGTACGATGGAAGTTTTGCGGCAGGCGAACGCGACGGCACCGGCATCGTCGTCCCCACCGGCGGCGACGCCTACCGCGCCGACTGGCGCAACGGCGTCGAAATCCCCGGCACGCGCCATCTCCTGCCCATTGGCGAGATTCCGTATCCGCGCGTTTCGCATGCGCAGTTCGCCGAGGTGGAGGGCCTGCGCATCGGCGTCGTCGCCGAGCGCCGTCCGCACAACTACGAGATCGGCCTCGACCCTATGAGCTACACCTCGCGCTCGGACGGCGCGGTGCTCAACATCCTGCCCGACGACCAGCGCCTGCTCGATGTCTGGCACGGCACGGTCCCGATCAACCTCACGCCCGGCGAGCTCGCCGCGTTCAACAACATGATGACGACGCCGAGCTTTCTCGGCCCGCACGAACGCTTCGATCCCCTCTCGCTGGTGTTCGAGATCGAGAACGCGACGCCCGATACCATCTCGCTCGTCGGCGGCTTCCTCAATGTGGACACGTCCGTCCGCAACCCCGAACCCGCCATGCAGGTGCGGCCCTATCCGCGCGACTCGTGCGGGGGGATGATCGAATTCCTGCCGCGGTTCTTCATCGACAATTTCGGCTGGGCGCCCGCCGAGAACGCGTCGCTGAACATCAGCCCCGCCTCACCCGACGGCCGCGAGCAGGGTACAGCGACGAAGCTCGAGCTCGGCACCATCGCGGACAGCACGATGGCCGACGTGACGGAACAGCTCACGGCCCTCGGCCTCGACACCGAGCTCGTTTCGACGACCAGGCTCGTCTGCACCGATCCCAATGACGAGCGCCTGTGCCTCGCCGAGCTGCGCCAGTCCGGCCATTTCGGCGAGCTGTCCGACTACCTCTCGCTCGATTACACCACGGTCACCGTGAACGTGCAGGGCACACTCGACTACAACTGGACCGCCAGCGACGGCACGGTCTCGGCCAAGAGCTCGACGTTCTCGGTCGTGCTGCCGATCGCTTCGGTGGCCAACAATGCAGAGTGCGGCGAGGGCGGCGAGATCGTGCCGGTGAGGCACGATCCGTTCATGCTCAAGCTCGACGAGAGCGGCTACCGCATCGCCATTCCCTTTGCCGGCGACGTGACGCCCGGCTTCACCTCGCGCTGGCGCATCGAGCTGCAGGCGCCGGAAACCTCCGAGCACGACTTCCAGCTCGTGCTGCTGCTGGCGGATGGACGGCAGATCGCATCGCGCCCGGTCCACCTGACCTATTTCATCCCGCCCAAACGCGATGTGCTGCGCAATTAGGGCCGGCTGAGCTCGAACAGGTTGGGGATCGGAACCAGCCGTGCCGCGATGGTCCCCTGCCCAAAGACGCGCACCTCGAGCAGCGCGCCGGTGCCGCGCGGCGAGGTCTGGTCGAAGATGAAATTGCCCAGCGAATAGACCATCTGCGTCGCGCCGCCGCGCAGGGGCACGATCCCCTCGACCGCCTGATGCGAGTGATTGCCCACGATCAGCGACACCCCGCACTGCGCGAGGCTGTCGGCGATCCGGCGCTCCTTGTCGCTCGGCGCAGTGACGTACTCGGTGCCCCAATGGACGAACGCGATGAGCGGTGGCGCGGCATCGAGTCCGCACACCCAGTCGAGATCGCCGGGGTCGGCGATGGCCTCGCCCACCATCTTGCCGCCCACGAAATTCAGTCCGAGCACGCGCATCGCCCCCAGGTCGATGATCTCGCCGTGCTGGAGCGGCGTCACCCCGATCCGCTCGAGCTGCGCCACCGTCTCCGTCCGTCCCTGCGGCCCCAGATCGTTGGCGTGGTTATTGGCAAGGCTCGCCGCCCGAACCCGCAGCGCCGCGAGCATCGGCACGGCATCGTCGGTGACCATCACATGGGCCGTCGCATCGGCGCCGGAGACCGCACGGTCGAGCAGGACGCCCTCGAAATTGACCAGCATCGGCAGGCCGCGCGTGATGCCGAGGACCGTGTCGCGAATGGCGGACCACGCCGTCGCATCGCGCAGCGCCGGCAGCAAATAGCGCCCCAGCAGCACGTCGCCACCGAACATCAGCACCTGCTGGTCGTCATAGCTGAAGACGGTTGCGGCAGCAGGGTCGCGCAGATAGGCGGTCACCACATAACTGGTGGTCTCCCTGGGACTCGTGCCGTAGGCGGCCGAATTGCGATTGCCGATAATCACGGGCGTGCCGCCAATCGCGCCTTGCAGCGCGAGCTGGATATATTGCGCGGCCTTGGAGTCCATATGCGAAGGCTGGAGCAAGGGACCGACCCCCGTGGGGTCGCCGGCCATGATCGCGGCGATCGTTTCCTGGTCGCGCTGCACCGCTTCGCCGACCGGACGGTAGTGCGAGTAATCGGTCGACTGCACGATCAGCGTGCGCGCGCTCACCAATGGCCGCAGCAACTCCGCCATCGCCGCCCAGTCGGCCTCGGTCGAATAGATCGAGGCCAGCACCGGCACGATCTTCGCCTTGGGGAAGAAATGCGCGACGAACGGTGCGACCGCCATCACACCGTGTTCCGCCTCGATCGTCGGCAGCGTTTCGACCAGCGGGCTCGCTGAGAGCGCATCGATGGCCGCCGCGTCCGAAGCCACGGTCCCGAGGACTGTGACGAGGTCCTCGCGCGTCGTGCCGAACGCCTTGCTCACCGCGCGGAAATGGTCGGGCGAGATCAGGATGATCCGGTCGTAGTCGCCGGCGGACGCCGCCCAGAAGCCGCGCGCGATCAGGTCGGCGGCCAGCAGATGGTGTGGCACCGTGATCCCCGTCACGCCATCGGGCACCACGAATCGTGGCGTCTCGAGTTCGATGGCCTTGAGCAGCGGGTCGCGATCCTGTGCGGGGAGGAACGGGTTGCCGGCGCCCAGCGCCGCGCCGCACCACAGCGCCAGCGCCGCCACAATGGAAATTAACTTCACCACCGGATTGCCGTGCCCCCGCTTTTCACTTGCCGCGCACCCATGCCATGTTGCCCCGCAATTGGGGTAAGTTTCCGTGAACGTCCGCCGCTTCGCAATCTATCTCGCGCTGCTGATTGTGCTCGCGCTGGCAGGCGTTGCGCTGGTCTATTGGGCCCTCTTCGCCTGCGCGCCGCCGCCATTGCCCGGCGATGAGCTTTGGACCGCTCGCCGGAATCTGGGCCATGCGCTCGATCTCGTAACCCGCCTGGGGACCGAGTCCTGCTTCACCGGCGATCCGCTTGGCTCCGCCGGTCTCTGGCTCGGCAGCCGGACCGCGGGTGTCGTGCTCGTGCTGCTTGCCGGTATCGTCTTCTGGGAAACGGCCGGCCGCGGCCTGCGCCGCAACTTCTTCCGCATCAATGGCGGGCATGTCGTCCTCGCCGGCGTCTATGACGATCTGCGCCCCCTGGTCCATTCCCGTCGCAGTTTCGCAGGCACCTTCTTTCTCGC
>JBIQKK010000014.1:9974-12776 GCA_044506585.1 Hyphomicrobiales bacterium
TGAGGCGGCCGCCGCCGGCCTCGCGCGGCATCGCCCCTTTGCCGAGATTATCCTCATCCAGATGCTCCGGCTGCCGCGCCAGTTGCAGGCGCTCGGCGCGGGCAGGGCAAAGCTTCTGGCAGCAACGTCGCGCAACGATCTCACCAATGTCGCCATCGCGGAAGCTGCCCTTGCAACGCCCGGCACGGGCGAGCTGCTGGTCCGGCTGGAACAGCATTCGGTTCGCGTTTACTCCTCGCACCGCCTGCGCGCGAAGGCGGCACAGCAGGGCCGGCCGATTGCCGTCGTCTCGCTGGCGCAGCTGCAGGCGCGGCGCGGCATGGCCGCCGCGATGCCCGGCCGGTACACGCTCGACGGCGCGCCGCGCGTCCATATTGCGCTGTGCGGCAGCGGCGATGCCCTCCAGGCGGCGAGCTTCGAGGTCGCGCGGCAGGGCTATGGGCTCGAAACCCATGTGCCGCTGATCTCGATACTGCGCACCGGCAGCGGCGATTTCACGCCGGGAGCAATCGATCGGCTCACCCAATGCGGTGCTGCCGAAATCCGCATCGTCGACGTCATGACGAGCACCGCAGACGGTCTCGACCGAACCATCAGCGACCTCATGCTCGACGCGCCGCCGCTGCTCGCCATCCATTGCATCGGCGAAACCAGCGGCGAGGCCGAGGCGCTGGCGCTGCGCTGGGAGGACGTGCTGCTGAAGCTGCGCCAGCCCATTCCGCCCATCGTCGCCTATGCCGCCTACGACCACCCGCTCGGCACAACCGGCATGATCCGCGTGGCGACCGCGCCCGATCTGGGGCAGGCGCGGGAGGCGGCGCATCTCATGGATCGCCGCGCGCGCGCGGTGCACCAGCAATATCTCGAAGGCGTCAAGGTGGAGCGCGGTGAAGCCTTCGGTACGGCTCCGGCCGAAGTGGAGTGGGAGCGCCTGCCCGAGAGCTTCCAGGACGACAACCGCAACGTCGCCGACCAGATGGACTATGCGCTCGCCTCGGTCTTCATGATGGCCTCCCCGGGAACCGGTGGCGCCACATTCGACCGCGACGAGGTCGAAGTCCTCTCCGGCATCGCTCATGCGCGCTGGATGGCCGCCAAGGCACTGGCGGGATGGAAGTATGGCGAAACGCGCGACGACCGCGCCATGCTGCATCCGGACATGATCCCCTACATCAGGCTCGACGAGCCGGCCAAGCAGAAGGACCGCGACGTCGTCGACAGCATTGCGGACATGGCCGCACTCGCCGGAGAGACCCTGAAACGGGAGCGCCGCATCGGCGTGGAGCGGCCGCTCGCGCCCGAAGCCCTCGAGGCGTTCGTCACGGAACTGCAACACACACCCAAGGCTGCCGTCCCGGTCGCCGTCCTACCACTCGACGATGCAGGAATGGTGCGCCAGGCCCAGGCCCTCCGCGCGCACGGGGTGCTGATCGAGGTGCTGCTGGATGAATGGCTCGATGAGCTGCGCGCCGGCGACCAGATGGCAGCATCTCTCGCGGATGTGCTGCACGGCGCCTGGCGCATTCACGTGGTGCGCGAGGCGCACGCGCGCAATGCGCTCAAGGAGTTGGTGACCGAGATGGTAAGTGAAACCGGAGCGATCGATGTCTGCGCTTAGACTCGCTGCCCCGCTGGCCGCGTTGACGGCACTGCTGATGGCGGGCTCGGCTTATGCCATCGCCCCGATCACCGATGCACAGCAGAAAGTGCGCAACCAGATCGCCCAGCAATTGGGGCCGCGCAATTCCTATGCGCTGGTCATCGGCATATCCGAGTTCGACGATCCCGCCTGGCAGGATCTTTCCGGGGTCGAAACCGAGTATGCCAACATCCGCACCGCGCTCGGCGCGCAGAATTTCACCATCGTGCCCGAGAGCACCGTCGGCCGCGTCGATCACAGGACGCTGACGCAGGCGATCACGAAGTTCTTCGACACCTACGGCAAGAACGCCGAGGATCGGCTCGTCGTCTATATCGCGACCCATGGCTACGCCGATCCGAACAATCCCGCGCCCGAGGGCTACCTCGTCGCCTCCGATGGCGGCGCGCCGTCAAACGGCAGGATCGAGAACGGCTTCTCGGTTAACGAGCTCGACGTCACCCTGCGCCGCCTCGCCGCGCAGCATGTGTTCTTCTTTTTCAACTCCTGTTTCTCGGCGGCGATGCTGCCTTCCCCCACGCGCGCCGCGGAAGATCGCGTGCCGCGCCGGGTGGGCGACACGCTGAGCCCCGAGACGGCCCAGTGGACGCTCGATCTTCTCGCACACAATGCCCGGCTGGTCCTCACTGCCGGCAGCGCCAGCCAGACCGTGCCCGATGCCGACAATCCCTTCTCCAAGGCAGTGGTCGATGCCCTTTCGGGGCAGGCCGACCTCGATGGCGACGGCCTCGTGCTCGGGACCGAGATCGCGCAATTCGTGCGCGGCCGCGTCGCGCGTGCGACCCGGCTCATGGGGCACGCCAACGATCCTGTCTTTGCGGTCGTCCCCAAGCGCAGCGAACCGCCCATCGCGCGGCCGGATGCCCCGCCCGGCGTCGACTACGCGCTGCAGGGCGATTTCGTGTTCCTGAGCCCCGAGGGGCCCAAGCAGACCGCCGACGGCAAGAGCGAAGGGGAGGCGATGCTCGAGGAAAAGCGCAAGCTCCTCGGCAGCCCGCTGCTGGCCTGCGTCGATTGCCCGCCGATGGTCGAAATCCCGGGAACCGGGACGCATTACGCGCTGTCGTCGACCGAGATCACCTATGCTCAATGGGACGCGTGCTTCCGCGAAAGCATCTGCGGCCGCTACATCCCCGATGACG
>JBIQKK010000014.1:12876-28141 GCA_044506585.1 Hyphomicrobiales bacterium
CAATGGGACGCGTGCTTCCGCGAAAGCATCTGCGGCCGCTACATCCCCGATGACGGGCTCGGCCGGGGCGATCGGCCCGTCGGCGGCGTCACCTGGCTCGATGCGCTCGAATACACCACCTGGCTGAGCGGCAAGGCCGAGGCCGGCGAGCCCTGCGACGAGTATCGCCTGCCCACGCCGGAGGAATGGAAGGCGGCGGCGCAATACTCGACCCACGGCCCGGTGCCGTGGACGGCCGTCGTTGCCGATACCTCCCCGGTCTGCTGGGGCTGCGGTGCCGGGCAGGATGGTCAGGCAGCTCTCCGCACCGCATCGGCACCCGCCAATGCGGCCGGCCTCTACGACATGGTCGGCAATCTGTGGGAATGGGTGGACGGCGACAACGGCGCCTGCACGCCCGAACAGGTGGACAACCGGGCGTGCTCGCCGGGCCTCGTGATGGGTGGCTCCTACGCGACCCGCGTCGATGCGCTGCCGCTGATCGAGACCGGTGGGGCCGCGCCCCGTACCGGCAACAGGGGTGCCGCATGGTCGTCGCCGACCATCGGCTTCCGCGTCGCCTGCGATCTGGAGTGACGCTCTAGAGCCGGTAGGCGAGCTTGGGCAGGTTGTAGGCGAGATCGCTCGCGACCTCGTAGGCTTCCTCTTCCCTCAACCGGTGCTCGGCCACGAGTCGCGCAAGAAAGGCGCAGTCGATGCGCCGCGCCACGTCGTGCCGCGCCGGGATCGAGGGCAAGGCGCGCGTATCGTCGTTGAAGCCGACCGTGTTGTAAAAGCCCGCCGTCTCGGTCGCGATCTCGCGGAAGCGCATCATGCCCTCGGGGCTGTCGAAGAACCACCAGGGTGGCCCCAGCCGCAGTGCGGGATAGGCGCCGGCGAGTGGCGCAAGCTCGCGGCCATAGACCGTCTCGTCGAGCGTGAAGACGATGATGCGCAGATCCTTTTCGAGCCCGAAGCGGTCGAGCAGGGGCTTGAGCGCCTGCACGTAGTCGGTGGGCCCGGGAATGTCGAAGCCCTTGTCGGGCCCATGCGCCGCGAACATCGCGGGCGAGTGGTTGCGCCGCGAACCCGGATGGATTTGCATCACGAGCCCGTCCTCGACGCTCATGCGCGCCATCTCGGTCAGCATCTGGGCGCGGAACAGCTCCCTCTCGGCGGCCTCGGCCTTGCCGGTCCGCACGCGATCGAACAGCGCGGCTGCTTCGCCCGCCGGCAGGTCGGCCGTGAGCGCGGTCGGGTGGCCGTGATCGGTAGCCGTCGCCCCCATCGTCTTGAAGAAGGCACGGCGCTTCCGGTGCGCGTCGAGATAACCGCTCCAGGTACCGGTGTCGCAGCCGGTGAGCTCACCCAGCCGGTCGAGATCGGCGGCGAAATCGGCCTTGTCGGGATCGACCACGCCGTCGGGCCGGTAGGTCGGCACGACGCGGCCGGACCAGCCGGACTCGCGGATCATCCTGTGCCATTTGAGGTCGTCGGTCGCCGCGTCGGTCGTGGCGATGACCTCGAGGTTGAACCGCTCGAGCAGCGCGCGCGGCCCGAACTCCGGCTGCGCCAGGCACTCGGCGATGCGGTCGTAGTAATGATCGGCGGTGAGCGGAGTGAGTGGCTCGCTGAGCCCGAACAGATCCTGGAAGGTGGTGTCGAGCCACACGCGCGAGGGCGTACCGCGGAAGAGGTAGTAGTTCTGCGCGAACAGCCGCCAGATTTTCCGGCCGTCGGTCTCGACCGGTCCCCCGTCGCGGCGCGGGACGCCCAGTGCCGGCAGGTCGATCCCCTGGCTGACCAGCATGCGCGTCACATAATGGTCCGGCACGATCATCAGCTGCGCGGGATCGGGGAAGGGCAGATTTTCCGCGAACCAGCGCGGCTCGGTGTGCCCGTGCGGGCTGATGAGCGGCAGCTTGCGGATGGATTTGAAGAGATTTCGCGCGATGTCGCGCGTCGCGGGGTCGGCGGGAAAGAAGCGGTCGTCGTTGAGCATCATGTCCCCGCCGGGTGAGAGGCAGCTAGTATGGTACTCCTCCGCACGAGGTCAAGTATCGGAATTATCGAGCAAAAACAGCGGGGCCGCTCCGCCTCGGGGGAAGGCAGTGCGGCCCCGTTGGACTTCCGATCAATTCGGGGACGCGCGTGAAACGCACGGTTGCACACTTGGTTCCAATTATTTTTCGACCGGCACCCACAAAACCTGGTCGATCCGGTCGGCCCCCGTCGCCAGCATCACAAGCCGGTCGAATCCGAGCGCGATCCCGCTGGCCTCAGGCATGATTTCAAGCGCCGCGAGGAAGTCCTCGTCCACCGCATACCGCTCGCCGTAGAGCCGCGCCTTCTCGTCCATCTCCGCCATGAACCGCCGCCGCTGTTCCGTGGGATCGGTCAATTCCCCGAACCCGTTCGCGAGCTCGACGCCGGACGCATAGATCTCGAACCGCTCGGCGATGCGGGGGTCGTCCGAAGTCCGCCGCGCCAGCGCCGCCTCGCTCGCGGGATAGCGGTCGAGAATGGTCACCCGCCCCATCCCGAGTTGCGGTTCGACCCTCTCGGTGAGGATCAGGGTGAAGAGATAGGACCAGTTGATCTCCTCCGGCACCATAAGCCCGCGCTCCCGCATCTGTGCGGCGAGGGCGTCCGCATCCGTGCGCCCGTACGGCCCGATCGTCGCCAGCAGATCGATGCCGGCATATCGCGCGAAAGCATCGGCGACGCTGATCCGCTCGGCCTCGGCGAACGGATCGCACTCGACCCCGCGATGGCGCAGCGCCGTCACCCCCGCCACGCTGGCGGCGATCCGGACCATCGCGATGCAATCGTCCATCACCGCGTCATAGGCTTCGCCCGCCCGATACCATTCGAGCATCGTGAATTCGGGATGATGCCGCCGGCTGCGCTCGCGGTTGCGCCAGACATGGCCGAGGCTGGCGATGCGCGTCTCGCCCGCCGCGAGCAGCTTCTTCATCGAGAATTCCGGCGAGGTATGGAGATATCGCGTCTCGGCCACCCCATCCTCGCCGATCATCTGCGTGGCAAAGGCATGCAGGTGCGTCTCGTTGCCCGGGCTCCGCTGCAGTCCGGGCGGATCGACCAGGACGAAGTCGTGGTCCGCGAGATAACCCCGCAGCGCGGTCTCGATCCGGTTGCGGGTCAGGAGGATCGGTCGCCGGTCGGCGTGGACCGCGGGCGTCCACCAGGGCGAGGCCGGCTCGGGGGCGGGGCGATCGGGCATTTGCGGCTCGGGGCTGGCGATCTTGTCGATTTTGCGCTATCGGCGGCGCCGAAAACCGCAAATTCTCACAATCCGTCGAGGGTTCCGGCCGCTCTCTAGGCCCCCTCCGGCGTCGCCACAAGGAAGAAATATGGTCAAGGTCATCGCCTCGTCGCTGCGCAAGGGACAGGTCGTGGAGCAGGACGGCAATCTGCACGTCATCCTCACCGCCGAAAACGTCCACCCGGGCAAGGGCAACTCGGTGACCAACGTCACGATGCGCCGCATGTCGGACGGCGTCAAAGTGGTCGGCCGCTGGCGCACCGTCGAAATGGTCGAACGGGCCGACGTCGACGAACGCGAGTACCAGTTCCTCTACAACGACGGCGAGGGCTACCACTTCATGGAGCCCACCACCTATGAGCAGATCGCCGTGCCCGAGGACGTCATCGGCGACCAGAAGGTGTTCCTCCAGGACGGCATGAAGGTCTTCCTCAAGACCTTCGAAGGCGCCGCCGTCGGCATCGAACTGCCCCAGCGCGTGACGCTCGAGATCGTCGAGACCGAGCCCGTCGTGAAGGGACAGACCGCTTCGTCCTCGTTCAAGACCGCTGTGCTGTCGAACGGCGCCAAGACGATGGTTCCGCCCCATATCGGCGTCGGCACCCGCGTCGTGGTGATGACCGAAGACGGCTCTTACGTCGAACGCGCCAAGGACTGATCGTCCCCCAAACGTCCATGTGATCGGCTGGTGGTGGCGCCGTGCTTGCGGCACCTCGCCCCGCTTCCTACATTGCGGGCACCATGGACATTTCAGCCACTCTGCCGTCGGTCGTGGCGGTTCGCGCCCATATCCCTGAAGATGCCTTCACGGCCTCGGGCCTCGGCACGCTCCGCGAAGGCAGCGGCGTCGTCATCGGCGACAACGGGCTCGTGCTCACCATCGGCTACCTGATCACCGAAGCCGAAGAAGTCTGGCTCACGACCCAGGACGGGCGCGTGGTCGCGGGCCATGCCCTCGCCTACGACCAGGAGACGGGCTTCGGCCTCATCCAGGCGCTCGGTGCGCTCGACCTGCCGGCCCTCGAATTCGGCGATTCCTCTTCCGTCCGGCTTGGCGACACCGTGGTCTTCGCCGACGGCATCGGCAATTCCATCCGCGCCGCCATCGTCGGCAAGCAGGAATTTGCCGGCTACTGGGAATATCTGCTCGATGAAGCGCTCTTTACCGCCCCCGCCCACCCGTCATGGGGTGGCGCCGCGCTGGTGGGCGCCGACGGCAGGCTGCTCGGCATCGGCTCGCTGCGCCTGCAGATGATGCAGATGGGCAAGGTCACCGACATCAACATGGCGGTGCCGATCGGCCTGTTGCCGCCGATCCTCGACGACCTGCTGGCGCATGGCCGGACCAGCAAGCCGCCGCGGCCGTGGCTGGGCGTGTTCTCGGCCGAGAACAATGGCGAGGTGATCGTCATGAGCGTGGCCGAGGACAGTCCCGCGGCGAGGGCAGGCATCCAGCGCGGCGACATCATTTCCGATGTCCGCGATGCTCAGGTCGGCGGCCTCGCCGATTTCTACCGCAAGGTCTGGATGACCGGTGAAGCCGGCGCCGAGGTGCCCATGCGCATCGTTCGCGACGGCCGCGAATCCTGGCTTCGCGTCAAGACCGCCGACCGCAACAGCTTCCTCAAGAAGCCTTCCCTGCAATAGCGAATTCTTGCGCCGGCTGGGTCCTCTAGGTCCACAACGACAGTAGCGGACCACCCGCGCCACGCACGGGATCGCTTTCCGGCTTCTTCACCTTGGCGATCCGCAGGTCGAGTTCGAGGCTGCGCGCGCGGCAGACGTCGTAATGCTCCTGCCCGGCAGGATAGGCGCCCACCACGACGAAATCGTTGGACCGGCTGATCCGCCGGTGCCCGGTTCCTGCCGGCAGCACCAGCACGTCGCCGGCCGAGATTTCGACGCTCTCGCCGCTACTGCCGCCGAGCTGCAGCACGGCCCGTCCGCTGTCGACGCCCAGCACCTCATGCGCATTGGAGTGATAATGGTCGTAATCGTAAACACCGTTGTGCCAGATGCCGGTCCAGCCATTGCGGGCGAACAGGGTCGCGAACCCTTCGGCTGCTCCGGGTTCGTTGCGATAGATCAGGACCGGGAGACGGCTGTTGGGCATCGTCTCGCCGGGCGCGAGCAGCAGGGTCTGCGGTGCATCGGCATTCATGGCTGGACGGTGATCTCATGAACGATGTGAACCGGGCCTGACGGGTCCGGCGCGTCGAGCGGCCTGAGGTCATCGCACGACCTTTCGAGGCTCTCGGCCAGCGACAGCGCCATCGTATAGGCACGCAGCAGCCCCACGGCGCTGCGGTCGCCGGCGGGCATGCGCTCGAGCGCGACTTCGATCTGGGTGAGAATCTCCAGCACGCTCTCATGCGCCTCGACCGCCGCCTGAGCCGTCAGCGGATCGTGGGCCTCGCCGCCGCGCGCCGCGATTGCTGCCCGGCGGAAGCGGTCGGCCTCGAGATTCCAGCTCTCGAGCAGGGTTTCGAGGGCGGGCAGGTTCTGGTCGGCGGTGGGGCGAAAGAGCATGGCGATCTCCGTTGCCTCACCTAACTCTTTGCCCGCCCTCAGGTTGCTCCCGACTTGCGGGCCTTCGCGATTGAGGCCAAGACAGCGTTAATGCCCGTCCTGCCCATCGACGCCGTCCTGCCCGAACTTCGCGCCGCGCTGGAGCAAAGTCCGCGCGCGGTGCTCGTCGCGCCACCCGGCGCGGGCAAGACGACGCGCGTGCCGCTCGCCCTCCTCGATGCGCCGTGGCGAGGTGACGGCCGCATCATCATGCTCGAACCCCGGCGCCTCGCCGCCCGCGCCGCGGCAGCCTTCATGGCGCGCTCGCTGGGTGAGGAGCCCGGCGGAATGGTCGGCTATCGCGTCCGGCTCGACACGCGGGTCGGGAAGGCCACGCGGATCGAGATCGTGACCGAAGGCGTGTTCACCCGCATGATCCTCGATGACCCCGAGCTGACGGGCGTCGCGGCCGTGCTTTTCGACGAATTCCACGAGCGCAGCCTCGATGCCGATCTCGGGCTCGCGCTGGCGCTCGATGCCTCGGCGCTTCGCCCCGATCTGCGCCTGCTGGTGATGTCGGCCACCATCGACGGCGCGCGCATCGCCTCTCGCCTCGGCAACGTGCCGGTGACCGCCAGCGAAGGCCGCGCCTTCCCCGTCGAGACCCGCTACCTCCCGCCCGATCCGCTGCAGCGGCTCGAAGACCAGATGACGGCCGCGATCCTCACCGCACTGCGC
Source organism: Hyphomicrobiales bacterium (assembly GCA_044506585.1). GTDB lineage: Bacteria > Pseudomonadota > Alphaproteobacteria > Rhizobiales > Devosiaceae > Devosia_A. Next base: position 19,388 of record JBIQKK010000014.1, read on the forward strand.
GAGGAGGAGGGCTCGATCCTCGCTTTCCTGCCAGGTCAGGCCGAGATCGCGCGCACACTGGAACGTCTCTCCAGTCGCGTGCCCGCCGGTGTCGACCTCGCCCCGCTCTATGGCCAGCTCACCGCCGCCGAGCAGGATCGCGCCATCGCGCCCGCGCCACCGGGGCGCCGCAAGATCGTGCTCGCGACCTCGATCGCCGAGACGTCGCTGACGATCGACGGCATTCGCATCGTCGTCGATTCGGGCTTGCGCCGCGCGCCCGCCTACGATCCGGGCACCGGGCTCTCGACCCTCGTCACCACGCGTGTCTCCCGCGCTGCGGCCGACCAGCGCCGGGGCCGCGCCGGCCGCACGGCGCCGGGCATTGCGTATCGTCTCTGGCATGAAGGCCAGAACGGCGCGCTCGCCCCTTACGATCCGCCCGAGATTCTCGCGGCCGACCTCAGCGGCCTCGCGCTCGATCTCGCGAGCTGGGGCGTCACCGACCCGGCAGCGCTCACCTTCCTCGATCCGCCACCGGATGCGGCGTGGCGCGAAGCGGTGGCGCTGCTAGGGCAACTGGGGGCTCTCGACCCGGACGGCCGCATCACGCCGGAGGGCAGGGCGATGAGCCGCCTGCCGCTCCATCCCCGCCTTGCCCACATGATCCACGGCGCCGATGACGCCGGCACCGCGGCCGAACTCGCAGCACTGCTGACCGAGCGTGGCCTCGGCGGCGACGACACCGACCTCGCCCAACGCCTCGCGCGCTTCCGGCAGGACCGCTCGCGCCGCGCCGGCGATGCCCGTGCCCTCGCGCGCCGCTGGGGCGGGGAGCCTGCGGGGACGGCCGAGGTTGGGCCGCTGCTCGCCCGCGCCTATCCCGATCGCGTCGCGCAATCCGCGGGTGCGCCCGGGCGCTACCGCCTCGCCAACGGCAGGGCCGCGACGCTGGAGCCGGCCGACACCCTGGCCCGCAACCCGTTCCTCGTCGTCACCGAGGTGACGGGCACGGCCACCAACGGCCGCATCCGCGCCGCCGCCGCGATCGATCGCAGCGAGATCGAAGCGCTCTTCGCGGATACCATCGTGACTGAAACAACGCTCCACTGGGACGAGGCGAGCGCTTCCGTCCGCGCCCGCCGCCGCACGAGCCTTGGCGCGCTGGTCCTCGCCGACGATCCCGTGGCCGTTCCGGACAGCAGCGCCGCAGCCGAACTGCTGGCGCGCCAGATCGCCGGCCGCCTGCCCTGGTCGAAGGAGCAGCACTCGCTGCTGGCCCGGGCGCGCCTGCTCGATCCGGACTTTGCCCCGGCGACGGACGATCTTGCGGCACATCTGACCGGCCTCACCAGCCTCGCCCAGATCACGCCCGCGCATCTCGATCCGCTCATACCTTACGCACTGCGCGCCGGGATCGAGCGCGCGCTGCCCTCGCATTTCACCGCGCCCACGGGCAGCCGCATCGCCATCGACTACACCGCCGAAGGTGGTCCCGCGGTCGAGCTGCGCGTGCAGGAGCTCTTCGGCCTCGACCATCACCCCACCATCGCGAACGGCCGCATTCCGCTGGTGCTGGTGCTGCTCTCGCCGGCGCATCGCCCGATCCAGACGACGCGCGATCTACCGGGCTTCTGGCGCGGTTCGTGGAAGGACGTCGTCAAGGACATGCGCGGCCGCTATCCACGTCACCCCTGGCCCGACGACCCCGCAAGCGCCACGGCGACCACGCGGGCCAAGCCGCGAGGCACCTGAGGTCTCAGGGGCGCGCGATGATCTCGGCGAGGCGCTGCCACATCGGCGTGCCCTTGATCCCCATCTTGCGCAGCACCGACATGTGATCCTCGCCGGGCATCGTCACGCGTTCCGCGCTCACGCCGTGCCGCCCGAGAACGAAACCATAGTCCTGCGCCTGCTGGTGGAAGGGCAGCGTTTCCTCGTGACCCACGACGATCTCGAACTGCGTCGCCGCCGACGGCACCGCCTCGATCGGCGACCAGTGCGCGACCTCCTCGTCGGTGAGGTGGAGCTCGGGCTGCAGATAGCTCGTGACGATCGGCCGCAAATCGAAGATGCCGCTGATGGACATCACCGACTTGACCGGCGTCGGCGGCAATGCGCGCTCATGGGGCGCGCGCGCCGCGAGATAGGTGACGAGGTGTCCGCCCGCCGAATGGCCGCTCGCGGTCAGCCGCGCGCCGTCGCCGCCGAACTCGGCCGCGTGTTCTGCGAGCCAGGCCGCGGCTTCGCGCATCTGCCGCACCTGCTCGCCCATGCGGATGCCGGGCAGCAGGGTGTATTCGACCATCGCCGCGATGGCGCCTGCCGCGGTGATGCCGTCCGCCACGCACGCGTAGCTCTCCTTCACCTGCGCGCGCCAATAGCCGCCATGGATGAACATGTGGATCGGCCGCCCGGTCGCCTCGCCGGCCGGGAAGAAGAGGTCCAGGCGCTGTCGCGGCGCATCGCCATACGCCACATCCAGCTGGTGGCGGAGCGTCTGCCGCGTCCGCTCGCTCGAAGCGACGAAATCGTCGAACTGCGCGTCGAAATCAGGCAGGATCTCGCTGATATTGAACGGATCTTGCCCGGTCATTCGCTGCTCCCAATAGAGGGCCCAAAGGACGCAAGGACCGCCGCGAAGTCAAGCAGACCCGCCCGCGCAGCCGGAACAAAGTTCTCGTTTTGTTTCCCGGCGATTTCGGCTATGTCTGGCACCCATGTTGGATTGCATTTCGCCTCGCCGCCGCGCGCCTGCCTGATGCCGAATTGGTCGCCCCAGCAGGATGCGGCGCTGCTCGCGGTCAGCGCCTGGCTCAAGGATAAATCCGCCCCGCAGGTGTTCCGCCTCTTCGGCTGGGCCGGCACGGGCAAATCCACCCTCGCGCGCTATCTCGCCGAGGGCGTGCGCGCCGTCAAATACGCGGCCTTCACCGGCAAGGCCGCGCTCGTCATGCGCAAGAAGGGCTGCCGCGGCGCCTCGACCATCCATTCGCTGATCTATGAGCTCGTGTCCGAGAAGGAGGGCGAGCCGCGCTTTGCGCTCGATCCCGAAAGCGAGGCCGCGACGGCCGACCTCATCGTCATCGACGAGGTGTCGATGGTCGACGAGGCGCTGGCGACGGACCTGCTGAGTTTCGGCACCAAGGTCCTCGTCCTCGGCGATCCCTTCCAGCTGCCGCCGGTGCAGGGCGCGGGCTATTTCACCGCGCACGACCCGGACATCATGCTCACCGAGATTCACCGCCAGGCCGCCGACAATCCCATCATCCGCATGTCGATGGAGATCCGCGAGGGCGGCCACCTCGACTATGGCCGCTACGACGACTCGGTTGTGATCCGGAAGTCCGAGGTGGATCGCGAGGCCGTCGTTTCAGCCGATCAGGTGCTGGTCGGCCGCAACAAGACGCGTGTCGATTACAACGACCGCCTGCGCGAGCTCAAGAACCTGCCCGAGCACGAACCCGTCGCCGGCGACCGCCTCGTCTGCCTGCGCAACAATCCGGTCAAGCGCCTGCTCAACGGCCAGATCTGGACAGCCGTCGAGGTCAAGAAACGCTCGGGCAACCGCTTCTCGATGGATCTGCTGCCGGACGAGGAGACCACGGCCTCAGGCAACCGGGCAAGGGCCCATGTCGTCACGCATGCCGCCTTTTTCTCGGGCGAGGAAGACACGCTCAGCTGGCCCGAGCGCAAGCGGGTCGATGAGTTCACGTTCGGCTATTGCCTCACCGTCCACAAGGCGCAGGGCAGCCAGTGGGACAAGGTCTACCTGTTCGATGAGAGCTTCGTCTTTCGCGATGATCGCCGCCGCTGGCTCTATACGGGTGTAACCCGCGCGAGCGAACAGATCACCGTCGTCATCTAGCAGTCCCGCCCTGGAACGACGCTCTAGCTACGCTTCTGTGCGAGGGGAAAGTCCAGTGTGAAGCGCGAGCCGCCCGCCGGGAGAGACTCGACCTGCGACTGGCCGCCGATCTGCTGCGTCAACGCCGTAATCAGCCGGCGCCCGATCCCCTTGGCGGGCGCCGAAGGGTCGTAGCCGATGCCGTTGTCCTCGATCACGAGGCGGCCGCGGCCATCGTCGCCGCGTTCCAGCCGCACGATGATGCGGCCCTCGCGCCCGTCGGGAAACGCATGCTTGAACGCGTTCGACACGACTTCGTTGACGATCAGCCCAAGCGGTGTCGCCGAGTCGCGGTCGACGGCAAGATCCTCGAACTCCTCGATCACTTCGACCTGCGGCTCGTATCCCGCCTGAATGGAGCCCACCAGCGTCTCGAGATACCCCCGTACATGGACCGTCTCGAAATCGTTCGAGCGGTAGATGTGCTCGTGCACCGCCGACATCGCCGCGATCCGCTGGCCCATATTGGCTTTGATCTCGCGCGGGATCGGCTGCATCTGAAGGAGCGAGGCGACCGACTGCAGGTTGTTCTTCACCCGGTGGTGGATTTCGCGGAACAGCACCTCATTGTGTTCGACGGCCGCGGCAAGTGTCCGCTGCGTCCGCGCACTCTGGCGCAGCAGCCGCGCCGTGAGCAGCGAACCGGCGAACAGCGCGACCGCGATCGGTGCCATCAGCCAGAGCACGGTGATGATCGCCGTCCACAGCGAGCGGATCGCGGCATCGCGCGACACGGACCCGAACGTGATCACGCCGAGCTCCGGCAGGTGCCGGTACCCGACGAGCCGGCTGACACCATCGGCGGGCGAGGCCCCCGAATCATAGGTTCCGGCTTCGTTGGCGGTGACCTCGGGCCAGAACGGCGAGCCGGTCGACATATCGAGCGTCTCCGCCAGGGCCGGATAGCGCCCGACGATCCAGCCGTCGTCGCGGATGATGCTGATCGTCGAACCTTCGCCCAGCGCCTGCGACGACCACATGGGCTCGAGCGCCGACATCGGGATGGCGAGGACCGCCACGCCCGCAATGATGTCGCCCCCCAGCCGCCGCGCCATGACGATGAGCGGCTCGCCCGTCGCCGCATCCTGGTCTTGTGGAGCGATGGTCTCGCCGTCGCCGTTCATGATTTCGGCGAAATACGCTCTGTCGGCGATGTTGGCGGGGAGCGCGGGCGTGCCGCCATTCTCGAGGACGTCCCCGGCCGGATCGTAGAGCGCGAGGCTGGCGCCGGACGGCAGCATCTCGAGCGCGCTGTCGAGCTCGGCCTTCTCGGCGGGGTCGAGCACCGCCGGTTCGAATGCGAGCTTGGATTCGATGAGCCGCAGGGCACTGAGCCCGCCGCCCAGCATCCATGAGGTCTGGCTCGCCGCGATATTGGCGGCGGTCTGCGCGCGCGCCTTGCCCGCTTCGATCGCCGCCCAATAGCCCTGCCAGCACAGAAACCCGAAGATCGCGAAGATGATGATGATGAGCCCGCCCGACAGCGAGATCACCGTGTCTGCCGCTTCCCAGCGGCGTCGCGTGGCCGGCGGGCTCGTCAGGGGCGCCGATGGATCGTGGGGGGCGGCCCCGGGGGGCGTGGCGTCCTCGAGCGCGGTCACTGGCGGTCTCCGGCCATGGCCACCGCCTCGATGGCGGCTATGAGCTGGGGTTCGAGGAAAGGCTTGCTCATGAAGCGCGCGCCGCTGGGCAGTTGCCCCGGCATCACGCCGACCTTGCCTGAAATGACGATGAGCCCGATTTCCGGCCAGCCACGGCGCGCATGCTGCGCCAGATCAATGCCATCCATCGAGCCGGGCATATCGACATCGGTGACGATCACCTCGATACCCCCAACGGCCGAGAGTTGCCTGACAGCTTCGTCCGCATTGGACGCTTCCACGACATCGTGGCCGGCGTCCTCAATGCTGCTGACGATCCCGAGGCGAATGATCGGTTCGTCCTCGACGACTAACACTTTCATGAATACATCAGGCCCCAAACCACGCCCTCAATGCCGAAGTCGCCATTTGGTTGCAAGTCTCTTCAACTTTCGTCGAATCGCGCCGCATTTTTGGGGCCGGGCGACCGGGAAGCGGGGTTGGCGCCCTTATCAAGCGCCCGCTCATTGACTAGAACAGGGCCCTTCCGGGGAGGATTCGACTATGGACTATCGTTTGCTGGGGCGCTCCGGCCTCAAGGTTTCTGCGCTGTCGATGGGCACCGTCACGTTCGGAAACGACGGCAGCTGGGGCAACACCGATCTCAAGGACGCGCAGCGCCAGATCGATCTTTGCCTCGATCACGGCGTCAATCTCATCGACACGTCCAACGCCTACAATGACGGGCTGTCCGAGAGCATCATCGGCGATGCGCTGACCGACGGGCGCCGCGAGCGGATGATGATCGCAACCAAGGTGCGCTTCTCGATGGGCAAAGGCCCCAACGATCGCGGCCTGTCGCGCTGGCATATCATCCGCGAGTGCGAGAACTCGCTGCGCCGCCTGAAGACCGACGCCATCGACCTCTACCAGGTTCACGAATGGGATGGGCAGACGCCGCTCGAAGAAACGATCGAGGCCCTCGATACGCTGGTGAGGCAGGGCAAGGTCCGCTATGTCGGCTGCTCAAACTACTCGGCCTGGCACCTGATGAAGGCCCTGTCGATCGCCGACGCGGCCCATTACCAGCGCTTCGTCAGCCAGCAGATCTACTACAGCCTGCTCAACCGGGAATCCGAGTACGAACTCATCCCCGCGGGCTACGACCAGGGCGTGTCGCTGCTCGTGTGGTCGCCGCTCGCCGGCGGCTGGCTCTCGGGGAAGTACACGCGCAACTCGCATCCCGAATCCGGCCGCCAGCAGATGGGCTTCCGTGAACCGCCGATCTACGACTGGAACCGGCTGTGGGATATCGTCGACGTCCTCAATGCCGTCGCCGCCGAACATGGCGTCACCGGCGCGCAGGTCGGGCTCGCCTGGCTCCTCCAGCGCCCGATGGTCTCGTCGGTCATCATGGGCGGGCGCACCACCGAGCAGTTCGTCGCCAACCTCAAGGCCGCCGACCTGAAGCTCACGGCCGATCAGATCGCGCGCCTCGACAAGGTCAGCGAGCCGCCGCTGATCTATCCTTATTGGCACCAGAGCTACACCGCGGCCGATCGCCTCGGCGCTGCGGACCTGTTGCTCCTCGAGCCGTTCCTCGGCCGGGACATGACCGTCCCGCGTTGACAAAGGCCCGGGCGGCCCTAGATTGCAGCCCACGCATCAGCTTCAAGGCCGTTGGTTCAACCGACGGCCTTTTTCGCGGGGGTCAGCCATGCGGCTCACACGCCAGTCCAACTACGCGATCCGGACGCTCGTTTATTGCGCGGTCAACGCGCCGGCATTGAGCCGCATCTCGGATATCGCGAAGGCCCATTCGATCTCCGAGCTGTTCCTGTTCAAGCTCATCAAGCCATTGGTCGAGGCGGGGCTTCTCCAGACCGTCCGCGGCCGCAAGGGCGGCATCCGTCTCGGCCGTCCGGCTGACCGGATCACGCTCCTCGACACGATCAGGCTGACCGAGGAAAGCTTCGCGATGGCGGAGTGCTTCGACGGCGGCACCGGCTGCCCGCTGGTCGACAATTGCGATCTCAACGGCGCGCTGCGCGAAGCGCTCGGTGCGTTCTTCGACGTCCTCGACGGCTACACCATCGCCGACCTTGCGGGGAAGCGCCGGCACTTGCGCGAGCGGCTGGGCCTCGGGCTGGAGGAACTCGCGCCCGTCGCGGCGCATTGACGCCAGGCCGGCGCATGTCGCGCGGGCCTTTATCATCGGGACTCTTCTTGCCCGAACGATTGCGCGATCTTCTGGCCCTGTCGGCGGCCGTGCTTTTGGGCGCAGCCGTCTTCTTCGCCCATTGCGGTTGGGCCGTTCTCATCCCCGACAATATCGCCTGGCTCGCGTTCAACGATCGCGCGATGCACCAGCTCGGCTGGATGTTCTATCGCGCCGCCCCCTGGGGCATGCCGCCCGGCTCGAGCCCGCTGCTCGGGATCGAACTGGCGAACTCCATCGCTCTGGTCGATGGCCTGCCGTTGCTCGCCATTCCGTTCAAGCTGCTGGCCCCATGGCTTCCGCAGCCCTTCCAATATTGGGGCTACTGGCTGCTGCTCGGCTTCGTGCTGCAGTCGGCATTCGCCTTTCGCATCGCGCGCGAACTCGGGGCAGGGCGCGCCATCGCGCTGATCGCTGCGGGCTTCGCGCTCATCACGCCCGCCTTCCTGTTCCGCGTTCCGACCCATATGGCGCTGTCGAGCCATTGGGTCGTGCTTGCCGCGCTGTTCCTCTATGTGCGCCGCGATCCGCCGGCGCTGTGGATGTGGCCCCTCCTTGCCGGCCTCACATCGGCGATCCACGCGACGCTCCTCGCGATGGTGCTGGCGCTGTGGGCCGCAGCTCTCGCGCAACGCGTATGGACACGGCGAACCGGGCTCACCCTGCTCCTCCTCGAATTCGTGACGACGCTGGCCCTGACACTGGCCGTGCTGTGGACCGCCGGCTTCTTCGGCACGACGTCGTACGGCAGCTACGGCTATGGCGCGTACAAGCTCAACCTGTTGTGGCCGTTCATCAGCTACGGCTGGTCGCAAATCTTTCCCGGCATCGCGCACACCGAGTTCGACTACGAGGGCCTGAGCTTCCTCGGCATCGGCATCATCGCGCTGCTCGTTGTTGCCATCGGCTCGGGCGCGCTCGCACGGCTGCGCGCCGCCATCACCGCCCGCTGGCTGCCGCTCGTGATCGTCCTCGTGGGACTGATGGTCTTTGCCTTCTCCAATGCCCTGAGCTTCGGCCCGTGGGAGGTTGTCACCCTGCCCATGCCCGGCTTCGTCGACGCGATCGGC
>JBIQKK010000014.1:28241-37214 GCA_044506585.1 Hyphomicrobiales bacterium
AGGGTTCGGGACCGACTGGCAGGATCCCGGCTATTTCGCCGTGACGCACGGCATGGATACCGACATCGTCTATCTGGGTCGCATCGACGACGAGAAGCTCGACAACCTGCGCGTTCACGAGGCCGGGGTTCTCGCGAGCGGCACGTTCGAGCCGCGCACCATCTATATCCTCGATGCCGAATCTGCGCGTCAGGCGGCCGCTCACCGCAAGCCGCAGGATTTTCTCGGCCTGATCGACAATCGCATCGTCTTCCTGCGCGGCGGACAGGCGCTGGCGAGCGGCCTCGATTTCACCCCCTTCGGCCCGGACGATTGATCTGGCGACCCCCTCGTGGTCTATGCCGCGCCAATGGCCGCCACCCCAATTCTCGCCCTCCAGAATATCCGCCTGACCCTCGGGTCCACGCTGCTTCTCGACGGCGCGGAACTCGCGGTGGTGCCCGGCGACAAGATCGCGCTGGTGGGCCGCAATGGGTCCGGCAAATCCACGCTGCTGAAGATCGCGGCAGGCGAGATCGAAGCCGACGGCGGCAAGCGCTTCGCCCAGCCCGGCGTCACCATCCGCTACCTGCCGCAGGAGCCCGACCTCGGCGGGTATGCGACTACGCTCGACTACGCCGCGGCCGGGCTGGAGGCCGGCAACGATCCGCACCGCGCGCGCTACCTCCTCGAACATCTCGGTCTCACGGGTAAAGAAGATCCCGCGCGCCTGTCGGGTGGGGAGGCACGCCGCGCCGCGCTCGCCCGCGTGCTCGCCCCCGATCCCGATATCCTGCTGCTGGACGAGCCGACCAATCATCTCGATCTGCCCGCCATCGAATGGCTCGAGGCCGAGATCAAATCGCTGCGGTCGGCGCTGGTCATCATCAGCCACGACCGCCGCTTCCTGTCGGACCTGACGCGCGCCACCGTGTGGCTCGATCGCGGCGTCACCCGCCGTCTCAACAAGGGCTTTGCCGCCTTCGAAGCGTGGCGCGACTCCGTCCTCGAGGAGGAGGAAACCAGCCGGCACAAGCTCGACCGGCAGATCGTGCGCGAGGAGCATTGGCTCACCTACGGCGTGACGGCCCGCCGCAAGCGCAACGTCAGGCGTCTCCAGGGCCTGTTCGATCTGCGCCGGCAACGGCGCGAGCAGCGCCGCAGCGTCGGCGAGGTCAAGCTCACGGTCACCGAGGCCGACATCTCGGGGAAGATGGTTGTCGAGGCCGGGCACATCTCCAAGAGCTTCGGCGAGCGCACCATCGTGCGCGACTTCTCGACCCGCATCATCCGTGGCGATCGCATCGGCATCGTCGGTGCCAACGGCGCCGGCAAGACCACGCTGATCAAGATGCTCACCGGCGAGCTCGAACCCGATAGCGGCCGCGTGCGCCTCGGCGCCAACCTCGAGCTCGCAACCCTCGACCAGCGCCGCGCCCGCCTCGATCCGAAGGCGACCCTCAAGGAGGCGCTGACCGGCGGCGGCTCGGACACGCTGATCATCAACGGCCAGCCCAAGCACGTCATGGGCTACATGAAGGACTTCCTGTTCACGCCCGAACAGGCGGGCACGGCGGTCGAAAAGCTGTCGGGCGGCGAACGGGGCCGGCTCGCGCTGGCCCGTGCTCTCGCGCTGCCCAGCAATTTCCTCGTGCTCGACGAGCCGACCAACGACCTCGATCTCGAAACCCTCGACCTCCTTGAGGAGATGCTCGGCGACTTCCCGGGAACGGTGATGGTGGTCAGCCACGACCGCGACTTTCTCGACCGGGTCGCCACCTCGGTGATCATCGCCGAGGGCGATGGCGTCTGGACCGAATATGCCGGGGGCTATTCGGACATGGTCGCCCAGCGCGGCTACGGCGTGACCAAGCCCGAGATGGAGAAGGCGGATAAGCCGGCGCCGCGCCCGGCGGCCGCGTCGGCGCCCCCACCGCAAAAAGCCAAACTGAGCTTCAAGCAGAAGCACGCCCTCGACACGCTCCCCGGACAGATCGCGCGCCTCGACGGCGAGATCGAAAAGCTCAACCACCTTCTCGCCGATGCCGGGCTCTACGCCCGCGACCCCGGGGCGTTTGCGGAGGCCTCCGCGAGGCTCACCGCCGCGCAGGCGGCGAAATCGGCGGCCGAGGACGAGTGGCTCGCCCTCGAAATGCTGCGCGAAGAGCTCGAGGGCTGACCCCCGCCACATTTCGCCATCGAGTCGGGCGGCCGAAAGCTTTTCCGCGAAGATGGCCGTGCTGCGCATCTTTGCGCCTCGCTTCTGCCGCGCGCGGGCGCTAGTCTGGCTTATCCTAATGTCTCGTTGCCAATTCGGCCCAATGAGCGCATTGGGAGTGTACGGGCAGATTTTCTGCCGTGAGCGGCTTGCAGCAATGGGCCTCAGCCCTATCTCAAGCCATGTGGTTGGCTCGGCGCCCCGGCGCCCGGAAACAGAAGGGACGATAGATGATTAAGTTCACCTCGCTCGCTCTCAATTCCGCTCGAGCCAAACGCGTATGCGCCTCCAAACGGTGCCACCGAAACTGGCGAATGTGATCCTGGCCTGACCGGCCGCCACTCGCTCCCACAGTTCCGCTAACGCACCGGCAGCCAGCCCTGGCGCCGACAGAGGCATATTCGATGCAGCATCAGATTATTCCCCGGCCGCCCGGGACCAAGCCCATCACCATCGAGATCGACGGCGAGCCGCTCGGTGTCGTCGTCCCGTCGGACGAAGGCTACCGCTTCCTCGCGGTGCGCCTTGCCGCCTTCGATCACGACGGCCATTTGTTCGACTCGGTCGAGGCCGCACGCACGACCATCGGCGAGAGCCTGCATGGGCTTGCTGCCCGCTAGCGCTTGCCCGGAGGGGGCGCGACGGAATCCCGTTCGACCAGCGCGCATTCGAGCTTGGTGACGGGATAGCGCTCGCGTTTGGCCGCGCGGGACTCGATCTGTTCGATGGCCCATTGTCCCATCGCCCTGTGCGGCAGGATCGACGTCGTCAGCCGCGGATGGAGATGACGCGAGATTTCCTCGTCGTCGTACCCCACGACCGAGATGTCTTCGGGGATGCGCAGCCCCGCTTCCTTCAGTGCTTCGTAGCAGCCGATCGCCATGCGGTCGTTCTGGCAGAAGATCGCAGTCGGCGGATCCTTGAGCGCCAGTAGCTTGCCCGTCGCGTCATAGCCCGCGCTCGCCGACCAGTTGCCGTCCGCCACCAGCTCCGGATCGAACGGCAGGTCGGCGTTGGCCAGCGCCCGGCGATACCCTTCCAGCCGGTCCTGCGCGGCCGACATGAAGGCCTCGCCCATGATTGTCCCGATCCGCTTGTGGCCGTGCCGGATGAGATGAGCCGTGGCCGTCTGCCCGCCGGCAATCTCGCTGGGGACGACCGCGGGAAACCGTCTGTCGGCGGTGAAGCAGTTGAGCAGGACGACCGGAATATCGAGGTCCAGCAGCGCGGCCGGTGTTTCGATCTCGCGCGTGAAGATCGTCATATAGACGAGTGCCGACATCCCGCGCCCCATCAGCGTCTCGAGTGTCTTGGGCTCCATCCGGGGATCCGATTGCGTCTGCGCGACGAGGATCACGCGGCCGTCGCTCCAGCCCGCCTGCCGCGCCCCGTCGATCGCGATCACCGCTTCGGGGCTCGTCGCCAGCTGGTCGACGACAAAACCGATCGGGCCGTCGTCGTGCCGGCCCTCGGGCGCAACGATGGGCAGGCTCACGGAGCTGTAGCCCAGGGCGCGCGCCGCCGCGAACACCCGCTCGCGAGTCTGCGGTGAAATCTTGATGGTCTCGTTCTTGTTGAGAACGATGCTCACGGTCGCCTGCGAGCAGCCGGCCTCGCGGGCGACGTCGGTCATGGTGACCCGCCGCCGCGGCAGCCGTTTTCGTTTGGTCGCTGGAAGGTCTATTTTTCGGTCCCCGCGGACTGCGACGTCGCCGCTAATGATATGTCACATCGCTAATAACCATTAGCCCGCGATAACCATTCCCTGTCAATCGCCGCGCGGCCAAGGCGAAACCTGCGACGGCCTTCTTGACCGCGTATTAGTAATACGAATAGGTTCTCGCCGAGACGGCGTCTCGCGACGCTGGATCAAAAACCTGCGGCACGTACCTCAAAACGTATCGCAGAAAGCTGAAATATGCTTCATAAGCTTGGCCGCGTGTCGCCAGGACGCCGAGACGCAAGAGCGTCAGGCTCGAGGCGAACGCGCATGTAGAGGATCCCCGTCGAGAGCGGGGTAATGGGAGGATACGCATGAAATATATCGCTTCGGCCGTCGCCATCGCTGCGGCCACTGTCGCTCTTTCGGGCGCAGCGATTGCCCAGGACAAGCCGGCGATCGCCTTCGTCGTGAATGGTCCGTCGGACTTCTGGAAGCTGGCCGAGGCCGGTGTCCAGGCCGCGCAGACCGAACTCCCCGATGTCGAACTGCAGTTCCGCTATCCCGAGCGCGCTGACGCCGCCGTGCAGCAGCGCGTGGTGGACGACCTGATCGCCGCTGGCGTCGACGCCATCGCCGTCTCGGTCGTGGACCCTGCAACCTCGACCGACGCGATCAACAAGGCCGCCGCCGCGGTCCCGTACTTCACGTTCGACTCGGATGCTCCGCAGTCGAACCGTATCGCGTACTTCGGTTCGTCGAACGTCGAGCTCGGCAAGAACGCCGGTGAGCTGATGAAGAAGGCTCTGCCCGATGGCGGCAAGTGCATCGGCTTCGTCGGTCTGCCCGGCGCTGCCAATGCCCAGGAACGTCTCCAGGGCTACAACGAAGCCGTGGCCGGCACCGGCCTCGAGATCACCGACGTCCGTGGTGACGATATCGACCAGACCCGCGCTCGTGCGAACGTCGACGACATTCTCGTCGCCCAGCCCGACGTGACCTGCATGGTCGGCTTCTACTCCTACAACCCGCCGCGCATCTACGAAGCTCTCCGCGATGCCGGCAAGCTGGGCACGATCACCGTCGTCGGCTTCGACGAAGATCCGATCACCCTCGGCGCCGTGAAGGAAGGTTCCTTCGCCGGTACCGTCGTGCAGCAGCCGTACGAGTGGGGCTACCAGGGCTCCAAGCTGATGGCCAACTACCTCGCGGGTGACAAGTCGGGCGTGCCGTCCGATGGCATCATCATCATCCCGGGCCTCTCGATCACGACCGAGAACGTCGATGCGTTCCAGGCCGATCTCGAGGCGAAGCTGGCCAAGCTTCAGTAAGAACGACTATCGGCGCCCGCAGCCACAAAGGCTGCGGGCGTTGTCTCGACGCATCGTGAAAGTCCTCGCGCCATGAGTGCTGCCGCAGCCGCTACCGCCGCACCGCCGGCGCCCGCAGAGCCTTTTCTCAAGCTGACCGGCCTGCGCAAGACCTATCCCGGTGTCGTCGCGCTGGCCGATCTCAGCCTCGATGTCCGTCCCGGCGAGATCATCGGCATCGTCGGCGAAAACGGCGCCGGCAAATCGACCCTCATGAAAATCCTCGGCGGCGTGATCCAGCCCGATCGCGGCACCATCGAGATCGACGGCAAGCCCTATGCCGGCCTCAGCGTCGGCGGGTCGATGCAGGCGGGGATCGCCTTCGTCCACCAGGAACTCAATCTCTTCGACAACCTCGATGTTGCCGCCAATGTCTATGTCGGGCGCGAGCCGACAACCGGCGGTTTCCTCAAGCTTGTCGACAATGCCCGGCTGCACAAGGTCGTGCAGCCCTATCTCGATCTGCTCGGCGCGAGCTTTTCGCCGGGAACGCAGGTGGCCGCGCTCTCGCTCGCCAACCAGCAGATGGTCGAGATCGCCAAGGCGCTGAGCTTCAATTCGCGGCTCCTGATCCTCGACGAACCGACATCGAGTCTTCCCATCGCCGAGACCGAAAAGCTTCTCGCCGTCATGAAGAAGCTGCGCGATCAGGGCATCACGGTCATCTTCATCTCGCATCGCCTCAACGAAGTCGTCGCCGCCTGCGACCGCGTCGTCGTCCTTCGCGACGGCAAGATGGTCGGCACGCTCGACAAGCACGAAATCAGCCACGACGCGATGGTCAAGCTGATGGTGGGGCGCGATCTCCGCGTCGCCTATCTTGCCCCCAAAGGCACCAGGGGCGACGTCGTCCTCTCGGCCAAAAACGTTCGCACGGCGGCCTATCCGTCCCACGACGTGTCGCTGGAACTCCATTCCGGCGAAATCCTGGGCCTGGCCGGTCTCGTCGGCGCGGGCCGCACCGAACTCGCGCGGGCCTTCTTCGGGATCGACCGCACGCTGGGTGGCGAGATCGTCCTCAATGGCAAGACCATCGATTTGCGCAGCTCCGCCGACGCGGTGAAAGAGGGCATTTTCCTCGTTCCCGAGGACCGCAAGGGCACCGGCATCCTGCTCGACTTGCCCATCTACGAGAACGTCAGCCTGCCCAATCTGCCGGCCTACGCCAAGGGCAATCTGGTTTCTGCCGACGCCGAGAAGAAGCAGGCCGAGCAGAGCAGGCGCGAGCTCGATATCCGCACGCCGAACGTCTCCGTGCGCACGGGCTCGCTCTCGGGCGGCAACCAGCAGAAGGTCGTCCTCGCCAAATGGCTCGCCATGAAGCCCAGGGTGATGATTTTCGACGAGCCGACGCGCGGGATCGACATCGGCGCCAAGTCCGAGATCTATCGTCTGATGCGGGCGCTCGCCGACAATGGCGTCGCCGTGTTGATGATCTCGTCCGACATGGAAGAAGTGATCGGCGTCTCCGATCGCATCGCCGTCATGCATGAGGGACGCATCTCGGGCCAGTTGGGCCGCGAGCAGTTCAGTGAAGAAAACATCCTGCGCTTGGCGGTAGGCAAGTCGCTATAGGCCGGACGTAGAGTGGGGGAACGCGTACGATGCTGAAGAAAGACCTGGGGCTTCTGGTGCTCATCCTGGTGGTGGGCGCTGTCGTCGCCATCATCAATCCGCGCTTCCTGTCGCCCATCAATATCGCCAATACGGCCAACCTGGTCGGCCTGTTCGGCATCTTCGCCATCGGCCAGGCCTTCGTCATCATCACGGCCGGCATCGAGCTGAGCTCGGGTTCGGTGATCGCCCTGCTTGGCGTGATCTTCATCGATCTCATCGCCACCAAGGGTGTGCCGTGGCCGCTCGCCATCCTCATCGTGCTCGTGCTGGGCATCGTGATCGGCCTGCTGCATGGCACGCTGATCACCAAGCTCAAGATGCAGCCCTTCGTGGTGACGCTCTGCGGCCTGCTGATCTATCGCGGTGTGGCGCGCTTTTACACCAAGGACGGCACCGCCGGTTTCCCCTTCGGCGTGAACTTCCCCGACCTTGAGTGGCTGACCACCGGCCGCACCGATATCGTCAAGATCATCAGCGGCGGCAGCTGGTCCAGCGTGCCCATCCCGCACGCCTTCTTCGTGATGCTCGTCATTGCCGCCATCATGTGGTTCGTGCTGCACCGCTCGGTGTTCGGCCGCTACCTCTATGCCGTCGGCAAGAACGAGGAAGCCGCGCGTTATTCGGGCATCCGCACCACGCAGGTGATCGTCGCGGCCTACATCATCTGTTCGCTGCTCACGGCGCTCTCGGCCATCTTCTTTGCCATGTACACCCGCTCGATCCTGCCTTCGGGCCACGGCAACTTCTACGAGTTGTATGCGATCGCCGCGGCCGTGCTCGGCGGGTTCTCGCTGCGCGGCGGCGAAGGCTCGATCATCGGCGTGGTGCTCGGCACCATCCTGCTGCAGATCCTGCAGAACCTGGTGAACCTGCTGGGCATCCCGTCCTCGCTCAACTTCGCGGTGATGGGCTCGGTGATCCTCATCGGCGTTCTCGCCGACCAGCAGTTCAAGAACTACCGCGCCGGACGGGCGATAGCCGAGGCGGCCCGCAATTCGGCGGCACCCACCGAGGTCAAGCCGGCCGAATAGCCGCTGGCCCTCATCGGCGAACAAAACAAAACCCCCGCCATCGCTGGCGGGGGTTGTTCTTTGCGGCCCGCGATTACGGCGCCGAAGATGCCGACGAAGCGGCCGGAACCGAGGACGCCTCGCTCGAGGGCGTGACGATTTCCGAGATCGCCGACGACACTTCCGACGAGATCGAGGAGATCGCCGAGCTCACGGCCGAGCTGGCCGATGACGCTTCCGAGCTGGCCGAAGACACTTCCGACGACGACGGGGCCGGCGCTTCACTCGAGCTCACGACCGCGCTCGAGGGCTCGACCGGGGTGACCGGCGTCGGCGTGCCGCGATTGAAAATCCAGATGAGGCCGACGATCACGATGACGGCCACGATGATGATGATCCAGGTATTACGGTTCATTTGAGCTTGCCCTTGTTACGGAGACGAGAGGATCGGGAAGTTTCTTGACGCTTTGCCGCCTCCCGTACGCGCGGCAAGCAACTGCTTATCCATCATTGGCGGCATTGAGGTCCGCCGGGGTCTTGGCATCGTCTGCAGTCCCGCCGCCTAGCGCGGCGTCCACCGCATCGGCAAGTGCCTGCACGTCAAGGGTGCCATGCACCGGATACGCATGAAGCGGCTGGGTCTGGCCGTTGCGGCCCGCCCCGAACCCCTGCGCCGCGAGCCCGTCGAGCAGGGCGGCAAGCACGGTTCCGGAAGCAACATCGTCATCCATTGCCGTTCACCTGAATGCCATTGCTGTCGAGCTTGATCTCCAGGGACGGCTCCTGCGACTGCTGGTAGATCATGTAGCCCGCCATCGCGACGACGATGAACACCAGCACCGCGATCAGCGCCAGCAACCCGTTTCTGCTCATCAAGATGCCTGCAAAACGCGATACATTTGGGCGGAAACGCCTTGCGGCCCAAAAGGTTCAACCGCCTGCCAGATCCCGCAATATTGCGACGAGGCGCCCGATGCCCGTCTCGAGCGCGCCCGAATTGTCGATCCGGATGGCGCCGGCCGGCGGGAGGCCGACCTCGCGCTGCAATCGCTCCGCGATGCCGGCGGCCGTCTCTCTGCCCCGCGCCGCGAGCCGCTGCGCCCGGACCGCAGCATCCGC
>JBIQKK010000014.1:37314-41419 GCA_044506585.1 Hyphomicrobiales bacterium
CGCCGGCCGCGTCACGGCGCGCCGGGGAAAGACGAAGCGTCCGTCGCCCGCCAGCGCGCGCCGCGCACCTGCGATCAGGCTGTCCTTGCCCGCCCCGGAGGGACCGACCACGAGAACGAGCATCAGGATCCTCGCGCTTCCTCGCCACGCGCCCGCCGGCAGGAAATCTCTGGCCAGTCACGCGGGATGTCGGCATTGTGACACCACTTTTGAGGGCCCGGCGCAATGGAGCGCGATCTGCTTGTCGAGCTGTTTCGCACCGCCGTGGCCGCGGCCGATCCCGGCCGCGCCGTAGCCGGACACCTGCCGGAAAAGCCCGCCGGCCGCACCATCGTCGTGGGGGCGGGCAAGGCCTCGGCGCAAATGGCCCGCGCCTTCGAACAACTGTGGGGCAGTCCCGTCAGCGGCCTCGTCGTCACCCGCTACGGGCACGCCGCGCCCACCGAGCAGATCGAAATCGTCGAAGCCAGCCACCCCGTGCCGGACGAGGCCGGCTACCTCGCCGCGCGCCGCATGATGTCCCGCGTCCACGGCCTCAGTCACGACGATCTCGTCGTCGCGCTGGTCTCGGGCGGCGGCTCGGCCCTGCTGCCGGCGCCCGGCCCCGGCCTCTCCTTCGAGGACGAGCAGGCCGTCAACCGCGCTTTGCTCGCGTCCGGCATGCCCGTCGCCCTGATGAACCTCGTCCGCAACGAACTGAGCGCCATCAAGGGCGGACGCCTGGCCGCGCTCGCGGCGCCCGCCCGTGTCGCGACGCTCATCATCTCCGATGTGGCGGGCGACGATCCCGCGCTCGTTGCATCGGGCCCCACCATCCCGATCGGCGGCTCGCGCGCCGAAGTGCGCCACCTCGTTTCGCTCTATGGGCTCAACCTGCCGCCCGCCGCCAACGCCCTGCTGGCCTCGCACGACAATGAAGCCCCGCGCCCCGACGATCCGGTCTTTGCCCGCAACACCCACCGCATCATTGCCTCCGCGGCCCTCTCGCTGGAAGCCGCTGCCAGCCGCGCGACGTCGCATGGCCTCAACGCCCACATCCTTTCCGACGCCATCGAAGGTGAATCGCGCCACGTCGCGCAGACGCTTGCGGCCATCGCGCGCGAGACGCGTGCCCGCAACCGCCCCTTCCAGCGTCCCACCGTTCTGCTCTCCGGCGGCGAGACGACCGTGACGGTGCGCGGCCGGGGCAAGGGCGGGCGCAATGCCGAGTTTCTCCTCGCCTTCGCCCTCGCCATCGAAGGCCTCGACGGCATCAGCGCGCTTGCCGCCGATACCGACGGCATCGATGGCTCGGAGGACAATGCCGGGGCCGTTTGCGACGGCACTTCCGCCGCGCGCATGCGTGCCGCGGGCATCGACCCCCGCGTCGCGCTCGCCAATAACGACGCGTGGACGGCCTTTCACGCCGCCGGCGACCTCGTCGTCACAGGCCCCACGGGCACCAATGTCAACGACTTCCGCGCCATTCTCGTAAGGTGAGCGGCCCGACAGGGTTCGGCACCGTACGCGAACCTAGGCGGCCCGCCGCTTCATCTCCGGCAGCAGCACGGTCAGCAGTCCGACCAGGGGCAGGTAGCTCGTCCACTGGAACACCGATCTGATCCCGTAATTGTCCGCCAGCGCGCCCAGCACCGCGGCGGCGATGCCGCCCGCCCCGAAGGCAAAGCCGAAGAAGATCCCGGCGATCATCCCGACCCGTCCCGGCAGCAGTTCCTGCGCGAACACCACGATCGCGGGGAAAGCCGAGCTGATCACGATACCGATCGTGACGATCAGCACGCCCGTCCAGAACAGATCGGCATAGGGCAGGGCGAGCGTGAACGGCACGACGCCCAGGATCGAGAACCAGATGACGAATTTGGGGCCGAACCGGTCGCCGATCGGTCCCCCGATGAACACGCCGATCGCCGAGGCGCCGAGGAACAGGAACAGCATCACCTGGCTGAGCTGCACGTCGACGCCGAATTTGTCGATCAGGTAGAACGTGAAGTAGTTGCCGATCCCCGCATTGTAGGCGTTCTTGGAGAACGTCAGCACCACGAGGACGATGAGCGCGACCCATGTCGTGCGGCTGTCGAACGGCGGCGTCGTATTGGCCGGCGCCCGCTTGCTCGCCTGGCGCATGTGTTCGGCATACCAGCGCCCCACCCAGCTGAGCGTGGCCATCCCGACAAGCGCGACGGCGGCAAACCAGGCCAGCGAATTCTGGCCCTGCGGCAGCACGATGAAGGCCGCGAGAATCGGCCCCAGCGCCGCGCCCGCATTGCCGCCCACCTGGAATGTGGATTGTGCAAAACCGTGCCGCCCGCCCGAAGCGAGCCGCGCCACGCGCGAGCTTTCGGGATGGAACACCGCCGAACCGAGCCCGATCAGCGCCGAACCCAGCAGCAGGAGCCAGTAATTGCTGGCATAGCCCAGCACCACCAGCCCCGCCGCCGATGACGCCATGCCGACCGGCAGCGAGTAGGGCAGGGGCCGTTTGTCAGTATAGACGCCGATCACCGGCTGCAGCAGCGAGGCCGTCACCTGGAACGTGAAAGTAAGCAGCCCGATCTGTACGAAGTCGAGACCGTAGCTCGACTTGAGGATCGGATAGATCGCCGCGAGCAGATACTGCATCACGTCGTTGATCATGTGGCAGAAGGCCACCGCGAAGATCACGATAAAGGCCGTCTTCTGCGCCGCGTCATTGGCGGGCAGGCTGGTCGTCGTCAATTCACTATCCTCTGGGACAGGCGCGCATGCAGCGCCCGCAATGTGGAGACTCGTCCTTTACACCGGCGCGGGCCTGTCGCTCAAGCCGCCCCCTCCATTGACCGCAGCAAGCCGCGTCGGGCACGGTACGGCTCAAGGAGAATTCGCATGTACGATACGATTGACGGCTCGACCCATCCTCTGGCGGCAAAGGAGATGCAGGTCATCGCGGTCCCGGACGACGAGCGCGTCTGGGTGCCGCAGGCCGAGGGCGTCTGGTTCCGGCCGCTGCTGCTCAACACCATGCAGGGCCAGTGGTGCAACCTGCTGCGCGTCCGCCGTGCCGGTATCCTGAGCCGGCACCTCCACCCCGCGCCGGTCCATGGCTATGTGATCAAGGGCCGCTGGCACTATCTCGAGCACGACTGGGTCGCCGAGACCGGCTCCTATGTTTTCGAGCCGCCCGGCGAAATCCACACGCTGACCGTGCCCGAGGACTGTCCCGAGATGATCACCTTCTTCAACATCTCCGGCTGCATGGTCTATCTCGACAAGGACGACCGGCAGATCGGCTTCGAGGACGTCTTCACCAAGATCGACATGTGCCGCCGCCACTACGCCCAGGTGGGCCTCGGCGCCGACTACCTCGACCAGTTCATCAGGTGAGCGACAGGCGATGACCACCTCGCATTGGGCCTCCAGCTTCTATGCCGGCAAACCTGTCCTCGTCGTCGGCGGCACCTCCGGCATCGGGCTCGGGATGGCCGCCGCCTTCCGCGATGCCGGCGCCATCGTGCATGCGACCGGTGCCACGGACGCTGAAGTCGCGGCCGCATCGGCCACGGCTGGAATCACGTTCTCGCAGCTCAGCGTTCGCGATCCGGCCGCCATCGCCGCCCTCGCGGAAACGATCCCGTCCCTCACCGCGCTCGTCGACTGTGCCGGCGTCAATCTGCGCGCCGCCGAATTCACCGAGGAGGGGTTTACCACCGCCCTCGACATCAACCTCACCGGCGCCATGCGCCTCGCCACGGCCTTTCGTCCGGCGCTGGCCAATGGCGGTGCGATGCTCGCCATCGGCTCGATGTTCTCCTTCTTCGGCGCCCCGCACGCGCCGGCCTATGCCGCGAGCAAGGCCGGCCTCGTCGGCCTCGTCAAATCGCTGGCGGCCGCCTATGCCGCCGAGGGCATCCGCGTGAACGCGCTCGCCCCCGGCTGGATCGAGACCGCGATGACGGAAGCGCCGCGTGCCAATCCGGCGCGCTTCGCCGAACTCAGCGCCCGCATCCCCATCGGCCGATGGGGCACGCCGGCCGACCTCGCGCCGGCGGCCCTCTTTCTCTGCTCGCCCCTTGCCGCCTACATCACCGGCGCCGTCCTTCCGGTCGATGGCGGGTACCTCGTCGCCTGA
>JBIQKK010000015.1:0-3697 GCA_044506585.1 Hyphomicrobiales bacterium
TCGAAGTCGATGCTGAGCTTGTTGCCTTCGATGCTTTCGATGCGGCCGTAGCCGAACTTCAGGTGGAACACCCTTTCACCCACCGCGTACTTGCTGCCGCGGCCGTCGTCGGTTGACCGCGCGACCAGGTCGCCATCGATGGTGAGGGGGCCGGGGCCGCGGCGGTCCTTGGACTGGGCGCGGGCGCGTTGCCAGCCGGGGGTTTCGTAAACGCTGTCGAACGGGTCGGCCATCGAGAAGCGCGACGCGGCGCGGCCGCCATAGGTGTAGCCGCCATAGCCCGAGCCGGTGTCCTTCACCTCCACGGCTTCGGGCGGCAGCTCGTCGATGAAGCGCGAGGGGATCGCCGATTGCCACAGGCCGTGGGTGCGGCGGTTCTGCGCCATCGAGATGCGCGCGCGCTTGCGGGCACGGGTGATACCCACATAGGCGAGCCGGCGCTCCTCCTCGAGTCCGGCGCGGCCGGATTCGTCCATCGTGCGCTGGCTCGGGAACAAACCTTCCTCCCAGCCCGGCAGGAACACGGTGCCGAATTCGAGGCCCTTGGCCGAGTGGAGCGTCATTATAGAGACGGCGTCGTCGGCCTCGCCGGTGTCGCGATCCATCACGAGGCTGATGTGTTCGAGAAAGCCGCCCAGCGTTTCGAACTCGGCCATCGAGTTCACCAGTTCCTTGAGGTTTTCGAGCCGGCCGGGGCTGTCGGGCGATTTGTCGTTCTGCCACATCGCGGTGTAGCCGGAATCGTCGAGGATCTGCTGGGCGAGATCGGCATGCGGCATGGTGCGCGCCAGTTCCGACCAGTTGTCGAACTGGGCGACGAGGTCGCGCAGCACGGTGCGCTGCTTGGGCTTCAGCTCCTCGGTCTCGACCAGCAGCCGCGTCGCGCTGAACAGCGCGCGTTCGGTAGCGCGGGCTGTCTCATAGAGCTGGCGCACGGTCTGATCGCCGATGCCGCGCTTGGGGGTATTGATGATGCGCTCGAAAGCGAGGTCGTCGGCCTGGTTGGCGACCAGCCGAAGGTAAGCGAGCGCATCGCGGATTTCGAGGCGTTCGTAAAAGCGCGGGCCGCCGATGACGCGATAGTTGAGGCCCAGCGTAATGAACCGCTCTTCGAACTCGCGCATCTGGTAGGAGGCGCGCACGAGGATCGCGATATCGTTGAGCTCGGTGCCCTTGCGCTGCAGCTGCTCGATCTCTTCGCCGATCTGGCGCGCTTCCTCCTCGCTGTCCCACACCTGGGTGACGCCGACCGGCTCGCCGGTCTCGCCCACATCGGTCTGCAGCGTCTTGCCGAGCCGCGATTCGTTGTGGGCGATGAGGTGCGAGGCAGCGCGCAGGATGTTGCTCGTCGAGCGGTAGTTGCGCTCGAGCCGGATCACCTTGGCGCCGGGGAAGTCCTTTTCGAAGCGCAGGATGTTGTCCACCTCGGCGCCGCGCCAGCCATAGATCGACTGGTCGTCGTCGCCCACCACGCAGACATTGGCCTGGTTGGCGGGCCGCCCCTGCGCGAGCAGGCGCAGCCAGAGGTACTGGGCGACGTTGCTGTCCTGGTACTCGTCGACGAGGATGTAGCGGAAGCGGTTGTGATATTCGGCGAGCACATCGGGGTGCTCGCGGAAGATGCGGATGTTTTCGAGCAGCAGGTCGCCGAAATCGACCGCGTTCAGCGATTTGAGGCGCGCCTGGTAGTCGGCGTAAAGCTGCTTGCCGCGGCCATTGGCATAGATGCCCGCTTCCCCGGCGGTGACGTCGCGGGGCAGGATGCCTCGGTTCTTCCAGTTGTCCATCATCCCGGCGAATTGGCGCGCCGGCCAGCGCTTCTCGTCGATGTTCTCGGCTTCGAGCAGCTGCTTGATGATCCGGATCTGGTCGTCGGTATCGAGGATCGTGAAGTCCGATTTGAGTCCCGCCA
Organism: Hyphomicrobiales bacterium; assembly: GCA_044506585.1. GTDB lineage: Bacteria > Pseudomonadota > Alphaproteobacteria > Rhizobiales > Devosiaceae > Devosia_A. The sequence goes on from JBIQKK010000015.1 coordinate 1,913, forward strand.
GTTCGGCATGGCGGCGGAGGATGCGCGCGCCGATCGAGTGGAACGTCCCGAGCCACGGCATGCCCTCGACGGTCGAGCCGACCAGTGCGCCGATCCGGTCCTTCATCTCTCGCGCCGCCTTGTTGGTGAAGGTCACCGACAGGATTTCGCTGCCGCGCGCGAGGCGGTTGGTGAGGATATGCGCAATACGCGTGGTGAGGACGCGCGTTTTACCCGTGCCCGCTCCCGCGAGGACGAGCAGCGGCCCCTCGGTCGTCAGCACGGCGTCGCGCTGTTCCTCGTTGAGGCCGCGCAGATAGTCGCCGGCCGGACGGCCGAGCTGGGACGTGATGGGATTATCGGCCCGGACGGGCTCGGCAGGAGTCATTGAGTCCTTTTATCGCGAGTGCGGACGTAAAACCGGCAGCAGGGGGGCGGCCCGTCGCGTGCTTGACGAATCTGTTTTTGTTCCTGGTCCGAATATAGGCGCCGCACGGCCCCGGCGCCATGCCGCAGGACCGCACAATTGCCCGTTATGGGTCCAAATTCCGCCGTGGACGCAAGCCATTGGCAGGGGTGACGCCGGGGAGTGCGTTGCCTACACTCAGCCGGAGTTCGGGGGTTCGCGGGGCCAGTGCTCAACCGCCTTTTCGTTATCATTGGTTTTCTCGTGATCCTCGCCATCGGCGGGGCATTCGCGATTCCGCGCTTCATCCAGTGGGGCGACTATCGCGAACGCCTGGAAACCATGGGCACGCAGGCCTTTGGCGCGCCTGTGGCCATCACCGGCGACATTGCGCTGACGCTCCTGCCGCAACCCGTGCTGGTGCTCAGCAAAGTCCGGATCGGGCCCGAGGGCGCGCCCGCGGTCGAGGTCGAGAAAGTCGAGGCGGAATTCTCGCTGCTCGACTTCCTGTCCGACCGCTACAAGGTGACGCGGCTCAAGCTCGCCGAGCCGCTGGTCGCGCTGTCGATCGGGGCGGACGGCACCATCAGCTCGGGATTTGCGCTCGCCCCCCAGGCCGAGCAGTCCAACGTTTCGATCGCCAATGCCGACGTGACCGGCGGCCGCGTGCAGCTGGCCGATGCGCGTTCGGGCGAAACGCTCGTGGCCGAAAACATCAGCGGCCAACTGCGTCTCGAGGCCCTGAAGGGGCCATTCGCGTTCCAGGGGAATGCCACCGTCGACGGCGTCCAGTATGCGACGCGGATCGCGACGGGCAAAGTCACCGACACCAACGCGACCACGCTGTCGCTTTCGGTCGCCGGGGCGGACCGGAGCTTCACGCTTGAGGCCAACGGCGCGCTGCAAGCCGGTGCGGCGCCCAGGTTTACCGGCGAGCTCAGCTATCGCCGTCCGCCCCCGCGCGCGGCCGAAGGCGAGACCGTCGATATCGGCCGCGGCGACCTCGTCCTCGAAGGGGACATCGAAGCCACCGGCGAGCGCGTCCTGCTCTCCAACTACACGCTGCTGCCCGACGAAAATCGCGGCGCGACACGGCTGAGCGGCGCCGCCGAGCTCAAGCTCGGCAAGGGTATGGCGTTCAACGCAATCGTCTCGGGAGGCGTGGTCGCCCTGCCGCCGCGCGATGCGACGACGGAGCTGACCGATCCGCCTTATGAGCTTGTGCGCCTGCTCGCCGAGACGCCGCTGCCGGTGATCCCGTCCATCCCGGGTACCATCGGGCTCGATATCACCGAGCTCAATCTCCGCGGTGTTTCTCTGCGCGAGCTCCGGCTCGATGCGTCGACCGACGCGAAGAGCTGGACCATCGACGGCTTCTCCGCCTCGCTGCCGGGCAACAC
>JBIQKK010000015.1:3797-5618 GCA_044506585.1 Hyphomicrobiales bacterium
CCGACGCGAAGAGCTGGACCATCGACGGCTTCTCCGCCTCGCTGCCGGGCAACACAAAGGTTGGCCTCAGCGGCAATCTCAGCGTCGTCGATGGCCATCCGATATTTGCGGGCGACGTGACGCTCGATAGCCCGCAGCTCGATCGGCTGGCGTCCCTGTGGCGCAAGCCGGCGCCCGGCAATCCCCTGCTCGGGCAGGAGGGGGCCCTCACCGCCGGCGTGGCCCTGTCGGGCGACACGCTCAGCCTGTCGGGCGGGACGCTGACAGTCGGCGGCACCAGCCGCACCTTCGATGCAGACATCGGGTTCAGGCCGCCACGTTCGCTGGCACTCACGGCCGACTTCAAGACGCTGACTGCGGACGAGAGCACGATCATGGCCGCCCTGCTGCCGGATGTAACGGGCAGCGGCAGCTTCGGCGCGACATTCCCCAGAGGTGCTGTCGCGCTGCAAGCCGCCAACGCGGTCCTGTTCGGCTTGAAGGGCAGGGACCTTGCTGCCACCGCGCAATGGGACGGGGGCGTGCTCGAGCTTTCGCAACTGCACGCCGGCGATCTCGGCGGTGCCGCGATCGACGCCAACCTCACGGCGTTCGGTACCCTGCAAAAGCCTGAAGTCTCGGGCGCCGGCTCGGTGAAGGTCGGCGCCGGCGCGCCGGTCGTTGCCGCGCTTCTCGACAGTTTGGGTACGGCGCCAGCCGCAGAGGCGTTCCTCAACCGGTCCTTGCCGGCGGAGTTCGACTTCCAGCTCGATCCGCCGACGGGCGAGGGCGAGCAGGTGCTGAATGCGACGGGCAAGCTGGGTGACACGTCGGCGAAACTCGTCGCGCAACTGAGCCAGGGGATCGCTACGGCGCTCTCGGCGCCGATCAGCGCCACCATCGAGATGGAGTCGGACGACGCGGGATCGATGACGGCGCAGTTGGGGTTCGGTGATGCACCGCTGTTCGATGCTAGAACACCGCTCCGGTTGCAGGCGAGCATCGACGGAATGCCGTCCAACAGCTACGAGACGCATGTGCGGCTCGAAGGCGGTGCGGATCACCTGGCGTTCGACGGCAACGTGATCCCCGGTGATTTCACGGCGCCCTCGGGCAGCGGCACGCTCGACGTCGCACTGGCCGACCCGTCTGCCTTGATGGAGGTGGCCGGTGCAGGTGGTGTCTATGTGCCACCGTTTGCCGGCACCGCTCGCCTGCGCTTCACCGGCACCGACAGTCTTGAGCTCACCGAACTCGATGCCGGTGGCGTCACGGGCGCGTTGTCGATGACGCGGCGCGACGGCCAGCCCGTCTTCGGGGGCGCGCTGAAACTGGCCGCGCTCGATGCTTCGGCGCTGCTGCCGGTCCTCGCCGGCCCGTCCGGCACGATCGCGGGCAGCGGAGTCTGGCCCGAGGGGCCCATCGATATCGGGTCCGTGCCGCGCGACAGCACCGGGCGGCTCGACGTCGAAGTGGCCGAGATCAGTGCCGCCGGCCGGCCCCTGCTGAGCAACGCGCAGTTCGGCATCGTTTGGGACGCCCAGAGTATCAGCCTGAGGCAGTTAAGGGGATCGGCGGGCGAGGGGACCCTGACGCTCGATGCCACCGTGTGCTGCACCAATCCGGCGCTTCCGGCCAAGCAGGTCACGGGACGGCTGGCGCTGGACCGCGTTCCGCTCGATGTCGTCATACCGCAGGCGATGGCGCAGGGACTCGACGGTACACTCGATGCCTCCGCGGCTTTCGAAGGCACGGGCGTGTCGCTGGCCGATGCGGTGGCGACCCTGTCCGGCAGCGGCAGCTACACGATCAGCGATTTCAGCGCCGTACAGTTCGATCCAC
>JBIQKK010000015.1:5718-18728 GCA_044506585.1 Hyphomicrobiales bacterium
TCCGGCAGCGGCAGCTACACGATCAGCGATTTCAGCGCCGTACAGTTCGATCCACAGACCTTCAACGGGCTCGGAACGCTCACCGGCGTCGTCGATATGACCCCGCAGGCGCTCGCCGACGCCGTGCGCGATCGGCTCGCGGCGGCCCCGTTCGAGTCCAACATGTTCACCGGCAGCTTCACCATCGCGGGCGGAACGCTGCGCAGCCCGAACCTCGCCATCGCGGGCAATGGCGCGCGCGTCTTCGGCGCCGGCAATCTGCGCCTCGAGGACATGGTGATCGACGCCCGCTACGCGATGTCGCCCACCGTCATCGCCGACGCCGACTCACTCGTCGATGCGACCACGGCCGAGGTCGCGGCGGTCGTCACGGGCCCCGTCTGGGCGCCGCAGACCACCTACGACGTCGGCTCGCTGGTCGATGCCATCAAGATCAAGGCCAGCGAGATCGAGCTGGCGCAGCTCGAGCAGCTTCGCCTCGAAGACGAAGCCCGGCGGAAAGAGGCGGCCGAGGATCGGGCCCGCGTGGCCGCCGAACAGGCCGCCGCCGAAGCCGCGCGCAAGGCTGCCGAGGAAGAAGCCGCCCGGAAGGCGGCCGAGGAGGCCGCGGCCCGCGCCGCCGCCGAACAGGCGGCCGCTCCGCCCCCGCCGCTCGATCTAGGGCTCTAGCCGGTCCTGGACGTCCCGCAGGACGGCGACCCGCAGCGCCGACGACAGGTTCGGCCCCTCCCGCGTGCGGTCGATCTGTTCGATGAGCGTGACCAGGCGGATCCCGCGGCGCGCGGCGAGCGCTTCGAGGCCATCCCAGAATTCTGGTTCGAGTGCGATGCTGGTCTGGTGACCCGCGATCGTCAGGGAGCGCTTGCGCATGTCCGCCCGTTGAGATTCCGGTCGTCTTCCTCGACCGTGCGGGCCGTCATTTCTTGCGGAAAGCGTCGAGGCTCACGACCTTCTCGCCCGGCGCCTCGCTCGGCCCGGAAGTCGTTGGCGCAGCTAGCTTTTCCGCCTCCTTCTCCTCGGCCTGCTCGTCCGCCGTCGGTTCCGCCACAGCCCCCGTCAGCTGCATCCCGAACTGCACCGACGGATCAAAGAACCCCTTTATCGCCGTGAAAGGTATGAACAAAGTCTCCGGCTTCTCGTCGAAACTCAGCCCGACCTCGAACGCACTCTCGGTCACCTTGAGGTCCCAGAACTGGTTCTGCAGCACGATCGTCATATCGTCCGGATACTGATTCAGCAGCCGCTCGCTGATCCTCACCCCCGGCGCTTTGGTGACAAAAGAGATGAAAAAGTGATGGTCACCGGGCAGGCCGGTCTTGGCGACTTCCGCCAAAACCTTGCGCACCACTCCGCGCGTCGCTTCCTGCAGGAGAATGTCGTATCGGATGAGGTCTTCGGCCATTCGCACACGCTGTCGATCGTTGCCAGTGGTATCCCATGCCGGACGATGGCAACTCAAGCCCAAAGCGGTGCGAGGGCTGGCACGCAGCGGGCTTATCCCGCGCGCATCGATGGACGACTGCATTCTCCGCGCGCGCCCAGCAGAGCGCGACAAGCGATCCGGTCATGAGATTGGGAGGTCGGGGGGAGAAGTGCAGGCTTCTGTTGCCAGGTGCCTGCGAACCCCGCCTACCAACCGGCTAGGGCTGGAGGACTTGAATTCCCAGTGCTAGCACCGCTTACGCGGCGAGAGCGACCGGAGCCTTATGGTTGTCATTGGCAACTATAAGATTTGGACCGATAACGGTGGTACCTCACCGAGCGAAAACACACCCTTTACGCCCTTGTCGATCCTATTTCGCCCCCAGTGGCTCCGCTCGTTCGAGCGGGGCGGAGATGGTGGAGGCGCCGGGTACTGCCCCCGGGTCCAATGGGTTTATTACGATGGCCATTTATCGCCATAGCCGTTGCCGGCACGCACAATATAGGCGTGGCCGGAGAGGGATGCAAATCCAGCGGAGATTAGCCCTCACCGCTGACGGCTTCTGTGGAATCCAGGACTCGGCGGCCCAATTCGAGCGGTTGGCCTGCTAAGAGCGTTGCGGAACGGAGCAACGGACATGTCAGTATCGGCCCTACGGCACAACGGCGCCGAATCGCGGCACCCGGAAGAGCAGTATCTCGATCTCTTGCGGCTGATCATCGAGACCGGAGCCGACCGGGGTGACCGCACGGGCACCGGAACGCGCTCGATTTTCGGTCACCAGATGCGGTTCGACCTCGGCGCAGGCTTCCCGCTGCTGACCACCAAGAAGGTGCACCTCAAGTCGATCATTTATGAGCTCCTGTGGTTCCTGCGCGGCGAGACGAACGTGCGCTGGCTGCAGGAGCGGGGGGTCACGATCTGGGACGAATGGGCTGACGAGAACGGCGACCTTGGCCCGGTCTACGGCTCGCAGTGGCGGAGCTGGCCGGACGGCAAGGGCGGAACGATCGACCAGATCGCCAACGTCGTGAACTCCATCAAGACCAAGCCGGAATCGCGGCGGCACATCGTGACGGCGTGGAACCCCGCCGAAGTCGACGAGATGGCGCTGCCGCCCTGCCACTGCCTGTTCCAATTCTATGTGGCCGAGGGGCGGCTCAGCTGCCAGCTGTACCAGCGCAGCGCCGATGTGTTCCTCGGGGTCCCGTTCAACATCGCCTCTTATGCCCTGCTGACGCTGATGGTGGCGCAGGTGACGGGGCTGGATGCCGGGGAATTCGTGCACTCGTTCGGCGACGTGCATCTTTATTCAAATCACGTTCAGCAAGCTCATGAGCAATTGAGGCGTGCCCCCCGTCCATTGCCACGGATGACGCTCAATCCGGACCGGACGTCGCTATTCGATTTCGACTACGAGGATTTCATGCTGACAGGCTACGATCCGCACCCCGCCATCAAAGCCGAGATAGCAGTATGAAACGGCTTGCCGCTCTTGCCCTTCTCGCCGCCGCCGCATCGCCGGCGCTCGCCAACGACACCACCGCGGTGCTGGGGACGGGCGGGCTGATTTTCATCAGCACCGACCAGCTCAAGATGAAGTCCGAGGATCTCTTCATCTCCCCCGAGGCGGTGTGGGTCAATTACCAGTTCCAGAACCTGACCGATGAAGACCAGGACGTGCTGGTGGCGTTCCCCATGCCGGACATCGAAGGGAATGGAGACTTCAACGTCGCGGTGCCGGACACGGAGTCCGACAACATGTTTGGGTTCGCGACGCGCTTCAACGGCGAGCCCGTCGATGCGACGCTGCATCAGCAGGCGTTCGCGTTCAACCTGGACCAGACGGCGGTACTCGAGGAGATGGGGTTGCCCTTGCTGCCGTTTGGCCAGCGCACCCGCGCGGCGATCGGTGCACTGAATCCGGACCAGATCGCGAAACTGTTGCATCTGGGCCTGGTGATCCCGATGGAATACAGCGACGACGGCGAAACCTGGAAGACCGACTACCAGCCGGTCTGGACGCTGCGCTCTACCTACAGTTGGGAAGCGCATTTCGAGCCGGGCGAGATCGCCAAGGTCGAACATAGCTATAAGCCGAGCGTCGGTGGCACCGTGGCCGCCACATTTCTCGGGCCTGCCGACGAGTACGGCGACCGCGCCGCCGAGTACAAAACGAAGTACTGTACCGACAAGGCATTCATCGACGCCGTGCGGAAGACGCTGACATCGCCGGAGGAATATTACAGCGCGCCCTACACGGAGAGCTGGATCTCCTACATCTGGTCGACGGGGAACAACTGGGCCGGCCCGATCGAGAAATTCACACTGACCATCGACAAGGGCGCCCCCAGGAATCTTGTGTCCTTCTGCTGGGACGGTGAGGTCAAGAAGATCGGCCCGACGACATTCACGATGGAAGCCTCGGACTGGTACCCACCTTATGGGCGCGAGCTTGATGTCCTGATCCTCAATTACTACGACCGGGAGGAGACGGGGGGCTGATGGGGCTCAAGATCCGGGATGCGGTGCGGGGCGACGTGCCGGTCATTCTCGACTTCATCCTCGCGCTGGCGGAGTACGAGCGGCTGGCTCATGAGGCCGTGGCCACGGTTGGGGATATCGAGCGCGAATTGTTCGGGCCCACCCCAAAAGTGTTTTGCCAGATTGCGGAGGTCGACAGCGAGCCCGCGGGTTTCGCACTCTGGTACTACACCTTCTCCACATTCCAGGGACGTCATGGAATCTGGCTAGAGGACCTGTTCGTCAATCCGCAGATGCGGGGTCATGGCGTGGGCAAGGCGCTGCTGGCCGATCTCGCTCAGCGGTGCGTCCGCGAAGGCCTGGGGCGCTACGAGTGGAATGTGCTCGACTGGAACCAGCCATCGATCGATTTTTACCTTTCGCAGGGTGCGGTCTTCCTCGATGACTGGCGGCGCTGCCGGGTGAGCGGCGACGCACTCGCGCGATTGGGGGCGGCGCAATGAGCGTTGCCGTTGCCCTGATCGCCGCCGTGGCCAACAATGGTGTCATCGGCAAGGGGAACCACATCCCGTGGCACCTGCCGGCCGATTTCGCGCATTTCAAGCGCATGACCATGGGCAAGCCCCTGATCATGGGGCGCAAGACGTTCGAGAGCATCGGGCGACCATTGCCGGGGCGGACGAACATCGTCGTCAGCCGCCAGGAAGGGTATCAACCCGATGGCGTTCTGGTGATTTCCAGTCTTGAGGCCGCGCTGGAGCATGCGCAGGAAATCGCCAAAGCGGATCGGGCGAACGAGGTCATGGTGGGGGGCGGAGCCGAGATCTACCGGGAGGCCATGCCCCATGCCGACCGGATGTACATCACCCAGGTCGAGCTCGAGCCCGATGGAGACGCCTACTTTCCGCCGATCGATTTCGAGCAATGGAAGCCGGGTGGGGAGATCAATGTGACGCCTCATCCCAGTGATACTGCGTCATTCCGCGTCAGAGTTTATCGCCGTAACCCCTTGGCGCGCCGTTGATCGGTCCAGATCGGCCCCTTATATACATTCGACCAAGTTTTCAGCTGAAAGAGACCATATGCCCTGGGACAACAATACGGGGGGCGGCGGCCGCAACAACAATAGCGGCGGCCCGTGGGGGCAGGCCCCCGGAGGTGGCGGCGGACCGCGACGCGGAAACACGCCCAGTCTTGAGGACATTCTAAGCCGCGGGCGCGACCGGTTCCAAGGCGGCGGACTCCCGGGAGGGCGCTGGGCCATCGTCGGCGGCATCGCGGCAGTCGTGGTCTTTTGGCTCTTCAACTCGATCTACACGATCGATCCGCAGGAAGTCGGTGTCGAGCTTCAGTTCGGCAAGCCCAAGCCGGTCCTCAGCGAGCCGGGGCTCCATTTCCATTGGTGGCCGGTTGAATCCGTCGAGCGCGTCAACGTCACGGAAAACCAAACCGAAATCGGCTCGGTCGGGGGCCGCAGCGGCAACAATGAAGGCCTGATGCTGTCGGGCGACCAGAACATCGTCGACGTACGCTTTGCGGTTCTGTGGGCCGTGTCGCAGCCGGCCGAGTTCCTGTTCAATGTGCGAGACCCTGACGACATGGTCCGCAGTGCGGGCGAAAGCGCGATGCGCGAAGTTGTGGGGCGCCGCCCTGCCCAGGACATTTTCCGCGACGACCAGGCGGGAATTGCCATTGAGGTGCAGGAGATCACTCAGGCCATCCTCGACAGCTACAACATCGGCGTGCGCGTGAACCAGATCACCATCGAGGGTGCGGCGCCTCCCACCGAGGTGGCCGACGCGTTCGATGAAGTCCAGCGCGCCGAGCAGGACGAGGATCGTTTCCAGGAAGAAGCGCGGCAATACGCCAACACGTTGCTGGGTAACGCCCGCGGCCAGGCCGCAAAGATGCGGGAAGACGCCGCGGCCTACAAGAATCGCGTGGTCCAGGAGGCCGAAGGCGAGGCGGCGCGCTTCGTCTCCGTCTACAACGAATATGCCAAGTCGCCCGACGTAACGCGCAAGCGGCTGTTCCTCGAAACGATGGAGCAGGTGTTGGGCGCCTCGGAAAAGGTCATCGTCGAACCAGGCACCACCGGATCGGGCGTGGTTCCATACCTGCCACTGCCGGCGTTGCAGTCGAGCACGCAGACGACGCCTCCCACATCCACGACAGCGACGGGGAACTGAGCCATGAACAGACTCGTCGTCCTTGGCGTCGCCATTGTCGCTGTCCTCTACGTCCTGGTCTCGTCGATCTACGTGGTCAACGAACGCGAGCAGGCGATTGCCATGCGTTTCGGCCAGATCACGGCCGTCAACAGCGAGCCCGGACTCTATTTCAAGGTTCCGACCAATGTGGTCGACACCGTGCAGATCATCGAAGACCGGTTGCTGCGCTACGACGTGGCGAACATGACGCTGCAGGTCAGTGGCGGTAAGTTCTACCTCGTCGATGCCTTCCTCACCTATCGCATCAGCAATCCTCGGCTGTTCCGCGAAAGGGCGCTGGGCGAATTGCGGCTGGTCGAGGACCGTATCGCGACCCGTTTCACTGCGGCCCTGCGTCAGGTCTACGGCCTGCGCGAGTTCAACGCAGCGCTGTCGGCCGAACGGACCGAGATGATGCGGGAGGCTCGGGACCTGATCCGCGGTGACATGGCGGAGCTGGGTATCGAGGTCGTCGACGTCCGTATCCTGCGCACGGACCTCACGCAGGAAGTCTCGGCGCAGACCTTCGAGCGCATGAAGGCTGAACGTCTGGCGGAAGCCGCGTTCCTCCGCGCTCGCGGGCAGGAGGCGGCGCAGTCGCTGCGCGCGATCGCCGACCGTCAGGCGGTTGAGATCGTGGCGTCGGCGCGGCGCGACAGCGAGATCCTTCGAGGCGAGGGCGATGCCCAGCGAAACGCTGTGTTTGCCAGTGCCTTCGGCCAGGATCCTGAATTCTTCGAGTTCTACCGCTCGATGCAGGCCTACCGGACGTCGCTGAGCGGGGAGGGGACGACGATGCTCCTCACTCCGGAAAGCGAATTCTTCAGCTACTTCAATGCTGATGCACCGGCCGGCGGGGCGCCCCCTCCGGCAGCGCCGGACGGGATCGAGCCGCTGCCGTCGAGTAGTCTGAGTGTGCCCGCGGCGCCGGATATTCCGATCGAAACGGATCTTTCCGAGTCGCCGTTGGCGATCGATGCCCCTGCTGCCGAGCCGGCAGCACCTGTTGCACCGGCCGAGACGGGACCGCTTTCATCTGAGCCGGTTCCAACGGATTTGGTTGCGCCGGAGCCGGTCCCGTCCGAACCCCTGCCGTCCGAGCCCATCCCCGCCCAATAGCGGCCTCGCTGACGCCAGAAAGACGAAGTATCAAGTGGCCGGTGACGATTGAGTCACCGGTCACAATTTTTCGTGCGGGTGAACTGCTTGCGCCCCATGCGGAGTTACTCTCAACTAGACGGCCACGGGGTGAGGACGAAAATGACGATGCGGGGCTTTGCAGCGCTCACGATGGCCGCCATGCTGGCCTTTGGCCTGCCCGGCGCAGCGATGGCCAAGGGACCGGAGTCGGTTTCGAGTCTCGCGGCGCAGTTGTCGCCGGCGGTGGTCAATATCAGCACGAGCCGCATGCTGGGGGGAGGCGGGATGCCTTTCCCGCAAGGCCCCGAGGGCTCGCAGCTCGACGACATGTTCGACGATCTGAATCCAAATCAGGAGTTCGGGCCCGACGCGATGCAGGAAGCGCGCAGTCTCGGCTCGGGTTTCATCATCTCGGCGGACGGGACAGTCGTGACCAACAATCACGTCGTCGAAGGTGCCGACGAGATCCTGGTGTTTTTGAACGACGGTACGCGGCACAAAGCCAAACTGCTCGGATCGGATACCAAAGCCGACCTTGCGGTCCTCAAGATCGAGGCCAGTCAGGCGCTCCCGTTCGTCGAGTTCGGGGACAGCGACGGCGCCGAGGTGGGCGACTGGGTGATGGCGATCGGCAATCCTTTCGGGCTTGGCGGCTCGGTGACACTTGGCATCGTCTCTGCCCGCAACCGCGATATTCACTCAGGCCCCTATGACGATTTCATCCAGACCGATGCGGCCATCAACGTGGGCAACTCGGGCGGACCGCTGTTCGACATGGACGGCAAGGTCGTGGGGATCAATACCGCCATCATCGCGCAGGGTGGCTCCTCGCTCGGCATCGGCTTTGCGGTGCCGGTCAATCTCGCGCGGCCGGTCGTGCAGCAACTGGCGGAGTTCGGTGAGACGCGCCGCGGCTGGCTGGGCGTGAGCCTCGAGGATGTGACCGACGAGGTCGCCGCGGGCCGCGGGCGGTCCAATACGCATGGCGCGATGGTGGTCGACGTGACCGAGACGGGACCGGCCGACGGTATCGTCATGACCGGCGACATCATTCTCGATTTCAATGGCCGTCCGATCGTCAAAATGCGCGACCTGCCCCGTTTGGTCGCGGAAACCGCCGTGGGTGAGCACGTGAAGGTGAAGGTGTTGCGGGGGGACGACGAGCTTACCCTCGACGTAACGCTGGGGCGTCTCGAGGATGGGGAGAAGCTCATGGCTGCCGCGCAGCAGGAGGCCTTCCCCGACGATCTTTCGGACGTGCAGGCACCGGGCATTCGGGAAATACTTGGTCTTGAGGTCGAGGTTGTGGACGACGAGGCGCGCGAGGCGTTCGATATCGCCGAGACCACCCGCGGCCTGGTCGTTACCGATGTGGTCGCCGGCTCGGATGCCGAGCAACAGGGACTGGCGCGCGGATTGGTGATCTCCGAGATGGACCAGCGCCCGGTCGCAACGGTCGATGAACTGATCGCCAGGCTCGATGTGGCCAAGGAGGCGGGCCGTCCAGTCGTCGTGCTCACGATCACGGACTCGGGAGGGGCGAACAGGTACGTCCCTATCAAGTTGGGCTAGGTCGCGCGATCCGATAAAGGACGTGGGGGCGCAGTGGATGGTCCTCGGGCAGCTTGGGATGCGCGAAGTCGCCATCGACGTCGTGGACCATGCCGATCTTCTGCATCACGCGCTGGCTGGGCAGGTTCGTAACGGTCGTCCAGGCGACGACCTCAGGCATCTTCAGGACGTTGAAGGCATAGTCGAGCCAGGCACGGGCCGCTTCGGGCGCATAGCCCTGGCCCCAGAATTCCTGCCCAAGCAGCCAGCCGATTTCGACCGGCGGATTGCCCCGAATGGGAAAACCCACGGGAATAATGCCGACATCGCCGATCAGGACGCCGTCCTCCTTGCGCTCGACGGCGAGCAGCCCATAGCCGTCGCGTTTGAGCCCTTCGATGAAGCGGTCGATCATGCGGTCGGATTCTTCGCGATCCGCAACGCTCGGGTAGAAGCGGCGAACGACCGGGTCGCCCACGAACCGCGCGTAGGCCTCGCGGTCGCGCTCCTCCCATTCGCGCAGGATAAGCCGTTCGGTTTCGAGTCTCACCGGACGATGTCCTCGTCGGTGTAGCCCTGGAGGTAGAGCAGGGCAGTGAGGTCGCCGTGGTCGATCTTGACCTGCGCCTGCGCCGCAACGAGGGGTTTGGCGTGGAGCGCGACGCCAAGTCCGGCGGCCTTGAGCATGTCGAGGTCGTTGGCCCCATCGCCGACGGCGAGCGTCGCGGCGAGCGGGATGTCGTGGAACGCCGCCAAGGTCTGCAGGCGGGCGAGCTTGGCCTCACGGCCGAGAATGGGATCACGCACCGTACCCGCAAGCACGTCGCCATCCACCTCGAGGATGTTGGCCATCGCCTCGTCGAAGCCGATGCGCTTGGCGATGTGGTCGGCGAAGAAGGTGAAACCGCCAGAGACGAGCGAGGTGAAGGCGCCGTGCGTCTTCATCGTCTGCACGAGCGCGCGACCGCCGGGTGCATAGGTGATGCGCTCGCGCCGGACCTCTTCCATGCGCGAAATCGGGAGTCCCTTCAGCAACTTGACGCGGGTTCTTAGCGCGGCCTCGAAATCGAGTTCGCCATTCATCGCGCGGGCCGTGATTGCCGAGACCTCGGCCTTGATGCCGACTGCGTCCGCGAGTTCGTCGATGCACTCCTGCTCGATCATGGTCGAATCCATGTCGGCGATCAGCAGCCGCTTGCGGCGGTTGGCGAGCGGCACGAGCGCCACGTCGATGGGCCGGTGCGCGACAATCTCGCCGGCGGCTTCGACAGCCGTCACCGATTTCGGCTTGACGATTTCGGCGGCGATGCGCTGGGTGAGCCAGTTGATCTCGCCACCGACCTCGGCATGCACGCGCGCAACGAGCGCGGAGTCGAGGGCGGGGTCGGCCGGATTGGCGATGAGGCAAAGGACCGACAAGGCGTTCTCGTGGCTCACAAAAGAGCGGTTCTGATAGCGGGTCCGACCGCGAGCGGCAAGTCGGCGCTGGCGCTCGAACGGGCGCGCCAAATGGCGGGAGCGATCGTCAACACCGACGCGCTGCAGGTCTATGAGGGATTGCGATTGATCACCGCGCGGCCGGGCGATGCGGAATTGGCCGCGGCCCCGCATCTGCTCTACGGCACCGTCGATCCGGCTGGGCGGTTCTCGACGGGGGACTGGGCGCGCGCGGCCGAAAGGATTATCGCCGAGGCAGATGCTCCACTGATTTTTGCGGGTGGTACGGGTCTCTATTTCGAGACTCTCGTCAGTGGTTTCGCCGAGGTTCCGCAGGTGCCCGATGAAGTCGTCGCGGTGGCGACATCGGAAGTCGAGGGGCTCGACCGCGCCGGCCGAGCGGCGCTCATCGCGGCGCGCGATCCGATGATGGCGGCGCGGCTCAAGGCGCCCGATCCGCAACGAGTCATCCGTGCGCTGGCGGTGCTTGCCGCGACGGGCCGGTCGCTGGCCACGTTCCAGGACAGCCTCCACAAGCCGCTGCTCGAGGGATGGGAGATCGAGCGGCTGGTCCTCAATCCGCCGCGCGAGATCCTGCGGGAGCGGATTGCGCGGCGGTTCGAGGCGATGCTCGAGCAAGGGGCAGCCGAAGAAGTGGAGGCCTTCCTCGCGCGTGGGCTCGATCCGTCATTGCCGGCGATGAAAGCCATCGGCGTGCGCGAGATCGGCGACTGGCTCGCAGGCCGTTCCACGCGGGAGGAGATGCTCGAACGCGCGATCACCGCCACGCGCCAATATGCCAAACGGCAGCGCACCTGGTTCCGCGGACGCATGGCGGACTGGAACTGGATCGACAGCTAGACCGGGACGTGGTCGGTCAGCTTCAGCCGGTCCCGCATCGCCCACCGGATGGTGAGGACGACCGCGACCACAGCGAGTCCCGCCGCGAGCCCGAGCCAGACGCCGACACCACGCAACGGCGAGTGCATCCCGAAATACCAGGCAATGGGGAAGCCGATGGCCCAATAGCCGATCAGCGCGATGATCAGGGGAGTGTTGGTGTCGCTCAGGCCGCGCAGGGCTGCGGCCATGGTGACCTGCGTGCCGTCGACGAGCTGGAACAACCCGGCAATGAGCAGGAAACTCGCCGCGAGCGCGAGCGGCGCCTGGTTCTCGGCGATGCCGGAATTGAGAAACAGGCCGACAATCTGGTGCGGGAAGCTGAAGAACAGGATCGCGGTCGTCGACATGAAGCCGATGGTCAAGGCGAGTGATGCCCAGCCGGCTTTGCGGATGCCGTCCTTGTTCTGCTCCCCCAAGGCGATTCCGACGCGCACGGTGGTCGCCTGGCTGAGGCCGAGCGGTACCATGAAGGCAAGCGACGCGATGGTGAGGGCGACCGAATGGGCCGCGAGCTCGTCCTTGCCCAGCCATCCCTGGAGCAGGGACGCCGTCGTGAAGAGCGCAACTTCGGCGAGCAGCATAAGGCCGATGGGCACCCCGATCTTGATGAGCTCCCACAGCCGGAACCAGTCCACCTTAAAGAAATGGTGCCAGAGGTGATAGCGGCGGAACCGCCGATGAAGCTGGATGTAGGCAATCGCGAAGACCAGCATCGCGAAGTTCACGATCGAGGTCGCAAGGCCCGAGCCCATGATACCGAGGGCGGGGAAACCCCAATGGCCGAAGACGAGCACGTAGTTCGCGACGAGGTTGACCAGCACACCACCGACAGTGATGAACAAGACTGCGCGCGTGGCCCCATGGGCGTTGAGGAAGGACTGGAGGGCGGTGAAGACGTATTGCGAGAAGAGCGACCAGATCGCGGCATGGATGAAGACGTCGGCGAGCGCCACGAGTTCGGGATCCTGGCCGATCAGGAGGTAGATGGGGCCGATATTCCAGGCCAGGGGGAACAACAGGATGAACAGGATGACGCCGAGCCAGATCCCCGAACGCACCGTACGCCTGACAGTGCGCGGGTCCCTCGCGCCGAGTGCCTGGGCAGCCATTGGGGCGACTGCGCCTACGACGCCGACGCCGAACAGCACCGTGCAGACGAACAGCGCATTGGCGAGCGCACCGGCGGCGACATAGTCCGCGCCGAGCCAGCCGAGCACGATGACATCCGTGGTAAACAAGGCGCTGCGGGCCAGCTGTGCGACAATCAGCGGCCAGGCAAGCTTGAACAGCTCACGGTACTCGGTGCCCCAGCTATGGGGCGACACGGAGGATACGGCGCTGGAGGCCAGCGCCGGGTTGAGGTCATTCATGATGGATAGTCCGCTCGCAGAGGCGAGGATTTAGCCGACCCGACGGGCTTTGCCTAGAGTTCGGCGTCCGAGGCGACGAAGCGGACATCGCCGCGCCGGTTGGATTCGTAGACGAAATCGCGCAGCGGCCCGGACTTGGCGGTGTACTCCGAAATATTCCCGACGATCGCGACCTTGAGCCGGTAGTTCGTGCATTTCTGCAGGATCGCGCCTGCGAGGCCGGTGCTCAGCTTGAAGAAGTCGGGCGTGAGGCGGCTCACCGGGATGACGACCCGGCTCGCCCCGGAAAACGACGCCTCGCCAATGACATCGAGCGCGTCCGCCTCGGTGGCAATCGGCGGACCTTCGGTGGGAACGACAAAATCACTCATAGCCCGCACCTAGGGGAACCTTGGTCGAGGCGCAAGGGTTGATGATCCCAACAGGAGGTGTCGCAATGCCTGATGAAGACAAGGAAAAGCGGACCGCGGACTCGCCACCCCACAGCGACGA
>JBIQKK010000015.1:18828-33373 GCA_044506585.1 Hyphomicrobiales bacterium
CTCCACGAGGCGTTCTACATCGCCAACAGCGGGCGGCCGGGGCCGGTGCTGGTCGACATCCCCAAGGACGTGCAGTTCGCGATGGGCACCTACTACGGGCCCGACGAGATCGAAACGACACGGCACAAGAGCTACCGGCCGCAGATCGAGGGGGATACCCGGCTGATCGAGGCGGCGGTCGACATGATGCTGCGCGCGGAGCGACCGATCTTCTACACGGGCGGCGGTGTGGTGAATGCGGGGCCGGATGCCAGCACGCATCTACGCGAACTGGTCGAGCTCTCCGGCTTCCCGGTGACCTCCACCCTGATGGGGCTAGGGACCATTCCCGGATCCTCGCCGCAGTGGCTGGGCATGGTCGGCATGCATGGCAGCTACGAGTCGAACATGGCGATGCACGATTGCGATCTCATGATCAACATCGGCGCACGGTTCGACGACCGCATAACCGGCCGCATCGACAAGTTCTCGCCGGGCAGCCGCAAGATCCATGTCGACATCGATCCAAGCTCGATCAACAAGAATGTGGTCGTTGATCTTCCGATCATCGGCGACTGCGGCCATGTGCTCAAGGAGATGGTCCGCATCTGGCGCAGCAAGTCCAATGAGCCGCGGACCGAGGCCATCGCGCCGTGGTGGAAGCAGATCGACCAATGGCGCAGCAAGAACTCGTTCGGTTATCGCAATTCGCCGAGCGTCATCAAACCGCAGCACGCGATCCGCCGGCTCTATGAAGGCTCCAGGGGACGCGACGTCTATGTGACCACGGAAGTGGGGCAGCACCAGATGTGGGCTGCGCAGCATTTCCCGTTCGAGATGCCCAATCGGTGGATGACCTCGGGCGGATTCGGCACGATGGGCTACGGCCTGCCGGCTGCAATCGGCGTGCAGGTGGCGCACCCGGAAGCGCTCGTCATCGACATCGCCGGCGAAGGCAGTGTGCAGATGACGATGCAGGAAATGTCGACGGCCGTGCAGTACGAGCTGCCGATCAAGGTCTTCATCCTCAACAATGAGCGGCTTGGGATGATCCGGCAGTGGCAGGACCTGCTCCATGGCGGGCGTTACGCACATTCTTACGCCGAGAGCCTGCCCGATTTCGTCAAGCTCGCCGAAGCGTACGGTGCTCATGGCATTCGCTGCGAGGACCCAGCCAAGCTCGACGACGCCATCGCTGAGATGATCGATGTCAAGAAACCCGTTCTATTCGATTGCCTGGTCGAGCGCGACGAGAACTGCCTGCCGATGATTCCGTCGGGCAAGCCGCACAATGAGATGATCCTGCCCGATTCCGTGGACGACATCGGGGCAGTGATCGACGCCAAGGGACGGGAGCTGGTGTAGCCGCGAGGCTACCGCAAACGCGATGCGCGATCTGAGCCGCTATGTGAAGCTGCTGCTGGTGCTGCTGAGCGTGCTGCACCTGGGGGTCACGGTCCGCACCAGCGTGGCCGAGATCGCGGCTGCTGACGGCTACCTCAACGCGGATGGTGCGTCGCCGGTGGGCGGGGACTTCATCAACATGTTCGCGGCAGGACGGCTCGTGCTTGCGGGGCAGGCGGAGACGATCTACCAACCCGAAGCGTTCATGGCGTTCGAACGTACGATCATTCCGCATGAAATCGGGTTGCGCCTCTGGGCCTATCCGCCGCATTCGCTGCTGGCGGTGTGGCCGCTGGGCTTCCTCGACTTCTGGACTGGCCTGACCCTCTGGTCGGCGCTCGGGCTTGCGGTTTTGGTCTGGGGTGCGCGCCGCGCAGGCTTCGACTGGATGGAGACTGCGATCATCGCCCTGTCGCCGGCGGCAGTGGCGTCCGTCTATTACGGGCAGACGGGCAACGTCGCGGCCGGGCTGCTGCTGCTGGCGCTGGCCGCGCCGCGCGGCAAGGTCGGGGGCGCGTTGGCTGCGGGACTACTGACGGTCAAGCCGCAGGCCGGATTCCTGCTACCAGTGGTGTGGCTGATCGAGCGCAAGTTTCTCGCTATCGCCATTGCAGGCGGTGTCGCCATCGCGCTCGCGGGCGCGTCGGCGCTGATCTTCGGCCCGAACGTCTGGCGTGATTATCTCGGGAGCACGCTGCCGCTGCTCAACCAGCTGGAGCGCGAAGGGACAGGGCCGTTTCTGGCGATGATCCCCTCGGCGTTCATCGCGATGCGGCTTTATGCCGGCGACCCAGTGCTCGCAAGCTACGTGCATGGCGCGGTGGCAATGGCTGCGGGTGCCTTCGGCGTGTGGCAGATGTGGCGCGCTGACAGCGACAAGGCGCGGTGGGCGATCGCCATCGCCGCGATGGCGCTCATCACGCCCTACATCCACATCTACGATCTTGCCCCGGTGGTCGCCGCGGCGCTCCTCGTCCTGCAGCAGCGGCGCGACGCGTCGGTGGCGTCGCAAGTGCTCGCGGCCGTGGTCGCTATCGCGGTCTGGGCACTGCCCTTCATCACGGTCCTCGGCAACAGCGTCTCCGTTCCCGTCGGCGTCCTTGTCCTCGTTTCCCTGCTGGTGGTAACCGGCGGCCGCGGTTCACCCTCTTCACCTGTTCCCGCACTCGCACTCACAGAGAAGTCACAGCCATGAATGCGCATCTGATGCCGACCGGGTCGGCCTATTTCCTCGCGCCCGAAACGCAGACCCCGGAGCGGCACACGCTCAGCGTGCTGGTCGACAACGAACCGGGCATCCTCGCGCGGATCGTGGGGCTGTTTGCGGCGCGCGGGTTCAACATCGACTCCCTGACGGTCTCGGAGACGGAGCACGAGAAGGGGCTGAGCCGCATCACCGTGGTCACCGTCGCCAACCCCAAGGTGTTGCTGCAGATCAAGCTGCAGCTCGAACGGCTGGTGCCGGTGCACAAGGTGCACGACCTGACGGCCGAGGGGAAATCGCTCGAGCGTGAACTCGCGCTGGTCAAGGTCGCCAGTTCCGGCGAACCTCGCGCCGAGGCGCTGCGCCTCGCCGACGCCTACCGCGCGCAGATCGTCGACGCGACCACCGAGAGCTTCGTGTTCGAGATCACCGGCAAGCCGAGCAAGATCGACAGCTTCATCACCCTCATGGTGCCGCTGGGGCTGGTCGAAGTCGTGCGCACGGGCCTCGCCGCTATTTCTCGCGGCGCGGAAGGAATGTAGCCCATCAGTCCCGTTCGCACCGGTCACTTTCTTGCCGGCGCGAACGCATGTATCAGAAGTGGCGGGAGTTCTCCCGTCCTGCCCTCGGATTCTCCATGTCTGCTTCGACTTCCAACCTCCGCGGCGTCGCGCTGATGGTGCTGGCCACCGGTGTGTTCGTCACCAACGACACCTTCATGAAACTGGCAACCGAGGGACTGCCGCCGCTGCAGGTGCTGTTCCTGCGTGGCGTATCGGCGACCATCTGGTGCGTGCCGCTGCTGTTCATCACCGGGGCGATCAAGCAGATCCGGTTCTTCGCCGATAAGTGGGTGGTGCTGCGCAGCGTGGTCGAGACGATCGCGGTCTGCCTCTTCGTCGTCTGCCTCGCCAACATGCCGATCGCTGACATCACGGCGCTCGGGCAGCTGGCGCCGATGATGATGCTCCTGGGGCTCGCGCTGTTTTTCCGCGAGAAGCTGGCGCTAAACCGGTTGCTCCTGATCGGCGTTGGCTTCGCAGGCGCGGTGCTCGTGGCGCAACCGGGCGGCGAAGGGTTCACGATCTTTGCGGTGCTCGGCTTCGTCCAGGCGGTGGTGACAGGCTTGCGCGACGTCGTCTTGCGCAAGGTGCCGCCGGCGGCGCCCTCGATGATTGTCGCGTTCTCGGCGATCATCATCGTGATGATCGGCGCAGGCGGCGCGCATTTGACGTTCGAGACATGGGTCATGCCGGGCGGCCGCCACCTGTTGCTGCTCGCAGGGTCAGGGCTCTTCCTGATGATCGGACACATCGCGATCTCGGCGGCCTATCGCGCAGGCGAGCCAGGGGTCGTCGCGCCCTTTTACTACATGTTCGCTGTGTGGGCCGTGATCTCGGGACTGATCGTCTTCAACACGGTGCCCAACACGCTGGCCTTTGTAGGCATCGCCATGATCCTCGGCAGTGGCGTCACCGTCGCGCTGCTCGATGAGCGCAAGCGGCGAAAGCTGCAGGTTCTGGCCTAGTGAGCGGCGGCGCTGCGAAGTCAAACCTCAAAGGCATCGCACTGATGTGCGCGGCCACGGCGCTGTTTCTCGTCAACGACACGATCGTCAAGACGGTCGCCCAGGATTTGCCGCCGTTCGAGGTTCTGTTCCTCCGCGGCATCGCCATCATGGTGATCGGCTTTGGGCTGCTGTTCGCCACCGGCCTCATCCGCTGGGTGCCGAAGCTGCTGGACCCCGTGGTCTTGAGCCGCAACGGTTTCGAGGTTGCAGCCACCCTCGGCTACATCACCGGGCTCGCCCGAGCGCCCATCGCCGACCTCAATGCGCTGAGCCAGCTTGAGCCCGTCCTGATGACCGTCGTGGCCGTGTGGTTCTTCGGAGCGCGCGTGGGACGGCTGCAGGTCGCCCTGATTGGGTTCGCCTTCGTCGGCGCGCTGCTCGTCGCGCAACCGGGGACCAGCGCCTTCTCCGCCTTCGCGCTGTTCGGCCTGTGGTCGGCCTGTTGCGCCGTCGGACGGGATCTCCTCAGTCGCAGGGTGAATGCCGAAATTCCCGGCCTGGTCGTCGCCGTCGGCGCGGGCATGACCGTCATGATTGCGGGAGGAGTCCTGACGCTGCTGTTCGAAGACTTCGTGGTGCCGGATCTGAAGCTCATTCTGCTGATGTGCCTTGCGGCAGTGTTCATCACGGGTGCGCATCTCAGCATCTTTCTCGCCTTCCGCTATGGCGAAGTGATCGCCGTGTCGCCGTTCACCTACACCTCGACGATCTGGGCGCTGATTTCGGGGGTTGTCGTGTTCGGCACGTTGCCGAACACCCTCGGTCTGATCGGCATCGGCCTCATTCTCGTGTGCGGGGTGGGCGTTGTGTTGCTGGAGGGCCGGCGGGCGCGACTGGAAAAGCTGGCGACCCAGCACAGTTGACCTGCCGCCGTGAAGGTGTAAGGCGGACGCCATGGCCGACCTGTCCGTCAATCTCAACGCCGTCGCCCAGCTTCGTAACCGGCGGGATCTGCCCTGGCCGAGCGTGACCGGCATTGCGCGGGTTTGCCTCGAAGCCGGCGCGGACGGCATCACGGTGCATCCGCGGCCGGACGAGCGGCACATCCGGCGTGCCGACGTGTTCGCGCTCGAAACGCTGCTGCGCGACGAGTGGCCTCAGCGTGAGTACAATATCGAGGGCTATCCCAGCGAAGAGTTCCTCAAACTCGTTGAGGTCGCGCGCCCCGACCAGGTGACCCTGGTGCCCGACGACCCTTCGCAGTCGACCTCCGATCACGGCTGGGACCTGAAGCAGCACGCGGACTTTCTTGCACGTATCGTCGAGCGGCTGCAGGGGGGCGACATGCGCGTGTCGCTGTTCGTTGATGCCGACCCATCGCTCGCGCCGCTCGCGGCCGAGATCGGGACGGACCGCGTGGAGCTGTTCACTGGCCCCTACGGCCACCCCCAGAACGACCACGCAGCGGAGCTGGCGAAACTCAAGGCGACTGCCGAGGCCTACCGCAAAGCCGGGATAAGGGCGGCGCGGGGCGGAGCAGGGATCGGCGTCAACGCCGGGCACGATTTGACGCTCGAGAACCTGCCGGCGCTGATGGAGGCCATCCCTGATCTCGAGGAATGCTCGATTGGCCACGCTCTCACCGCGGATGCACTGGTTTACGGCTTTCCCGAAGCCGTCCGGCGCTACCGGGCCGTGCTGGGTGGCTGAACTTTCACATACATCTATGTGACTGACGCAGATTGTTTTTCCGTCGTGAACGGAGTGTTCGCTCGGATGAGGAACGTGCCTCCTTGCGGTCCGGCGGGGTTGGGAACATATCTACACCCAGTTACTGATTGGTACTGGAGAGCAGACAATGACCAAGCCCAAGATTGCCGTGATCGTCGGCAGCGTGCGTCCCAACCGCCAAGGCGACAAGCCGGCGAAATGGATCGCCGACCTCGCAAAAGAAACCGGATATTTCGACGTCGAGCTCGTCGACCTGAAGGACTACCCGCTGCCGCTGTTCGACGCGCCGGCGTCCGACCTGTGGATGCCCACGCCCAATGAGATCGCGGCCAAGTGGCAGGCCAAGCTCAATGAATTCGACGGCTATATCGTCGTTACCGCCGAGTACAACCGCTCCGTCCCCGGCGCGCTGAAGAACGCCATCGACTGGGCCTACAAGCCCTTCATGAAGAAGGCCGTGGCCTATGTGAGCTATGGTTCGGTGGGCGGTGCCCGCGCGGTCGAGCATCTGCGCAACATCTTCACCGAGCTGCAGGCAGTCTCGGTGCGCCACGGCGTCCATATCGGCGGATCGGAATTCTCCAGCGTGTTCATGGGCCAGAAGCAGTGGGAGGAAGTTCTCCCCACCTTCGTGCCCTTCACCAAGGAGCTGTTCGATAACCTCGCCTGGTGGACCAATGCCACCAAGGCCGCCCGCGAAAGCGAGCAAGTCGAAGCCCAGGCGGCGTAGCCCGCAAACAGCCGGAACTCTCCCGTTCCCGAACCAAGGCGGTGCCCCATGGGCGCCGCCTTTTCGCTCTCGGCGCCGAACGAAAGACGGCGTCAAGACGTTCTCGGATAGGACACTCTTGCTAACTGTGCCTCGACCCACGGGTTGAACGCGACAATCGACGGGTGTAGAGACCCGCCCGCCTCACAAGAAGGCTACGAAGGCTATATGACGCAGACGAGTGTACCCGGCGCTTCGGCGGCCGGCGACGTTGCGACCGCTCAGGCCAGCCACGCCAAGGACAAGCATCTCCCGGCACTGGTGATTGGCGCACTCGGTGTCGTCTACGGCGACATCGGAACGAGTCCGCTCTATGCATTCCGGCAGGCGCTGTTCGTACGGCCCGCCGAGCAGGAAACAGCCGTCGAAATTCTCGGGCTGCTGTCGCTGATCGTCTGGGCGCTGACGATCATCGTGACCTTCAAATACATTTTCTTCGTAACGCGCGCCGACAATAGGGGTGAGGGCGGCACGCTGTCGCTGATGTCGCTCGCGGCCGCGAGCTTTCAGAAACGTCCGCGGCTCGTGATCATCATGGGTGTGCTGGGCGCCGGACTGTTCTTCGGCGACGCTATCATCACGCCGGCTATCTCGGTGCTGTCTGCGGCAGAGGGCGTCTCCATCGTCGCCCCGGCATTCACGCGCTGGATCGTGCCGATCACAGTTGTGCTCATCCTCGGCCTGTTCTTCGCGCAACGGTTTGGAACCGAAATCGTCGGTCGCGTCTTTGGGCCGATCACGGCACTCTGGTTCCTGGTGTTGGGGGCCTGCGGCCTGTGGCAGATCATCAGCTATCCGGGCGTCCTGTGGGCGCTCAATCCGGCCTATGGAGCGACGTTCCTGTTCATGCATCCGGCGATTGCGCTGATCGTCCTGGGTGCAATCTTTCTCGCCGTGACGGGCGTTGAGGGCCTTTATGTCGATCTCGGCCATTTCGGCCGCAAGCCCATTGTCCTTGCCTGGTTCGCGCTGGTGTTCCCGGCGTTGCTGCTCAACTATTTCGGGCAGGGCGCGTTCGTGCTGTCGCACGATCTCACGACCATTACCCACCCGTTCTTCGAGATGTTCCCGGAGTGGTCTCGAGTGGCGATCGTCATCTTCGCCATGGTCGCGACGATTATCGCCAGCCAGGCGGTGATCACCGGCACCTATTCGCTTACGCGCCAGGCGATCGCGCTCAACCTCCTGCCGCGCATGACGGTGCTCCATACATCCGAGACGCAGAGCGGCCAGATTTACATGCCCCAGGTCAACACGATCCTGATGGTCCTGGTGATCCTTCTCGTGATCAGCTTCGGCAGCTCGGCGAGCCTGTCGCATGCTTACGGCATCGCGGTGTCCGGCGTGATGCTGGTGACCACCATCCTGCTGGGCGTGGTGATGCGGCGCGTATGGAAATGGCCGCTGATCCCGATGTTGATTACGATGATTCCGTTCCTCGTCGTCGATGTGGGCTTCTTCGTCGCCAACATCGTCAAGCTGATGCAGGGCGGCTGGGTACCCGTCGCGGTGGCGATCGCGGTGGCGGGGATCATGACCGTATGGATCCAGGGCCGGAAGCGGCTGATGGAAAAGACGCGGCGGGACGAAGTTCCGTTGCAGTTCCTCGTCGACAACCTCTCCAAGAAGAAGCCGATCATCGTACCGGGCACGGCAGTGTTTCTCACCTCGGACATCGAGGGTGCGCCAACCGCGCTGCTCCACAGCCTCAAGCATTACAAGGTGCTGCATGAGCACAATGTCATCCTCACCGTGCTCACCGCCGACACGCCGCGCGTGCCCGACGACGAAAAGGTGACAATCGACGCCTACAACGATCTCTTCTACCGCGTGGTCGTGCGCTTCGGGTTCATCGAGACGCCGAACATTCCCAAGGCACTGGCGCTCGCCCGCAAACTGGGCTGGAAGTTCGACATCATGTCGACGTCGTTCTTCTTGAGCCGGCGGTCGTTGAAGGCCTCGCCCAAAGGGTTGCCGATCTGGCTCGACCGCCTGTTCATCGCACTATCCCGCAACGCCACGGACGCGACGGAGTACTTCCACATTCCGACCGGCCGCGTGGTGGAGATCGGCACGCAGGTGCTGCTCTAGCGGGGGACGGTCTCAGCCCTTGGGGATGTCGGGGCAGACATAGGGAACCGTCGCCGGCGTATAACGCTCCTCGAGGTCGCCGTCCGTCAGCTTCAGCGACAGGACCAGCTCGTCGGCCGTCAGCGTGACGATGTCCGCCTTGATCTCCATGCCGTCCTCGTCCCAGCTGAGTGCGGCCTCGCCGTCCTTATGCCAGGCGGAGAGACGATGCGTCTCCCAGCACGAATCCTGGACCATCGTCCCGTCCGACAGGAAGATCCTGATGACGCCGGGTAGCTCGGCCTCATCGCCGGCTTTGACCCAGACGCGATCGGTGAGGGTGTCGCCTTCGGTATCGGACGCGGCGTCCGTGGCTGTCTCCTCGGCGAAGGCCGGCACGCAAGGGGCTGCGCCGACGCCCCACAGGGTCAGCAGGGCGAAGATGGCGGCTCTGCTGGTCATTGGCGTACTCCCTGAAAAGATGAACCGCACGTGGGAGGTCCCACGCGCGGTTGCAAGGTCCGCCGGCAAGACGGCGAAACTAAGTATTACGAGGCCGGTCCGACGGTGGCGAACCAGTAGGAATTGCCCGCTTCGACAAAGCTCGAAGCGACATCAGAGAACTGGATCGTCAGCGCGCCGCGGCGGGCGAGCGAGATGGCCCCCTCCGTTTCGAGCGACGACTTGCCGTCGATGAAGGCATGGTTGACGTCCACATCCACGCCGCCCGACGTGTCATTGTTGAGGGTGAGCAGGAAGAAGGACGGGTCGAAATCGACACTGGCGGTGTTTTCGGCCTGCAGCGCCTTGATGACCGTACCGATCGGTTCGAGCATCTTGAGCGTGAGGTCGTAGCGGCCCTCGTCGGTGGTTGCGACTTCAAGGACGAACAGGTTGGGCCCGGCGACTTCGCTTCCCGCGGCGACGATCTGCAGCTCGGTTTCGATCTCGGCGAGTTGTGTGCCCTGGCCGTGCTGGTCCTTGCTGATGCACTGGCCCTTTCCGCTCACAGGCGCGAGTGCCTTGAGCTTTTCGATGAGGGCGTCGAGACCCTCCTTGCACTCGTCCTCGCCGCTCTGGGGAACGCGAAGGACGGCAGGGGCCGAAATGGCCTCGCCGCCTTCGGCAGCTTTGACGATGTCAGCGAGATAAATGGTCGATTCGACTTCCGGCGCGCACGCGGCGAGCAGGACCGGCAGCGCGAGTGCGGCGGCGAGGGTCTTGATGTTCATGTGATGCTCCCAAACGGATGGCGCGCACATGCCTCAGCGCAGATGAACGGAAGCTGACCGCCGGCGCCTCATGTATGACGCGCTCACCATGAGATGGGCGCTATCTGGGCAAGCCTAGCACGCGATGCTTGTCGCGGATGCGATTTCGTGCCTGGCGGGGCCACAATTCGTACTGGGCGCCGTCCAGTGCGTGGTGGGCGCGCAGCGGCCAGTTCGGATCTTCGAGCGCAGTCCGCGCGAAAGCCACAAGGTCGGCCTGACCTTCAGCGAGAATGCGCTCGGCGTCATGGGGGTCATCGATGAGACCTACGGCGATGGTCGCGACACCGGTGTCGCGCACCGCCTGGCTCAGCGGCACCTGATAGAGCGGGCCGGGCTTGATGCCGTACCCGTCGAACCCGCCGGACGACACGTGGATGGCGTCGACGCCGCGCGCCTTCAGCTCGGGTGCGAGCACAGCGGAGTCCTCCAGTGACCATCCGCCCTCGCTGCCGTCGGTCGCCGAAATTCGGATGAAGAGCGGCTTATGCGCGGGCCAGGCTGCCCGCACCGCCTCCGTGACCTCGAGCGCGAAGCGCATGCGGTTCTCGCGGCTGCCGCCGTAGCGGTCGGTGCGCTTGTTCGCGATGGGCGAGAGGAACTGGTTGATGAGATAGCCATGTGCGCCGTGGATTTCGATGACATCGAAGCCCGCCTTGTCCGCCCGATTTGCGGCGTCGGCGAAAGCGTGGACCGTGGCGGCGATATCGGTCTCCGTCATCTCGCGGGGCGTGGTGAAGCCGGGGATCCGTTCGGTGTGAATGATCGGGCTCGGGGCGACCGGCGTCCATGACTCGAAGGCGAAGTCGCGCTTCTCCTGTTCCGTCTCATCGAAGCCGTTCCGCCACGCGATGGGCGTCGAGGCCTTGCGGCCTGCATGAGCGAGCTGGATGCCGGCGGCGGCACCTTCTGCGTGCAGGAAGTCAACGATGTGCGTGAGCGGTGCAACCTGCTCGTCGTTCCACAGGCCCAGATCGCCATAGGAAATGCGGCCCTCCGGAGTAACGCCTGTGGCTTCCAGGATCACAAGGCCGAAGCCGCCGAGCGCAAAGCGCCCCAGATGGACGAAGTGCCAGTCATTGGCGAGGCCGTGCTGCGCCGAATACTGGCACATCGGCGCCACCACGGTGCGGTTGCGGAGCGTCAGGTCGCGCAGCGTGAGTGGCGAGAACAGCAGGGACATGTGGGCAGGCCTGGGCGAGAAGGAGAGGAAGCATCTTGGTCCACAGGCGTTCCATCGGCAAGGAGACGATGGAGAGAAAAGCTGCTCACGGCCGCGCGTTCCGCGCCAAAAGCAACCAGCCCACACGAGAGGGCGGTGAGTCAGCGCGGGCGATTTGAGCCGCCCGCGCCGTGTGGTCACTTGCCGGCATAGGCTTTGTCGAGATCGGCGATGATGATCTTGCGCATCTTCAGCATGGCCTGGTTCGCGCGGTCTGCGGCCGCGCGATCGGGACTGGACATGTATTCCATCAGTTTGCGTGGGATGATTTGCCAGCTGAGGCCATACTTGTCCTTGAGCCAGCCGCAACGAGACTCTTCGCCGCCATCGGCCGTGAGCTTGTTCCAGTAGTAGTCGACCTCGTCCTGCGTATCGACGCTCACAAAGAACGACACCGCTTCGGTGAACTTGAACTGCGGGCCACCGTTCAGGGCATAGAAACGTTGGCCCTGCAGGGTGAAGACAGCCATGAAGTCGCTGACCATCTCGACGGTGGTGTCGGGAAAGATCGACTTATAGTACTCGACAGCCTGGGGCACGGTATTGTCGAACCACAGGAACGGGGTGATCGTGGTGGTGGTCATTTGCGGTTTCCTGTCTGCGAAAGCTAGCGTGAAGTGCGAGTGAAGAGCCAACCGCCGACGGCAGTGGAGGGCAGGGCGAGCACGGCGAGGGCGACCCCGTACCAGTGGTGACCGACGTGAGACATCGCGACGGACCCGGCGGCAGCAGCGAGGGCACCCACAATCCCGAGGATGAGAGCGAGGCGCATGCCATGGGCCGGCGCGAGGCGGGCGGCGATGTAGCCGCCGACCACGGTGAAGGCTGTTCGATAGGCAAGTGCCAATGCGAGGTTGCCGTCAGTGCCGACCGAGCCATCGACCGGAAAGATGCCGGTGGCGTGCAGAACCGCATCGGTGGCCATCGACAGCACGGCAACACTAGCGAACCCTGCGATGAAAGCGGTGCCGTAACGCAGCCAGGCAAGTGACGGAGTTGCGGAAGTAGGGGCAGTCATAGTCATTCAGTTCTCCTGTGTTTTGGGCAAAGCCCGCCTGTTCTCCGACCGCGTTGCTGCGGATGGAGGGGTGATTGTCGTCGGTGGAAGTTGGCTCTAGTCGGGGCGGGCCTGTTCTTCGGCGAGGACGGCGTCCAGCCGCTTGAAGCCAATCTCCATGCCTTCGGCCATCGGCGTCGCCACGGCGGCGGCGCGGGCCTCGGGCGAGGAATAGGTGACCGTCATGGTTGCGGTGGTGCGGCCGTCGCGCTCGGTGAAGACGACCACATTTCCGCTGCCGCCCTTTGTCCAGTCGTCATCGTAATATTCGGTCTGGCCGATACGTTCGGGTTCAGCGATCTCGGTATAGATCCCCTGACTTCCCATCTCGTAGCCATTGGGCGAGCGAGTGACGAAACGCCATTTACCGCCCACGCGGAAGTCCATATCGCAGACCGTCATGGTCCAGTCGGGGAGGCCGTACCAGCGCCGCATCAAATCGGGCTTGGAGTAACAGAGCCAGACCAGGTCGCGCGGGGCATCGAATTCACGGACGACGACGATGTCGCGATCGCCAGGTGTCGTGATGGTTAGGGGCTTAGGCATCGTCGTCCTTCCTTTGCTTTTTTGTCCTGGCGGGCGTGTCGGTGTTGAGCGGCGTCTGCAGAATTTCGAGCAGGGCATCGAGGCGCTGATAACTCTTCTCCCAGAACTCGCGGTACTTCTCGAGCCAGTCTGCCGCTTCGCGCATCGGACCGGCTTCGATCCGTACCGGCCGCGACGTCCCCACATTGGTGCGGCTGACGAGGCCCGCCCGCTCGAGGATTTTGAGGTGCTTGCTCACCGCGGGCTGACTGATCTCGAAGGGAGCCGCCAGCTCATTCACCGTCGCATCACCCTGCTTCAACCGCGCGAGGATGGCGCGCCGCGTAGGGTCGGCGAGGGCGATGAAGGTGGCATCGAGGCGTTCCGAGGGGTCCATTTGATAACCGAAACGTTATAGAACGATTTGGTTATGAATGGAACCGTGCCCGGTGTCAAGCGGCGACCCAAAACTTTATTGCAGGGCCTGGCCGAGCTGCTTGAGGCGGTTGATCGCGGTGAGGTGACCCTGCTCGGCGGCCAGCCGGTAGTATTGGATCGCCTTGTCCATGTTCACCGCGGTCCCTGTGCCGATCTCGTTGGCCCAGGCGAGGTAATATTGGCCGTAGAGATTGCCCTGTGCGGCAGAGGCTTCATAGAGCTGGAGCGCGGCAGAGGGGTTGGCAGGACCGTTGAATCCGGACTGGTAGAAATAACCTAGCTGCGCCTGGCAAATCGCATTGCCCACGTCGGCGCAGGCCTTGAGTTCCTGTTCCGCCACCGCAGGATCGCGGTTTCGCAGGTTCCCGTACGTCATCATGTTCCCGCGGATGCGCTGACCGGTGACGATGCCAGTCGTGCTCGCGATCAATTCAGCATCGCGCCGCTGCCGTGAGGTCAGCACGGCGGGAGGGGCGATGCCGTAACCCGAGATCAGCAGGGCGGGGATGTCCCAACGGATGCTCGCCTGCTCATAGAGGCGGCCGGCGAGGTTGACGTCGACCGGGATGCCGTCGCCGAGTTCGAGATTGATCGCGAGCGAACGCATGCCACCCGGATTCCCGTTGTCGGCCGCCTGTTGATAGAGCGGCAGCGCCTTCGTCATGTCGAAGGGGACGCCCACACCCCGATTGTAAAGGATACCCAGTCGCACCCTGGCATCGTCGTCCCCCAGATCGGCGGCGCGCTGGTAATAGTCCGCCGCCGCGGCCGGGTTGATGATGCGTCCGTCGATACCGGACTCGAACGCGTAGCCCGTCGCGAGGAGGCCGAAGGAGTCGTTGGCGGTCGCCGCCTTGTTGCAATAGGCGAGGATCTCTTCGCGCGTCATGGCGATGGGCAGGACCATGCTGGCATCGATGCCCATCAGGCACAGGCGGCCCTGCGCGCGCGCCAGCCCCATATCGGCGGCGGCCTTGAATGCGCTCGCCGCGCGGGCAGAGTCCGCGGTGAAGTTGATGCCGCGGTCGTACATCACGCCCATGGCGTAGTGTCCGATCGCACCACCCCGGTCGATCGCGCGATTGGCGAGCGCAACGGCCTCGCTGCTTTGCGGGGATCCCTGCGCGATGCGCACCAGGGCCAGCATTCCCAGATGATCGCCATTGTCGGGCACACGCTCAGCGGCGCGCGCGCAATCATCAGGCGTTGTGGTATCGAGCGGCGGAACGGTGGTGTTCGAATCGACCCGGCCCGACATGGCCCACGCGGCGCACCGATCGATCTTCGCGCGATCTTCGGGTGAAAGGCCCGCCAGTTGCAAATAGGCGAAGGCACCGGCGCCACCCACAACCACGAGCGCGACCA